>DGRU01000029.1:0-2935 GCA_002390025.1 Lachnospiraceae bacterium UBA4380
GCTGTTATATCAATTAACCGCTTTGATTAGCCGTTGTATTAATTGTTTGCTCTGATATCGCTGTTATTTACTTCTTATAGAGATTTCTCTGGTCGATCACGCGCTTTGCCTTGCCCTCGCTCCTGGGGATGGATCTGGGCGCGACCAGCTTGACGACACAGTAGATGCCCAGCATGGCCTTGAGGTCGTTGACCAGCTGTTTTTCGCGCTTTGTGATGTCCTTGAGGGAGTCGGAGAACATCTCGGGAGTCATCTCGACCTGGACCTCGATCCGGTCGCTGTGGTGCTCTCTTGTCACTATGATCTGGTAGTTGGCCGGATATCCGTCGTTCATGAGGACGGTCTCGATCTGGCTGGGGAATACGTTGACGCCCTTGACGATCAGCATGTCATCGCTGCGGCCCATAGGCTTGGCCATGCGGATATGCGTCCTTCCGCAGGCGCAGGGCTCCGGATTCAGGACACAGATGTCCTTGGTGCGGTAGCGCAGGAGGGGGAAGGCCTCCTTGTTGATGGAGGTGAAGACCAGCTCTCCCTTTTCGCCATAGGGGAGGACCTCACCGGTCTGGGGATTGATAATCTCCGCGATGAAGTTGTCCTCATTGATGTGCATGCCGTCCTGACAGGAACACTCAAAGGCAACACCGGGGCCTGAGATCTCGGTGAGTCCGTAGATGTCATAGGCTTTGATCCCGAGCTTGTCCTCGATGTCATGGCGCATTTCCTCGGTCCATGCCTCTGCGCCGAAAATACCGGCTTTGAGTTTGATCTGGTCGCGCATCCCGCGCTCGGTGATGGTCTCCGCAAGATAGGCGGCATAAGACGGCGTGCAGCACAGGACGGTGGAACCCAGATCTGTCATAAACTGGAGCTGACGGTCCGTATTGCCGGAGGACATGGGAAGGGTCAGGGAACCCAGCCTGTGAGAGCCGCCGTGGAGTCCCGCTCCGCCGGTGAAAAGGCCGTAACCGTAGCAGACCTGCACAATATCATCTCTGGTGGCTCCTGCGGCCGCCAGGGCCCTTGCACAGCATCCCTCCCACATATCGATGTCATTCTGTGTGTAGCAGGCCACAACGCGCCTGCCGGTCGTACCGCTGGTGGAATGAATGCGGACGCAGTCCGAAAGAGGGGTGGCAAGCAGTCCGTAGGGATACTGTCTGCGGAGATCCTCCTTGCTGAGGAAGGGCAGTTTGTGAAGGTCCTTTATGCCTTCAATGTCCTCAGGTTTTACACCCTTTTCATCCATTTTCTGTCTGTAATAGGGAACCGCCTCGTAGACACGCTTCACGGTTTTGACAAGACGCTCATCCTGCCAAGCAGTGATCTGCTCCCGAGAAGCGCACTCAATCTGTGGTTCAAAATAGTGCTCCATCAAGTGTACCTCCTCAAGTAATAATATTCTGACTGTATATGAGAAACCCATCCTGCCTGTCATTCAGACAGCAGAGTATTAACGGGCAAGGTTGGCAAAACGGGTCAGCGAAGGCTGCCAGCTGAGTTCTACCGTTCCTATGGGACCGTTTCTCTGTTTTGCAATGATGATTTCCGCAATGCCCTTCTTCTCGGAATCCTCATTGTAATAGTCGTCGCGGTAGATAAACATGACCAGGTCGGCATCCTGCTCGATGGCGCCGGATTCACGCAGGTCGGACAGCATGGGCCTGTGGTTGGGCCTCGATTCCACAGCACGGGAGAGCTGGGAAAGGGCCACGACAGGAACGTTCAGTTCTCTGGCCAGGGCCTTGAGGGAACGCGAGATGTCCGAGATCTCCTGCTGCCGGGAATCTCCGCTCCTGCCCGAGCCGCTCATGAGCTGGAGATAGTCGATAATGACGAGTTCCAGGCCGAACTCCATTTTGTACTTGCGGCATTTCGAGCGGAGCTCCGCCACCGAGATGGCCGGCGTGTCATCGATGATCAGGCGGCTCTCGCCGATATTGCCGGCGCTCTCGATTACTTCCGCCCACTCATTCTCGCTCATATCGCCGGTGCGGATCTTCTGGGCCTCGACATGGGACTGCATGGCCAGAAGACGGTTTACCAGCTGTTCCTTGGACATTTCCAGTGAAAAAATGCCCACGCACCTGTTCTCCCGCATGGTCATATAATCCGCTATATTCAGGACAAGCGCTGTCTTGCCCATGGAGGGACGCGCCGCGATCAGGATAAAGTCCGCAGGCTGCAGGCCGGCTGTCCGGTTGTCCAGGTCCGTAAATCCGGTGGAGAGGCCGGTGACATTGCCCTTGATCCTGGATGCCTGCTCGATCTTGTCCATGGCGTTGAGGACGATCTGGCTGATCGGGACAAAGTTTCCCGCGCTTCTTCTCTGGGAGATCTCGAAAATGCGTTTCTCCGCCTTATCCAGGAGTGTCTCCATCTCTTCGTTTTCCGCGTAGCAGTTACCGGCGATCTCCTCATTGGCCCGGATCATGCTCCGCAGAAGGGATTTTTCCGCGACGATATTTGCGTAGGATTTTATATTGGCTGAAGTGGGGACAGTGGTGATCAGTTCCCGGATCAGCTCATCAGAATAAAGCTCCGGGGGGAGATTTTTCTCCCGGAGCTTTGACTGCAGCGTCACAGGGTCTATGGCAATGCCTTTCCGATGCATATCCAGCATGGTCTGGAACAGGATCCCGTTCTGCCGCGCATAAAAATCTTCTTCCTTCACGATCTCGGACGCAGTCTCGACTGCCTCCGGATCGATCAGCATAGAGCCCAGCACAGACCGCTCTGCCTCCAGACTATGCGGCATGACCCTGCTGATCATATCATCCTGTGCCATTGTTTTCTCCGTTTTACAGCTGCGGTTTTATGCTTCCGTGACCTTGAGCATGAACTTGCCGGTCACCTGGGGATGCAGGCGGATCGGAATCTCGAAGCTGCCGAAAGATTTGATGGGCTCAGCGAGCTGGATCTTCTTCTTGTCCAG
>DGRU01000029.1:2996-22652 GCA_002390025.1 Lachnospiraceae bacterium UBA4380
TCGAGATTGTGCTGCTTCTTGGCCTCCTGGGCGATTTCCTTGGCGCTGACGGAACCGAAGACGCGGCCGCCTTCGCCGGCCTTCATAGTGACCACGACGGTGACCTTCTCCAGATCCTGGGCCAGCTTCTGTGCCTCGGCAAGACGCTGAGCGGCCTCTTTTGCCTCGCGCTGTTTCTTCAGCTTCAGATCGTTTTTGTTCTTGTCATTGGCCTCAACGCCCAGCTTTTTGGGGATGACAAAGTTTCTTGCATATCCGTCACTGACGTTGACGATATCGCCCTCTTTACCGAGAGATTTTACATCCTGTAAAAGAATAACTTTCATGTCCTGTTTCCTCCTGAATGATATATTGTACAGGGCCGGTCAGCCGGCCTCCTAATACCTGCTGCCTGTCTCCGGACCAGAGCGCTCCGCACTCCGCGTCCCCGGAATTCCATATCTCCGGATCTGAGTGCTCCGCACTCTTCTTTGTGTTTCGGTCAGGCGTCGATCTCGCCCTCTTCGATCATCTGATCGATGACCCGCTTGACAGCCTGGATGGCCTCGTCGACGGTGGCATTTTCCATCTGGCTTCCGGCCATGTTGATGTGGCCGCCGCCGCCCATGTGTTCCATGGCCAGCTGGACGTTCACCTCATCGATGGAACGCGCGCTGATAAAGATCTGCCCGTTATATGGGGTCAGGACAAAGCTTGCCTTGACGCCGTCAATATTGAGGAGCTCGTTGGCCGCCTGGGCACCGATCACGGTGGGGCTGCGAAGGCCGTCTCCCCAGCAGGTGGAGATGGCAAAATAGTCCCGATAGATCTCCGCCTGGGAAACCGCATTCGCCCTGGCCTTGTAATCGGCCGCCTCCTCACGGAAGAGCTTGCGGACACGCACGACGTCCGCGCCGCTCCTGCGCAGGAAAGCCGCCGCCTCGAAGGTCTTGACACCCGCCCTGTTGACAAATCCGTCTGTATCGACGACGATGCCACCGTACATGGCATCCGCTTCTTCGGGGCGGAGACGGATACTCTCCCCCGTGTACTGAACGACCTCGGCGACCATCTCACAGGCGGAGGACGCGTAGCCTTCCACATAGGAAAGGGTCGCTCCCTCGATGATATCCTTGCCCGCGCGGTGATGGTCCAGGACGACGATCGACTTGCATCGGGTCAGAAGCTCCGGGCACTCCGTGCGTCCGGGGGTGTTGACGTCAACGACCACAACGCAGGCGTTGTCCGTGACCATTTCCAGTGCCTGCTGGCTGTTGATGATAAAATCTTTCCCGTATTCCGGATTATTATCAAACAGGCGCAGGATCTGTTCCAGGGAAATCGTGCGCTCGTTGATGATGATGTGAGCCTTTTTTCCGAGTGTTTTGGCGATCCGGTAGATACCGACGGCCGCTCCGAAGCTGTCGGGGTCGCCCATCTTGTGTCCCATGATAAAGACCGCATCCCGCACGCGGATGATCTCCTTGAGGGCCTGGGCCTTGACACGGGCCTTGACGCGCGTGTTCTTCTCGACCTGCCGGGTCTTTCCGCCGTAGTAGACCACGTTATCCGGGTACTTGATGACGGCCTGATCACCGCCTCTTCCCAGGGCCAGATCGACTGCATTTCGGGCAAATTCATAGTTCTGCGTGTAGGCGAGACCGTCCAGGCCGAATCCCAGGCTGAGCGTGACGGCCATCTCGTTGCCGACACTGACCTTTTTGACATCGTCCAGAATATCAAAATGGCCGTCCTGCAGCACCTGCAGGGATTTCTTGCGCAGAATGATCAGATATTTGTCCTTTTCGATCTTGCTGCACAGGCCGTCGATCGCGCTGATGTACTGGTTGACTTTCCGGTCGATCAGGGCGATCAGCAGAGCCTTCCGCACCTCTTCCACCGTGTCGATGACTTCGTCATAGTTGTCGATATAGAAAAGACCGACCGCAAGGCTCTGGTCATCCACTTCCCGGATCGCCAGACGCATGGCGGTATTGTCTACCAGATTCAGAGAGATGATGCTGCCGGAGGTTTCCCCCAGGGACTCGTAATCGCCCCCCAAATGAGAGACCTGGATCCTGCGCATCTGGGCACTGTAGCTGTTGCCCACCATTTCAACGGGAACCTTGACCTGCTTGTCATCCGTGGGAAATACATCGCGGGTGAGCGCCGGGATCAGCGTCGAGATCGGCCGGCGGTAGGAGCGGTCCCTGTGAACCACTTTTTCAAAGGCCGGATTCATCCAGATAAAATGGCCGCCCTCGTCCAGCAGGGCATAGGGCATATCCTGTTCCCGCAGAAGCTGGCCCTCCAGGCTCTGGAACTCCTCCGCAAAGGCTGTCATTTCCCGCATGTAGATGGCGCGGCTGCTGATAAAAGCCGCGGCCATGACACAGGTGTAGATCAGACAGTCTATGGTAACAGCCGCAAACGCCCTCGGGTCAAGGAAAAAGATCAGAAAATCTGTCACCCAGAGGATGATTCCCAGTATGATTGAGATCCGGAAAAAACCCGCTACGCGGCTCTTTCTCCTCTTCGGCGCCGCATGGGGAACCGCCTGTTTGTCCGGCTCCGTATCGGGCGCAAAGGGATCCTGTAGATCAGATTCATATTTTTTTTGCATTCATTATTCTCCATTTTCACCCTTGCCGGCCATGCCGGGCCGTCTCCGGGCACAGGCATATTTCTGCCGCCGCCGGAAAAGCCTGCCGGCCGTGCCGGACCGCCTCCGGGCACAGGCATATTCCTGACGCACTGTCTCCGATACGGTCAGAATACGGTCAGAGGGATCTGCGGTCAAAGAGATTCTGCGGCAGCCTGTACCTGTCCGTCCAGCCAGTCGGCCGCCTCCTGCATTCCTTCTTCGGTGAAGGGAAAATCCCTGATGGTTTTCAGGGCCTCTTCCGTCGCCGCGTATCCATAGGGACCGCGCCAGACAACCGCGCGCAGGACAGCCTCTCCCCGCTTTTCCGGGGGCGTATAGTGCACGTTCTGCAGCGGCTCACGGGCAATCCTGTAGCGGAGATCCCCGCAGCTGCCGTAGTAGGCTTCCCCGTATTCGTAGTGGACGAAAGGAAAAAGTTCCTCTCTGCTTATATGACGCTGCACGTTTTCCATTTACTTTCCGCCTTTAGAAGATCAGCCCGCCAGTTCGGGCTTTTTGCCCGTGTACAGTTGATAATAGCGCTGGCCGAGTTCGATCAGTTGGTCGTGAGTGCCCTGCTCGACGATCCTGCCCTGTTCCAGGACAATGATGAGATCACTGTTGCGGATCGTGGAGAGCCGGTGGGCGATGACAAAGGTCGTCCTGCCCTTCATGAGACGGTCCATACCTGCCTGCACGATCTTCTCCGTGCGGGTATCGATCGAACTGGTCGCCTCATCGAGGATAAGGGCGGGCGGATCCGCGATCGCAGCGCGGGCAATTGCCAGAAGCTGGCGCTGGCCCTGTGAGAGGTTGGCGCCGTCTCCGGTCAGCATGGTGTCATAGCCCTGGGGCAGGCGCCTGATAAAGCCGTCCGCATTGGCGAGCTTTGCGGCGCGCTCGACTTCCGCGTCAGAGGCATCCAGCTTGCCGTAGCGGATGTTCTCTCGGACCGTGCCGGAAAACAGGTGTGTCTCCTGCAGGACGATTCCCAGCGAGCGCCTCAGGTCGCCCTTTTTGATCTTATTTACATTGATATTGTCGTATCGGATCTTGCCGTCCTGAATATCGTAGAAACGGTTGATCAGGTTGGTGATCGTGGTCTTTCCCGCGCCGGTGGAACCGACGAGGGCGATCTTCATGCCGGGCCTTGCGTGGATCCAGATATCGTGCAGGACCATCTTGTCGTCCCGGTATCCGAAGTCGACGCCGTTGAAGGTGATATCGCCTTCCAGGGCCTGATAAGTGGTCGTATCCTCCGCCTTGTGATAGTGCTTCCAGGCCCACTGTCCCGTGTGTCTGTCAGTCTCGACGATCCGGCCGTCCGCATCGCGCTCACAGTTGACCAGCATGACATAGCCGTCGTCCGTCTCCGGCTCGGCATCCATGAGCTTGAAGATACGCTCCGCACCCGCCAGGGCCATGATAATGCTGTTGAACTGCATGCTGACCTGGTTGATGGGCATGGAAAAGCCCCGGTTCAGAGTCAGAAAACTGGCAAGGGCGCCGACCGTAAAACCGGCATAGTGATTGATCGCCAGGATACCGCCTACGATCGCGCAGAGAACATAGTTGGTGTTGCCCAGCTGGCCGTTGACCGGCCCGATGATATTGGCGAATCCGTTGGCCTTCGCCGCGCTCTGGTAGAGTTCCTCGTTGAGCAGGTCAAACTCCCGGATGGCCTGCTGCTCGTGGCAGAAGACCTTGACAACCTTCTCGCCGGTCATGGTCTCCTCGATAAAGCCGTTCAGTTTACCCAGATTGCGCTGCTGGGCGATAAAGTTGCGGCCGGACATGGAGGTGACTTTTCCGGAGGCAAGCAGCATGACGGCAACCATGATCAGGGATACCGCCGTCAGCGGAATGCTCAGTACCAGCATCATGGCCAGGATCGACACGACCGTGATCAGGCTGTTGAGCAGCTGGGGCATACTCTGGCTGACCATCTGGCGCAGGGTGTCAATATCATTGGTATAGACACTCATGATGTCGCCGTGGGCATGTGTGTCAAAATATTTGATCGGCAGGCTCTCCATGTGCTCAAAGAGCTCTATGCGGAGCCTCTTCATGGTGCCCTGCGTGACAAAGGCCATGGTGCGGGCCTGGGTATAGGCCGCCGCGATACCGATCACATAAAAACAGGCTACACGCGCCATCGCATGCAGAAGAGGCGAAAAATCAGGATCTGCCTGTCCCGCCTTCACCTGCTCTACCATGGGCATTATATAACTGTCGATCAGGGTCCTTGTAAACATTGTTCCCTGCACATTGGCCAGGACTGAGATCACAATGCAGCATGCCACCGCGACCAGGTGCAGGCCGTAAAACCTGACGACATATGAGATGATCCTGCGGAAGATCTTCCAGGGGTTCTCCACTCTGGGGCGCGGGCGTCCCCGCATGCCTCTGGGTCCTCCGCCGACCTCTTTTACCTTTTCAGCCATATCTTCCCTCTCTCAAAATCATGCTGCCCGCCGGGGCAGCCCGGGTAGATCGTCATATCCATCATGCCGGCTTGTCAAAATCGGCATCCGCTCCCATTCCCGTCTGGGACTCATAGACCTCTCTGTAGATCTGATTGGACCTGAGCAGTTCCTCGTGCGTGCCGAATCCGCTGACCCGGCCGTTATCCATGACAATGATCCTGTCGCAATCCTGCACACTGGAAATACGCTGTGCAATGATCAGCCGCGTGGTGTCCGGAATCTCCTCCCGGAAGGCGCGCCGGATCCTGGCGTCCGTAGCTGTGTCCACGGCGCTGGTGCTGTCATCCAGGATCAGGATCCTGGGTTTCCTCAGCAGGGCGCGGGCAATGCACAGGCGCTGCTTCTGGCCGCCGGAGACATTGGTGCCGCCCTGTTCAATGTGAGTGTCATAGCCCTCCGGCATTTTCTCGATGAATTCAGACGCACAGGCGAGTTCGCAGGCGTGTCTGCACTCCTCGTCGGTCGCGTTTTCATCGCCCCACCGCAGGTTGTCATAAATGGTACCGGAGAAGAGAACATTTTTCTGCAGTACTACAGCCACCTGCCTGCGAAGGACATCCATGTCGTATTCGCGGACATCGTGACCGCCCACCAGAATGCGTCCCTGGGTGACATCATACAGCCGGCTCACAAGGTTGACCAGACTCGATTTGGCGCTGCCCGTGCCGCCGATAATACCGATACTCTCACCCGACCGGATGTCCAGGTCGATATCCTTGAGCACCGGCTCCGCGCTCCCCGGCCTGTAGGAGAAATCAACATCCTCAAAGCGGATGCTGCCGTCCGGGACCTCCATAATGGGGTTTTCCGGATTTGTCAGAGAACTCTTCTCATTGATGACCTCGGAAATACGTCTGGCACTCGCCTCCGACATCGTGACCATGATAAAGATCATGGAGAGCATCATCAGGCTCATCAGGATGTTCATGCAGTAGGTCAGCAGGCTCATGAGATTACCGGTGGTCAGTGTGTCAGACACGATCATATTGGCACCGAACCAGCTGATCAGGAGGATACAGCTGTAGACGACGCCCATCATGACCGGGCTGATACTCACCACACGCATCTCCGCGCGGATGAACATCTCGTAGATATTCTCCGCCGCCCTGCGGAACTTGCTGTTCTCATAGTCCTCGCGCACATAGGCCTTGACCACGCGGATGGCGGAGACATTCTCCTGCACACTCTCGTTGAGGGCATCGTAGCGCTCAAAGACCTGCTTGAAGTACCTGGTCGTCGTGCGCATCATGAAAATCATGAACAGGGCCAGAAAAGCCACCGCGATAAAATAGATGCTGGCCAGGCGCGGGCTGATAATGAAGGACATGATCATTGCCACGATCATGGTCGAGGGAGCGCGCATGGCCATCCTCAGTATCATCATGTAGGCATTCTGGATATTCGTCACATCCGTTGTCAGCCTTGTCACAAGACTGGATGTGGAAAAATGGTCGATATTGGAAAAGGAAAAGGTCTGGATGTTATCGTGCATGGCCTTGCGCAGATTTCTGGCAAGTCCGGCACCCGCGCGCGCAGCAAAAAAACCGCCCATCACGCCGGTCGCAAGCCCCATCAGAGCCACAACGATCATCAGGGCGCCCGTCCGCATGATAAAGCCGACGTCCCCCGCCATAACACCCAGGTCTACAATCCGCCCCATCAGGATGGGGATGATCATCTCGCAGATGACCTCACCGATCATGCAGACCGGTGTGAGAATGGAGACCAGGCGGAATTCCTTAACCTGTGACAATATTGTTCTGATCATAAAAAACCCATTCATTGTGCGGGAGATCGATCTCCCGCACGCAAGCAGTCCTTACTTCCAAAAAAGAAAAGATCATTATATCATAATCAATTTATGCTCTTTTTTCAATGGTTTCCCTGCGTCTACAGGTCGCCCGCCGCCGTCAGAAACAGCTGCTCCGTCCCGGTTTCCTCTGCGGAAGCGGTTTCCCGGCCTCCCGTGAGATCTGAAGGTGTAAAAAAGAGCCTGGACGGATCGATCGGCTGCCTGGCCGCCTCTCTCTCGTCCTCCATATCCAAAGGGAAGAGGTCCTGGTAGAGCTGGTGGATCGTCTGGTAGCGCTCCTCCTGCTGCAGGCTCATTCCGCGGGCGATCACATCCGAGAACTTCTCCGAGATTCCGGGGATCGTCCCGTACAGCCGGCGGATCTTGTCGTCATAGACCCTGTCCATGGCGTCCTGGGGCTGTATGCCGGATGCAAGTTCATACATTGTCGCACAGACGGCATAAACATCCGTCCAAGGTCCCTGCCGGCCATGTGATCTGTACTGCTCCAGAGGCGCATAGCCTCGCTTCAGGACGACCGTATAGCCGGTGTCATCCGCATTGATGGCCCTTGCCGCCCCGAAGTCGATGAGCGTGATGCTGCCGTCCTGCCCCTTGATGATATTTTCCGGGCTTATGTCGCGGTGGACGATCCCCTCTCTGTGGACCCTCTCCAGGGATCTGAGGACAGGCCTCATCATCTGCAGGATCTCCCGCTCGGGCACCGGCCCCGCGCCGTGTTTTTTCCTCGCGGACAGGTACTGCTTGAGATTGACGCCCGCGACATATTCCATAATGATGTAGGCTGTGCGGTTGGTCCGGAAAAAGTCCCTGACCGATACGATCCCGGGGAAATCCCGGAAGCGGGCCAGGGCTCTGCCCTCCCGCTCAAAGCTCCGCAGTCCGAGAGAATAGTGCTGTCCCGCCTCGCCCGTCATGGGAGCCACTGCGGCGGACATGCCTGTCACCGTGTCCCGCGTCGCGATTCCCGGGGGAAAATATTCCTTGACGGCAATGCGGCACTGCATGCGGAGATCCCAGCCTATATAAGTGATCCCGAAGCCGCCCTCGCCCAGGACCGCCCCCACCAGGTAGCGGCCGGCCAGAAGCGTACAGGGCGCCAGTACACGCGGATTTCTCGCCTGCGAATATCTCTCCGGGTCAAACCCGCACATAGTACAGGCCATCCCTTTGCGCGGCAGAGGCCGCATGCATCCCATACAAAGAAACGCAGGATCAATCATCTCATACCTCTTTTATCATGTTCCGTCCACGTCCGTCAGGCAGTTCACCGCATCCGCCCCCGGATCTCCCGGGCGGCTGATCATTAGCCGGCTTCCGTCCCGGCATCTGTTCCGGTTTCCGCTCCGGGCTGTGCGCCGGTCTCTGCTCCGGTTTCTGTCCCGGGCTCTGTCTCGGCTCCCGCCTCCGGCTGCGCAGGAACCTCCTGCGCCGGAATCTCCTGCCCTGCGCCCGCATCCTGTGCCTCTGTTCCGTCCATATACAGAGTCTCGATACCAAGCGCTTCTACGGCGGAATAATCCGCGATCTGATTGCCGCGCACATCGAGATACTCCAGGGCAGTGTGGCCGCCAAGCGGAGACAGGTCGCGGATCTCATTGTTCTGCAGCTCCAGGGCCTTGAGCATAGTCAGTCCGGAGAGCGGGCTGATATCCTGAATCAGGTTGTCCGACAGATACAGGTACTCCATGGCTGTCAGATTGGCCAGCGGCCCCAGATCCTTCACCCGGTTGCCGCCGATCATCAGAAGAGACAGATCCGGCATCTGCGCCAGCACACTGATGTCGCCGATCTCATTGTCCCAGAGATTGAGCTGGTGCATCTTCACAAGCCCGGCCAGGGGAGACAGATCGGAGATCCCGTCGCTGTTGAGGGTGAGGACCTCCAGGTTCTGCAGACCGGACAGAGTCTTGATGTCCTGCAGACGGTTTCCTCCCAGATGGAGGATGCCCAGGTTCTTCATGTCGGCCAGCGGAGTGATGTCCGTGATCTGGTTGTTGTCCAGATACAGCTGGGTCATGCCCGTCAGCGTGGCGAGCGGCTTGAGATTCTGGATCTGATTATTGCTCAGATACAGCCTCTGCAGCGAAGTCATGTTGCGCAGGGGCATGAGGTCGGTGATCTGGTTTTCATCGAGGCACAGGCCTTCCAGCTGCGTCAGCCTGGAGACAGTTGTCAGGTCGCTGATCCCGTTGCCGGTCAGATCCACACTGACAAGCGAAGGGAACTCCTCCAGCACGGACAGATCCTTCATCCCCGCATTGGAGAAATCAATATAGGTGATCGCCTCGATATCCTTGTACGTGAGTTCACCCGTGGGAACGCCTGCCGCTGCGCGGACGGCCTCTTCCACCGCCGCATTTTCCCAGGCGGGAACAGCGGGATCTGTTTTCCCGGGTTTGGGGGA
The DNA here is from genome assembly GCA_002390025.1 of Lachnospiraceae bacterium UBA4380. Taxonomy (GTDB): domain Bacteria; phylum Bacillota; class Clostridia; order Lachnospirales; family Lachnospiraceae; genus CAG-791. The sequence goes on from DGRU01000029.1 coordinate 12,326, forward strand.
TTCCTCCCCGGTCTGCGCCGCGGGAGTCTTCTCTTTCTCTTTTTCCTTCACCGCCTCCTGCTCTTTGGCGGGAGCATTCCCTCCGCTCAGAGACGGATCCGGCAGGATCTTCGCGATTCTCGGGATCAGGAAAATCAGCAGAACAACCGCCACGCCTGCCAGGATCAGTACAGAGAGCATGCCCGATCCTTTTCGGGATCCTTTTTTGCGGGGCCTCTCCTCTTCGTCCTCGTCATCCTCTTCCGCCGGGAAGATCATGACGGCTTCCTCAAGTTCTTCCGGTTCTTCCGGAATTATGGGTTTTTTCAGTCTGTCCGATTTTTCCGGTCTGTCCGGTCTTTCCGCTTTTTTCTTCTTTTTACGTCTGCGTACCGGTTTCTCTTTCTCAAAGCTGTCATCGAGATCCGTCCACTCCTCTTCGACAGCTTCAACCGGATGTTTTCTGTCAGCGCCTCCGTCTTTTTTACGTCCGGAATAATCGCTCTTTCTGACGCCCAGCATGGGAACGCTGTTATCTCTTCCGCAGTTGGGACAGATACTGATCCCGTCTGTCAGCTCCGTTCCGCAATACCCGCAGTACTGAATATCAACCGCCATGTTTTCCTCCTCCTGTACAAAGCACCTTTTTTGTTTTTGCCGGCACTACGCCCAGTATCTTTACATTATAAAGGCTATGAAAACATATGGCAATTCATAACATGAAAAACACCCGGCAGCGGGATAAACTGCCGGGTGTTTCTCAAGGGATGTTACAAGATGCTTAGGGGGGTAATATATTAGCAAGTACTTCCGTACTAAGCTAACCAAAAAATAATCCGGAACCCCTTTTGGGGTCCTGCGCACGGATCCCGAGGCTATTGCCGCGGGCATTGCGCTGTATAAATAAAACGCTTTACTGCAGTGCGTGTATCTGTCATCTGACGATATGATAATATCATGACGCGGCTCTGTAGTATAGATAATTTTTTGACGAAGATTTAGTCTTTTTTGACATTTTTAAAAAAACCGCAAGGGGCCGGTCCCCTTGCACCCCTCTTGGATTTGCTTTTTTCCCCTCACTCGGGTAAGATGAAGGCAGACAGCAGCCCAGGAGAAACAGGAGGGAAAGGTCTATGCCCGGCAGCAATATCTACATTCCAAAATATGACCTGATCAACCAGAACATCACCATCGATTTCCGGACAAATGAGTCCTACGTCCCCGCCCACTGGCACTCCGCCCTGGAGATCACCTATCTGATCGACGGGGAGGCCAATATCACAGTGGAGGGCACCCCCCACACCATGGTGGCAGGGGAATTCATCGCCGTCGATGCGGGCAAAATCCACGAATACCGCTGTTCGGGAGATTACAGACAGGTCGTCATCCATATCAATTCGGAATACATCTCCTCGTTCATGGAAAACCAGCGCAATTTCCAGATCATCTGCGACCGGACGGAGCTGACGGAAGACCGCGTCAGTATCTATCTGTCCCTCTGCGACGCGCTGGCGGAACTGGTCGATCACTACACCAATCATCCCTACGGATACCGCATTCAGTGCGAATCCCTGGTCCTGCATATCCTGTATGAGCTGATCTCCCATTTTTCCATTCAGCTCTACAGGAGCGATCTGCCTGAACCGTCCAAGGATCAGCGCCGCATCCGCGATATCGTCTCCTATATCGATGAAAATTATGACAAGCCGATCTCCCTGGAGGAAATCTCCGACCGCTTCGGCCTGAGCAGTGAATATTTCAGCCGCCTCTTCACCCAGAAGATCGGCATTCCCTTCAAAAAGCACCTCAACCAGGTCCGTCTCTCCCACATTTATCACGACCTGTGCTCCTCCGACGCCCCGATCATGGAGATCGTGGACCGGCACGGCTTCACCAACTACAAGCTCTTCAACCGCATGTTCAAGGAGATCTACGGCGCGACGCCCCGGGAGGTGCGCAGACGTATTTCCATGATGAATTAAGAGAATTAAAAAAGAGTCAGGAAGCAGAATACGCAGGCGGAAAGCAGAGTCAGAGAGCAGAATCGGCAGGAAATGTCCCGGAATGTATCAGCTGACCGGATTCCAGCAGCGGACCAGGTGCTCCCGGCCTTTCTGCCCTCCGCTTTCCCTGGAAAGCACATCGGTCAGGTCGGGCCGTTTTCTGCACTGCTCCGTTGCAAAAGGACATCTGTGATAGAAATCACAGCCGTCTTCCACAGACTCCCTGCGGGTCTCCTCATATCCGTACCGGCTCAGGATGTCCCCCTCTTCGATCTCGGGGATGGCGGACAGAAGGGTCCTGGTGTAGGGATGCATGGGGGAGTTATAGAGGCTCTCCGCGTCTCCCATCTCCACGATGCTGCCGCGGTACATGACCGCTATGCGGTCGCACAGATAGTAGACCACGTTCAGATTGTGGGAGATGAAGAGCATGGCAAAATCCTTGCGGTCATGGATCTCCTGAAAGAGATTGAGGATCTGCGCTCCCACGGAAACATCCAGGGCGCTCGTCGCCTCGTCCGCAATGACCAGCTCCGGATCGATCATGAGCGCTGCGCCGATACAGACACGCTGACGCTGTCCGCCGGAGAGATCCCTCGGAAGGCGGTCGGCGTAGGATCCGTCCAGCCCGACCAGCTCCAGCATCTCGACGGCCTTTTCCCGGCGGGACTGAGGCGTGCCGATCCCGTGCGCCAGAAGCGGCTCTTCCAGGGTCGCAGCGATCGTCCGTCTGGGATTCAGGGAACTGAGCGGGTCCTGAAAAACCGCCTGCACACAGCGGGTGAATTCGTTCCGGTTTTTGCGGGAGTATTCCATTCCGTTGACCCGGATCTGCCCCTCAAAGGGGATCAGTCCCAGCACAGCCTTTCCGAGAGTGGACTTTCCGCAACCGCTCTCTCCCACCAGTCCGAAAATTTCATCGCGATGGATGGTCAGACTCACGTCATTGAGGACGCGGGTCATTTTTGATTTGGAAAAAAAGCCTGCGCCGCTGTCGCGGTAGCGGTTGGTCACATGTGATATTTCCAGGATCTCTTCGCATTTATTGTTCATTGATCTGTTCAACCTCAGGTTTTCGACGGTTTACCCGACTTTTTGCTGGTCTTGTCGATGTGGCACCAGAGAATGTGGTCATCGGAAATGGTCTTCCGGCCAGGATACTCGGTAAAGCAGCGCTTATCCGCCTTGTCGCAGCGCGACGCGAAGGGACAGGGCGGCTTTTCCTCCGTGACCGGAGGTACCCGGCCCGGTATGCTGGCCAGGGGCGCCCCCTTCATACGGCGGGTAGGGATCGAGGCAATCAGTCCCCTGGTATAGGGATGAATGGGGTTGCGCAGGATGTCCTCTGTGCGCCCCTGCTCCACGATCTTGCCGGCATACATCACCAGCACGCGGCTGCAGATCTTGTTGATGACTCCCAGATCGTGGGAGATCAGCAGGACTGCCGTGCCTGTCTGCTGATTGATCCTCTGCAGAAGCTCCAGCACATGGGCCTGGGTCGTGACATCGAGGGCTGTCGTGGGCTCATCCGCAATGAGAAGCTTGGGGGAAGCGATGATCCCCATCGCGATCATGACACGCTGCCGCATGCCGCCCGAAAGCTCGTGGGGATACATGCGCATGGTCTTTGCCGGATCCGGCAGGCCCGCCATCTCCAGCGCCTCCAGGGTCCGCTTCTCGATCTCCGCATGGGAATAACTGCCGTGCAGCTGCAGGACCTCTCCTACCTGCCGTCCGATGCGGTGGAGGGGATTGAGGCTGGTCATGGGCTCCTGGAAGATCATGGTCATATCCTTGCCGTTGATCTGCCTGCGCTCCGCCGGGGTGACCTTTCTCAGGTCCCGGCCGTCAAACATCATACTGCCTTCCGTCACCTTGATATGATTTTTGAGCAGATCCTGGAGCGCCAGAGCCGTCATGCTCTTGCCGCAGCCGGACTCTCCGACGATTCCCACGATCTCTCCTTTTCCGACGGTGAAGCTGATGCGGTTGACCACCTTATATTCTTCGCCGTTTTCATACAGCGTCACGGTCATGTGCTTCACTTCCAGAATATTCTCACCCATCTGCCGATTCCTTTACTCTCTGATACTCTCCGTATAGCCGTGAAAACATTTCCTGCGCACCCCTTACCGGTTCCGGTCCGGATGCAGCCCGCGGACCCCTAATCTGTCCCGTCAGGGATACTGCCTGCGGATCCCTATCTGTCCCGGCAGTGATACTGCCTGCGGATCCCTTACCGCTCTCAGCTCAGATATTTCTTGCGGATGCCTTCGCCGATGCAGTTGAGGCCGACGATTGTTACAACGATCATCAGACCGGGGGCCAGAGCCGCCCAGGGCGTCGAGAAGATAATGTCCTGCGCCTCTTTGAGCATACGTCCCCAGCTGGGGATGGGGGGCTGGATGCCCAGACCCAGATAACTCATGCTGGACTCCGCCAGGATCGCGTTGGAGAGACCGATGACAACGGAGGAGAGCAGAAGGGGGTAAATATTGGGAAGGATGTGCACGAACAGGATGCGCACATCCGAATCGCCGAAGACCTTGTTGCTCAGGACAAAATCAGCGTTTTTGTACTGCAGCGTGCCGGTCCGCACGATTCGCGTGAAGCTCGGTATGAACATGATCACCAGAGCCGGAATGATGGTCAGCTTTCCGTAATTGAGGATACTGACCATGACCAGGGCGATCAGGATACTGGGGAAGGAATTAATAGCATCTATGACGCGCATGACGATCTCATCCAGCATGCCGCCGGCATAGCCGCACACAAGTCCCAGCACGATACTGATCACCGTAGCCAGAAAGACGGTGGAGACGGATACCAGAAGCGTAAAGCGCGCGCCGACCATGGCCCGGCTGAAGACATCGCGTCCGAAATTGTCCGTGCCGAAAAAGTGTGTCAGGGAAGGCGCCTGCGACCGGATCGATGTGTTCATCTCATAAACATCGTAGGGAGTATAGAAAATACTCAAAATGCCGAGCGCCACAATGATCCCCACAACGACAAAGCCGATCCTCAGCTCCGCGTCGCCGGTCACCCAGCTGCTCTCGGCTGCATTTTTTGATTTCTGTCCCTTTTTCTCTCTCCGGGCTTTTTCCGCGGCGTTCTCCACCTTCTTGCGCTTCAGTTCTCCGGATACACCGCTGTTCACTGCATTGACCATAATAACCCTCTGCTCTTGAAAAGAATATGTCACTCACCAAAAAGCCGTTTCAGCTTACCGCGAGATCCTGATGCGGGGATCCAGGATCTGGATCAGGATATCCACGATGAAGTTGACGACCAGGATCAGGATCGCGATATACATGACCAGGGTCTGCACCGTGGGATAATCCCTGGAAGTGACTGACGCGATCAGAAGACGGCCGATCCCGGGAATTCCGAAGACCTGCTCGATCACGATGGATCCGGAGAAGATTCCGCTGACGATCATGCCGATCAGGGGAACGACGGAGATAATGGCATTTTTGAGCACATGCACATACATGATGCGGAATTTTGTGCTGCCCTTGCTGCGCGCGGTGCGCACATAATCGGAACGCACCTCTTCGATGACTGCCGTCCTGATATATTTGGAGAGCACGCAGGTCTGGGGGATGGCGATCGCGATCGCCGGGAAGATCATGAACCGGAAAAATTTGGCCGGGTTTCTGGCCAGGGTCACAAACCGTCCCGGTGTAAACCAGTGGAGAACCAGTCCGAACGCCCAGATCAGCAGGATACTCAGGAAAAATCCCGGTATGGAGATGCCGAGGATATTAATGATATTGAGGAGCTGCTCCGAGATCGCATGCTTGCGCCCTGCCGTAAAGACACCCAGCGGAATACCGATCAGGATGACCAGGGCAAGGGACATTGCACCCAGGATCAGTGTCACTGACAGTTTTCCCTTCAGGAGTATGGCCACGGGTTTTCTGTACATGATGGATTTGCCGAAATCACCGTGCACAGCTCCAGTGACCCAGTCCGCATATTGCTCGACCAGCGGGCGGTTCAGCCCGAGTTCTTCGCGCAGGTCCTCCAGCTGCTCCTGGGACGCACTGGTTCCCAGCATCATAGCCGCAGGATCACCCGGCACAATATGAAAGAGCCAGAATGTCACGATTGAAATGACAAAAAGCGTCAACAGCATGATTGCGAATTTTTTGACGAAATACCGCATGGTTATCTCCTGTAATCAACTCCTCAGGAACAGCTGTAAGCTGTCGGCTCATTCAGGAGTGAACAAGCCAGGCAGCTTACAGTTTTTTCACCGCCGCCCGTCACAAGCCGGACGACAGCCTCTTTTTTTTACTCAACTTTGTACAGAGCGGAATAATCATCCACGTACAGAGGATATGCCGCGAATCCTCCGAAATCGGGGGTGTTAATGACGACGGAGTCGATGTCCTGGATATAGACACTTGCGCACTCGTCGCTGATGATCTTCTGTGCTTCCTTGAAGAGTTCTACCTGTTTGGCATCATCTGTCTCCAGAAGAGCCTTGGCGTAGGTCTCGTCAAAGGCTTCGGAATGGAAATTGACAAAGTTGTCGGAAGCAGTGGAGACATATCTGTTCAGGAAGGAAGTCGGATATGCGATCGGTCCGTCAACGGAGACGACAGTCGCCTCAAATTCACTCTCTTTGTAGACACGGTTCAGCCATGTGTTCCAGTCGACAGACTCGATCTCCACCTTGATGCCTGCCTTGGCAAGCTGGTTGGAGATGACCTGTGCGGTATCCACGTGTACCTGATAGTTGGAGGGAACACGGATCTTGAAGCTGAGATTCTCCTGTCCTGCCTCCTTGAGGAGCTCTTTTGCCTTATCGACGTTGACATCGTAGACATCCGTCAGCTCATCGTTGAAATATTTGGTGAGACCGGGGATGACGGGTGTGCCGGCCTTGGTTCCCAGACCGTAGCTGACCTTTTCGATGATCTCGTCCGCATCCACTGCGTAGGCGATTGCCTGACGCACGCGCACATCCTTGAAGGGCTCAAATTCGTTGTTCAGGGCCAGAAGCTGGACTGCGTTGGCATGGCGTATATTCTGGACATAGTCGGTTCCCTCCAGCTCTTTCCAGCCGCCTGCGGTGGAATTGAAGCCGTCGATGGCGCCGGCCAGATAATTGGTGGCCAGGGAAGCCGTATTTTCATAATACTTGAGGGTGACAGTGTCCAGGTGGGCGGGCTCTCCCCAGTAATCCTCAAAGCGGGTCAGCAGAGTGTAGTCCTGCTCCACAAACTCGGTCAGCTCGAAGGGGCCTGTTCCGATGGGATTGGTGGCCAGATCCTCTGCATCCTTGGGCACGATGGGGCTGGTGACGATTGCAGGGAAACCGCTGTCGGGCTTATTCAGCTTGATGACCAGAGTCTTGTCATCCGAAGGGGCGTCCTTGGAATCGGCAGCAGTGACCACAGGCTTGTCGATCTCGTTACCGTCTTCGTCCTCTCCCTTCTCGGAACCGACGGTGTAGGTCTTGCCCGCAGCGGAATACTCCGCGATCTCGGAAAAGCCGTTGATATTGGATGTGATCGACTTCTCGATGGAGTAGAGCACATCGTCCATGGTCATTTCATTGCCGTTGTGGAACTTCACGCCCGAGCGCAGGGTAAATGTATAGGTCTGCAGATCGTCCGAAGCCTCGCAGGACTCTGCAAGTGCAGGAGAAAAGCTTCCGTCCTGCTCTGTCGCCATCAGGCCTTCATAAATATTAAAGAAAATACTTCTCGCGTCTGCTGTCTGTGTGGTAAAGGGATCGAAACCGGGGGCTTCTGTGGAGACACCCTTGATGAAATCTCCGCCTTCCACCATCTGTCCTTCTGCCGCTGCCGCAGAAGTGCCGCCTGCCGCTGCCGCAGAAGTGCCGCCTGCAGCTGCATTTCCCGAAGAGCTGCTGCCGGATGACTTCGCGCCGCAGCCTGCGATCAGTGAAGCGGTCATCACCGTTCCCAAAACCAATGCCAGAAATCTCTTTTTCATTATTTTTCTCCCTTTCTGTCTGCTTTTCCAGCAAAACAACAGTTGACTCCTCTGTGCAGAAGACCGCGCGAAAAAACACCAGGTTCCCTTCCGGTCCGCCTCATCGAAGCGCAGTACGGCATACAGCACCGAATGCACATGAAAAAAGCTCCTGCACACAGGAAAGTTTCATACTTCACTGTCCGCTCCGTCACAAAAAATGTTTTTGTCCGTCATAAAAACGTCTGATCCGTCACAAAAAAACGTCTGCTTCGTCACAAAAAAATGTTCCGGCATGAACAGTAAGAACGTAAATATAAAATTGTTGTCCTTCAAGCATTTGGGAAAAAGCGGGCGAATGCCCTCATCAGAATTTAAAGAATTTTTGCAATAAGACCGCAAAAAATCCGCCTGCATCTCCAGGTCGTTTTCGCACCGATCCATACCGCGCCGATCATCCCATTACACGCTCCTTCAAAGTCGCATATGGGCACAGCCTTTCTGCCCGGAATCTGCCGATGCCCGTCTCCTCATCACACAGCTGCCGCACATGACAGGAACTTTCTCCCCTGCGGCAGGATGCTCCCGCATCCTCTGTGGTCTGACTGACAGACGCCTTAAACTGCAGTAATAATGATGCATTTTCCGTCGAATAATGCTCAAGTGGAAAGTAACACATTCAATTCTTTTTAGCAATAGCGAATAAACAAAATCCATGAAAGATTCAAAAAAAGTACATTATATTTCTAAAGTTCTTGCCTGAAATCGTTTTTCTGAATTATAATGTACACTGTTTTTTATTTCGGATAATAATAATAATAATTAAATGACTCTTCAGGAAAGGGAGGATACCATGCAGATCGGTTTTGATAATGACAAATATTTGCAGACACAGTCCAGTCACATCAAAGAACGGATCGCACAGTTCGGAGGCAAACTCTACCTGGAATTCGGAGGCAAGCTGTTCGACGATTACCACGCCTCCAGAGTACTGCCGGGCTTTGCTCCCGACTCCAAGATCACAATGCTGAAGGCCCTGCGCGACCAGGTGGAGATCGTGGTCGTCATCAATGCGGCCGATATTGAGAAAAACAAGGTCCGCGGCGACCTCGGCATCACCTACGACATGGATCTGCTGCGCCTTGTGGATGCGTTCACATCGAACGGTCTCTACGTGGGCAGCGTCGTTCTGACCCGCTTCGCGGGCCAGCCTTCCGCCATCGCCTATGAGAAGAAGCTCAAAGCGCTCGGACTGCGCGTCTACCGCCACTATCCGATCGCCGGCTATCCCTCCAACATTCCGATGATCGTCAGCGACGAGGGCTTCGGCCACAACGACTACATCGAGACAAGCCGGCCCCTGGTCGTCATCACGGCTCCCGGCCCCGGCAGCGGCAAAATGGCGACCTGCCTCTCCCAGCTCTATCACGAGAACAAGCGGGGCGTCAAAGCGGGCTATGCCAAGTTCGAGACCTTCCCGGTCTGGAATCTGCCCCTCAACCACCCTGTCAACCTGGCCTACGAGGCTGCGACCGCCGATCTGGATGACATCAACATGATCGACCCCTTCCATTTCGAGGCCTACGAAAAGACTGCCGTCAACTACAACCGCGACGTGGAGGTCTTCCCTGTCCTCAACGCCATCTTCGAGAAGATCCAGGGAGAATCCCCCTACAAATCCCCCACTGACATGGGTGTCAATATGGTCGGCTTCTGCATCAAGGACGACGAAGTCTGCCGCAGAGCCGCAAACCAGGAGATCATCCGCCGCTACTGCCAGGCCCTGTGCGAGCACCGCAAGGGAAACGCCTCCAAGGAGCCCGCTTACAAGATCGAGCTTCTGATGAAGAAAGCAAACATCTCTGTGAGCGACCGCCCCGTCATCATGGCCGCCAACGTGCGCCAGGAGGAGACAGGAGGGCCCGCAGCCGCCATGCAGATGCCTGACGGGACTATTCTCACAGGCCGCACCACAGCGCTTCTGGGTGCGTCCAGTGCGCTGCTCCTCAACGCCCTCAAATACCTGGGCAATATTCCGGAGCAGATCAAACTCCTCTCCCCTGTCATGATCGAGGCCAGCCAGAACCTCATGGTAGACCACCTGGGCGAGCGGAGCCCGCTCCTGCACCTCAATGAGATCCTCATCATCCTGGCAATCGCAGCCGTAGAGGACGAAAATGCCAAAAAGGCTCTCGATGCCCTTCCGCTGCTGGCAGGACTGGATGCCCACTCCTCCGTCATTCTCTCCCAGATCGACGAAGGCGTCTTCAAAAAGCTCGGCGTCAACCAGACCTGCGAAGCCCGCTATGAGAGCAAGAAGCTGTATCACAAATGAACGTTAAAAAGGTCCTGCACATAATGCCGGCAGAAAGACTGCGCATTTAACCTGCAGAAGG
>DGRU01000029.1:22727-28058 GCA_002390025.1 Lachnospiraceae bacterium UBA4380
GACTGCGCATTTAACCTGCAGAAGGTGCTGCGCATTAAACCGGCAGAAGATACTGCGCATTAAGCCGGCACAAGATACTGCACATTAAGCCGGCACAAGATACTGCACATAAATCGGATAAAGGAACTCAAAAAAGCCCAGCCGCATATTCTGCTGCCGGGCTTTTCCTGTCGTTACTTCTTTTATATATTAGACTTTTTATATAATAGACCGTCTGCGTAAAACGATCTCCTGTGACCCTGCTCCGGTGAGCGGCCTGTCAGGAAAGATTGAACGCTTCAATAGTTGTCTTTTCCAGAATGGCACCGATTCTGATAAAATCCTCGGTGGAGTCAGACTCCATGTTGTCTTCCACCCAGTCGGTCCACACACCGACGATTCCCGCCGTGTAAAACCTCGTCATGATCTCCTTATCATGTTTGGAGATTCCGGTTCTTTTTGTAACGTTGTCGATGTATCTCTCAATTGAAAACCGGCCGATCTGCCGCACATAATCCATCAGAATCTGCCTTGCATCAGAATGGAAAACGTGCAGAATTGCCATTTTATGCTCCTTTGAGTAACGAACTAAAGGAAGGATACAGTCGGAAGGAGATTGTACATCTTTGTAGATGATAAACATTTTCGCAACCATCTTGCGGCAAATCTCACTGAGCATTGCCGGGATACTCTGATAATGATAATAAAAAGTATTCCGGTGTACTCCGGCTTCCTTTACAATATCATTCACAGTGATTTTCGCGAACGGCTTCTCCTCGACCAGTTTTAAAAAAGCTCCTTCCAGCCGTGCATTCGCATCGCCTGCTGTCATTATTGTAACCTCCATGCTTCCGGGAACTGAATATAACCCCCCGTATATCCGACCCCATACTTGCCCTTCATTATACACACTGAAAATTATAAAAAACGGTGCACTTTTTGAACATGGATAATCAACGGAAATTGTATAATTTTACATGTATTTTTATGCTATTTTGATGAACAATTTATAAAAAATGTAATAAAACTCCTATTCCCAGGATTATTCGCATAATTATACATCTCTCAGAGCAGGCAAAAAGCAGAAAAGTCATCAAATGCGCCTGTTTAGTCCCGGCTCTCGAATCCGAAATGCCTGGCCTCTTTCAGGCGGTAATAGATGAATTTGGTCCTTGCGACCTCCCTGTCCGTATCGTCTGTGATGATCCCGTCGACCCATGTCAGGGTCTTTCCTGTCTTGACGACCCTGGCGGTACAGACGATCTCTTTGCCGCGTACGGCACGCATATAGTCCATGTCTCCCTGCACCGTCGGCCCCCCGTACCCGGAAGAAGCCGCCGCGATTCCGCAGATGGTATCCGCCAGTGTGAAGAAGACGCCGCCGTGGACAGTATTGAGAGGATTCATGTGGCGCTTCTGCAGGACGATCCGTCCTTTGCAGTAACCTTCCTCAACCTCCATGATCTCCATGCCGATGTCCTTTGAGAAACCGATCTCCTCCCCTATATATTTAGCGGCTTTCATCCGCTCTTCCATCGTATATTCTTTTATGCTGCTTTTTCCCTTTTTTTCTTCCATCTTACTTATGTCTCCGTCTGTGTTGTGTTCCTGTTTCTATCTCCGGTTATGCTCCGGTTTGATCTATGGCCTGCGTTACTCTACTGCCTGCACAATTTTTTAGAGTCTATCACGAATGTCCAACTATCACAACCGTATATTCTTTTATCCCGATTTCTGCTACAATAAATGCATCTCGTAAGCAGACCATCGTCCCCGGCGTCGGATGGTTTTGAACTGACTGCAAGTGAGGAGGAAACCCTATGTTTTTTTATATGCCCGCAAAAGTTTACTGTGAAAACAACTGTGTCCGCGCCCACGCAAAGGAACTTGCGTCCTTCGGAAAAAAGGCCCTGATCGTCACCGGCAAAAGCAGCGCCTTTAAAAACGGCTCCATCGCCGACGTACAGGCTGCCCTGTCCGATCACGGCGTGGAGTGCTCCATCTTCAATGAAGTCGAGGAGAATCCTTCCGTAGAGACTGTCATGAAGGGCCGCGACAGAGGTCTCGCCGAAGGCGCGGATTTCGTCATCGGCATCGGCGGCGGTTCCCCCATGGACGCAGCCAAGGCCATCGCCCTCATGATCCGCCAGAAGGACGCCGGCGTCGAATACCTGTATGACAGCAGCGCCGTCACCGATGCGCTTCCCGTCGTCTGCATCCCGACGACCTGCGGAACCGGCTCCGAGGTCACGGCGGTCTCAGTCCTGTCCCGTCCCAGCCTGCGCGCCAAGGGCTCGATCCCTCACAAGATCTTCCCCGCCCTCTCTCTCCTTGACGGACGCTATCTGCTCTCCGCCCCCAGAAGAGTCATCGTCGACACATCCATCGACGCCCTCTCCCATATGTATGAGAGTTATATCCACTCCAAGGCAAACGACTGCAGCCGCATGTGTGTGGACGCTGGTCTCAAGGTCTGGAGCCGCAGCCGCAAGGCAATCCTTACCGGCGCCCCTCTGACTCTGGACAACTGCAATGACATGCTTCTCGCCTCCATGTTTGCCGGCATGGCCATCGCACACACCGGGACCTCGCTCCCCCACGCAATGAGCTATCCGGTGACCGTCGAGACCGGCATGCCTCACGGCAAGGCCTGCGGCTTCTTCCTGACCGGATACCTCCGCGAAGCTGATCCCGCAGCAGTGTCCTACCTGCTGACCACTGCAGGCTTTACAGATGTCGACTCCCTTGAGAACTATTACCAGGCGACCTGCGGACGCGATGAAGTTCCCGTTCCGATTCTGAGAAAATCCGTAGAGGCCCCCCTCTCCAGTCCCGCCAAGCTGGCCATGGCTCCCTTCGCAGTCACCGAAGCGACCCTGTGCCGCATCGCCGGTCTTCTCTAAATCCAAAACAGGAAAATTGTGTGCTGCCCGGCACCCCTGCGCTCCCGCAGCCTTCTCTAATCCAAAACAGGAAAAACAAGTGTTGCCCGGCGCTCTGGCGCTCCCGCAGCCTTCTCACCAATCCGGACTCTGTCTTCTGACTAAAACAGCGCGCCTCCGGACTGTCCATCCCCATGGATCCAGTCCGGCAGCGCGCCTTTTTCTTTCATCTGCATCTGTCTGTATCTGTCTGCGTCTATCTGCATCGCGCAGGACCGGCAGGCGGTTCCTGCATATGCAATTTCCCTCAGAGTTTTTCCGCTTCTTCAGTGTTTTCTGTATTTTCTGCGTTTTCAGATTCTTCCTGTTTGTCTGCCTCCTGGGGATTGTCCTCCTCCGGGGCTGCCTGGCCCTGCTCCTGTCCGACTGTATAAGCGTACATGGGCCTGTCTTCATCGTCCGCGGCGCCCCCCGACTCGGCAAAGGCGGCAAATTCCTCGGAGTCCCCGAAATCCACCGTCTCCGCTGCCTGCCCGTACTGGTTGTCCACGCCTGTGACATCCGACGCCCTGCTCAGCTCCGCGGCCATCCATACGGCCAGAAGGACCTGGGCGGCAAGTCCGACCGCGAACCAGAGCACCTTCTCCATGGCAACTCCGTAGATGATCAGGGCCGCACATGCTCCGTGGGCCAGAACCGGCAGCAGGCAGCTCATGATCAGCATGAACCCCGCCCGCTTATTGTGCTCCTTCTGCTCCGAATTTTTGGCCAGACCGTAGATGGCTCCCATAAAGCCGGAAAAGCCGAAGTGGGCAAAAATATAGAGCAATGCGAAGAGAAAAGATCCCACCGCGCCCGCTCTGAGCCAGTCCGGCATTGCATCGCGCAGCGTGCCCATATCTGCGGGGACCAGCACATACAATGCCTGCCATGCCCCGTACATAACTGCCGAGAATCCCGCGCCGACCACCGCCGAAGCGGCGATTCCGTCCGCGATCGTCTCCATGGTCATCTGGCTCCAGGTCATCCTGCGCAGCACAAAGTGTTTCCAGCCCTCTTCGATCAGGGCCACTGCGATCAGAGCCCGCAGGATCGCGCCGATCAAGGCAAGATTCCCGTCGGCCGCCTCCCCGCCGATCATGTTGATAAAAAGATCGATCAGCAGCAGGATCCCCGCCTCCATGAGAAAAGCCGGAACAGCCGCCGCCAGGCCAAGGAAAAACAGTTTCAGCAGCGCCCCCAGGGAGCCCCTGCCAAAAGATCCCGACCGCAGGATCATAAAAATGATAAACGGGAGCGGCAGAAATGCAGCGATCAACAATACTGTAGTGTTCATAGATTCAGCCATGCCCTCCTTTTGCTCAGTTGCACAAGACCTCTCCGATAAGCCGGTTCGTCCGCAGCTTACGGCGTCCCGCCGGCTTAACTTGTCTCGCCGGACCGGAATACAGATATTATGCCCAAAAACAAAAAATCCGTCAATCGCGGCGTTTTTGCTCACATTTTTTCTATCCGCGCTACACATTCTCAACACATTTGAAAGATAAGATATCAATATACCGACAGGAGAGCTGCTATCCCCTCCATAACAGCAGCTCGAACGCCGGCGGGAATATCCTGTACGGACAGGGGTTCCTGATTCATACTCCCCTTTTAAAAAAGACTCTTTCGTGACGGCTGCAGGCAGGTGCCGCCACGAAGGAGTCTTATTTTTTTCCATTCCCGTTTATCGGATCCTGTCGACCCGGTTTTGTCGACCCGGTTCTGTAGGTCCGGCTATGTCGATTCGATTTCGTTGATCGGATTCTGATCAGATTTATTGATCAGATCATGGAGAGGGAAATGCGTTTTTTGCGGATATCGACATCGAGGACCGTTACCTCGACAATATCGCCCACGCTGACCGCCTCCAGGGGATGTTTGATGTAGCGCTTGCTGAGCCTGGAGATATGGACCAGGCCGTCCTGGTGGACGCCGATGTCCACAAAGGCGCCGAAATCCACGATGTTGCGGACCGTGCCCTTGAGTTTCATGCCCGGCGTCAGGTCTTCCATGGACAGAACGTCGCTGCGCAGTACCGGGGCAGGCATATCCTGACGGGGATCGCGGCCGGGCTTTTCCAACTCGGCGAGAATATCCCGCAGGGTGATCTCACCCACTTCCAGACGTTTGGCCGCCGCCTTTGTGTCAGGGACCATAGCCTTCACTTTCCGCAGGGAAGCCGCATCCATGGGAACCTGCAGGAGTCCGGCAAGGGTCTTTACGGCGGGATAGCTCTCCGGGTGCACCGCGGTGTTGTCCAGGGGATTTTTGCCGTCCCGGATCCTGAGAAATCCCGCGCACTGCTCGTAGGCCTTGGGCCCCAGGCCCTTGACCTTGAGAAGCTGGGTGCGGAGGGTAAAGCGTCCGTTCTCCTCCCGCCAGGCGACGATGTTTTTGGCGATTGAGGCGCTGATTCCCGAGATATGGG
>DGRU01000051.1 GCA_002390025.1 Lachnospiraceae bacterium UBA4380
TGAATATCCCTCACTGCATCGGCAAGTACGGCAAAGACAGCTTCCCCTGCGAACAGGGATTTGTACCTGAGGACGTCTTCCTTGAGAGACTTCCTTCCATTGCAGCAAATGCGATTCTCGATGCATGTACTGCTTCCAATCCCCGCCAGCCCGGTCAGGAGGAGATGGAGAAACTCCTCAAGTGCTGCTATTATGACACAGAGGTGGATTTCTGATCCTGGCTGCTGTCATATGCAAACTGTATGTCCGCCGAAGATCGGAAAAGCTCACCCAAATTAGTATATACACCCAAATTCTCATATCCTGACCGATTATTCGGATGACATAAACCTTTTGTGCCGGCCAAAGAGCATATTTCTCTTTGGCCGGTATTCTACACTCAGAAAAAATAAAAAATAACACTCAGAAAAAATAAAAAATAATAGTTGAATATACTTTGCGCATGTGTTAAAATTGCAAAGTCGGCTGAGGAAAGCCGAAAACTTATATTTAGGGGAATCATACAATGGCAGTATCACGGTCTCCAAAACCGTTCATGGGGGTTCGAATCCCTCTTCCCCTGCTTTTGCGAACCGTTGTCATCGTGACAGCGGTTTTTTTATTTGCAACATAGATACATAGAAAAGAGGGGAAGAGGAATTCTTACCCCCATAGACAGACAATTTCGTTATAATGTAAAATGATTAACGCAGAGGTGTAAACTACCCTCTGCAGCGGCATCATCAGAAAGGACAGTTCAATGAGATTTGTAATTCAGGTAGTGGAAAACGCATCTGTTCGTGTTGTAGAGGAGGCCGACGGCACCATCCCGGAGGGCGGCGGTTATATTTCCGGCAGCATCGGGCGCGGTTTTATGGTCCTGGTGGGCATCAGCGGATCGGATACAGAGGCGATTGCGGACAGGATGGTCGAGAAGATGCGCAAACTCCGCATTTTTGAAGACGAAAACGGCAAGACAAATCTTGACCTGGCCGCAGTCGGAGGCGAAGTCCTCCTGGTCTCCCAGTTCACCCTCTATGCGGACTGCAAAAAAGGAAACCGCCCTTCCTTTGTCCATGCCGGCCTGCCTGAGATGGCAGAGCCCATGTTCAATTACATTGCGGACAAGTGCCGGGCGGCGGGAATGGCTGTGCAGACCGGTGTCTTCGGATCCTTCATGAAGGTCTCTCTCGTCAACGACGGTCCTTTCACCCTCGTTCTGGATTCGGACCAGATGGGCTGGTCATAAGGACACGTGTCAGCAGCAGGCCATATGTCTGCGGACCTGTCGGCAAGGAGCACTTCCTCCCGGCAAAAAGTTTCGCGGACAAATCCAAACACAGGCGCACCATGCCTGTTTCCCTGATAGGAGCCCTAAAAAATGATAATGGATTACAGCAAAGCCAAAAAACTTGGCGAAAGGGAATACAGAAGAAGGCTTGTCAAGGGGCAGTACCCCTATCTTCCTTCCCTGGAGGAGATGGTCAGCGGCGTGGACCGCATGCCGGAAATAAGTCTGGGACTTGCGGAGATCCCACTGGATATGGTTGTCGGAACCAGGACGACAGGACGTCAGAACGCCTTTGCAGCCAACTTCATGCCGCTGGTGGGAGAGGATTCGGAGTTTGCCGTCAAATGGAGCAATCTCTATGATTCCCAGGTGGAAGAGGGGATCCGGGATCCCGTCAAAGTCTATGAGTTCATGAACCGCTTCTATGTCCAGGAGGGCAACAAGCGGATCTCTGTCCTCAATTACGTCGGAGCGGTGTCTGTACTGGCAGATGTCATCCGGATCAGACCTCCCAGGACGGATTCCGAACAGAGCAGGACCTACTACGAATATCTTGATTTTTATAAAGTGACAAAGAGCTTTGAGATCGTCTTTTCCGCGCCGGGCAGATATAACCAGCTGGCCCGTATTCTGCAGCAGAATCTGCAGGATCCCTGGCCGGAAGACCTGCTCGAAAAGCTGCACGCAGGCTTTATTGCCTTCAAGGATATTTACCTTGCAAGGGGCGGACAGAAGCTGAATCTCACAGTGGGAGATGCCCTTCTGATCTACCTGAGTGTCTACAGCCTTGACAGCCTGACCCGCGAGGGCAGAGATGTGATCGGAAAACGTCTGGCAAAGCTCAGGCAGGAATATATCGCCGCCTCACAGCCGGACAGGATCGCCCTGATCGAGAGCAGAAAAGATGCGGAGACGACGGCGAAGAAACTGCCCATTTCCAAAATCCCCGTGCCGGTTCTGCCCAGACAGGCTTATTCCCCCGCGCATCCTCTGAGGGTGGCCTTTATCCATGAAAAGAACCCGGACGATTCCGGCTGGGTTTACGGCCATATGCTGGGCATGAATCACATCAAGGAAGCCTTCGGGAGTATCGTTGAAACCATTTGCTTTTACAACTGCAGCAGCGATGAAGAGATCCGGGAGGCCTTTGACACGATTCTGGCGGAGAACTGCAGGGTGGTCTTTACTACCTGTGACTCCCTCAGGCCTCACGCACTCCGTTTTGCCGTAGAGCATCCGGAGATCAGAGTCCTCAACTGCAGTGTCAATCAGTCTACCCATGCCCTTCGTTTTTATTACGGGAAGATGTATGAGGCCAAGTTCCTCCTGGGGGCTCTGGCGGCGAGCATGGAAGATGACCACCGGATCAGTTACCTGGCGGGCAGACAGGATGCGACAGCGATCCCCAATATCAATGCTTTTGCCCTGGGAGCTCAGCTGATAGATCCCTACTGTAAAATTGTTCTTCAATGGATTGACAGTGAGCCCAGAAACGACAGTCTTTCGGCGCAGGCTGCAGAAAAGAGGACAAAAAAGATCAGTATGTTTTCTGATGTGGATATGATCCGGCCGGAGGAGCCCGTCAGGCGCTACGGAGTGTATGAACTGGGTGAAAACGGAGAACAGAAGAGAATTGCCGCTCCCATCTGGAACTGGGGTATGTTCTATGAACTGGTTGTGCGCAAAGTCATCGACGGAACTTACGACAGCATGCCTGCTTCCAGAAAAGACTATTCGCTCAACTATTGGCTGGGACTGGAATCAGGTCTGATCGATATTATTGTGTCGGATGACCTGCCTCGTCCGGTCTACCGACTCTTTGAGCTTCTGCGGAAGGGTGTCATGGAAGGCAGGGTGAGCCCTTTTGAAGGCGTCATCTATGACCGCGAAGGCGGTATGCACGGAAGAGAGGGAGTGCCGCTGACGACTGCAGAGATCATGTCTATGGACTGGCTGGCGGAGAATGTCTGCGAAGCTGAGCAGAAACAGTAAAAAGAACCGGGGGGGAAAAAATGGCAGTGAAAATACTGGTGATTGCCGATACAGAATCGAAGACGCTCTGGGATTTCTTTGAGCCGGCAAGGCTCGAGGATGTCGGACTGATCATTTCATGCGGAGACCTCAATCCCCGCTATCTGGAATTTCTGGTGACTTTTGCCCATTGTCCCCTTATGTATATACATGGCAATCACGATGGGATCTACCTGAAAAATCCGCCCGAGGGGTGCGAGTGTATCGAGGATAAGATCGTTCGGTACAAGGGGCTGCGGATCCTGGGACTGGGCGGTTCATTTCGCTATAAAGACGGCCCCTGCATGTATACAGAAGCAGAGATGAGAAAGCGGGCTTTCAAGGCAAGGCTGAAGTCCATCCTCTACGGCGGGGTCGACATTCTCGTCACCCATGCTCCGGCCAGAGGCTGGGGAGATCTGGAGGACCTGCCCCACAGAGGATTTGTCTGTTTTAATACATTTCTCAATACCGTACGGCCAAAATTCATGTTCCACGGACATGTTCACAAGAGTTATGGACATTTTCAGCGTGAACTTGTCCACGAGAGCGGGACACGCATGATCAATGCCAGTGAATACTATTATATAGATGTTGACTGACTGGAAGTCGGGAGAATAAGGCAGGGGGCCTTTCCGAGTCTCGAAAGGGACGGCCATGATGAGGAAGGGATTCATCATAAACGTCCTTTCATCATAACCATTCTTTTATCATAACTTCCTTTTGAAGCTCCATCGGCTTATTCCTTCCGAAAGATATTGTACGGAATGCATATATTTGTACAGTTTCATGTTATAATTTGTCACAAGCGCACAAAGTAGAGGCAGTACAGGCCAATGATTTAGTATAAAAGTATATATTCATAGAAAACTTGCATTGAAAAAGAACGCTCTTGACTATATAATAAAAAAAGTAATGTTAATCTACTGTCAATG
>DGRU01000179.1 GCA_002390025.1 Lachnospiraceae bacterium UBA4380
CCAGGCAGGGCTGGGCCACGCCGGGAGTATAAGCCAGGGACAGATCTTCCTTGTCCTTGACCGGAACGCGGGAGACCACTTCGATCTTGCCCTTCCACTCACCGTGCAGTCTCAGAGACTCTTCTGCATAATTCATTAATAATCCTCCTAATTCTCTGTTTGTGCCCGCGGCATGACCGCACCGGGAACTTCTTTCTCATATTACAGCAAAGTTCCCTGAACAGCAACTGCCGGCAGTATCGAATAGATATTATATACCCTTCCCCGGCAGATGGAATCAGTTTTGAAGTGATTTGTCTGATCGATTTGCCGGAGATTTGCCGGAAAGAAAGCACCGGCAAAAGAACTGGATGATCTGTAACTGCGGGCGTATACTGGTATGGGCAAAGCTTTGGAAATCAGAGGATTGTTGCCCCCCGACCATATTCATTGAAGGAGTGCAGAGTGGCAGATACACGTTTTATCGTCTTCGATGTGGAGACGCCGAACCGATACAATAACCGGATGAGTGCGATCGGAATCTCAGTAGTTGAGGGCGGGAAGATCGTGCGCAGTTTTTTCTCCTATGTGAATCCGGAGACATTTTTTGACAATTTCAATACGATGCTCACCGGAATTGACGAGAGAACCGTTGCCTCAGCGCCTGCATTTCCGGAATTGTGGAAGACCATAGAGCCCATGTTCTCAAGCGGGATCCTTGTCGCTCACAACGCGCTTTTTGATCTCGGTGTATTGAAAAAATGCCTGACGGATTACGGGATCAGCTGGAAGCCTTCAGCCGATTACTGCTGTACCGTGCAGATCGGCCGCCGGCTGCTGCCCGGCATGCAGCACAAGCTCAACATCCTCTGTGACCACTACGGGATCCGCTTAAACCACCATCAGGCAGACAGCGACAGCAGAGCTGCCGCCGAGATCCTCCTTCGATATATGGGCACAGGTGCCCGGATCGAAGACTTTGTAAAAAAATACAGATTAGGAGCCGCCTCGAATGCCGGGCGCAGGACAGGAGCCCCTGTCAATGCAGGGCGCAGAACCGGAGCTGTCTCAAATGCGGGGTATGAAACAGAATCTGCCCCGAATGCCGGGCGCAGGACAACATCTGCCCGCAATGCTCCTGCGGAGACCGGGACGCAATTAAAGGGAGATGCAGATTCCTGCAGATTCAGAACGGTCCGAAGAGAAGATTTTGACCTGCAGACATATCTCAGCGAGAGTGAAGACATCAATATTCTGATCACGGCCTCCTATGATAAGGCTGCAGACAGCGGCAGGTATACAGGACTGCTGTGCTACAAACAGCACCGGAAAATCATTGCAGAAACTGTGGAAAAAGCGAACAGCCCCAATCACACAATGATCATGGGGCTGTTCGACGGCGTCCGGAGGGTCAGGCTGACCAATGTCAACATCTGCATGATCTCCGGCATCCACATCGGGCTGAAGGGGGCTCTGAGGGGCAGCGGCCTGTATGCCGGAGAATTGCGGGAATTAATGTCACTGATTGAAAAACAGGGAAACACCTTCAGCAGTATCGCCATCACCAACGGATCTGCGGAAATCAAGAAGATTATTCAGATGGGGTGAAAATGTCCGTCTCCGCCCGTCAGGCAGGCAATCTCCGCAGTCCCGCAAATTCCGTATGAACCGTATGAAATAATAAAATTGTCTGTAATATTGCCTGCAGCCTCAATCTGCTCCCCAATAACACTCTATGCAGGTCACTTTGTTGTCTTTTACCGTGACGTCCGCATATATTTCCTGCCCTTCGAGCAGATCTTTGCTGAAGCAGAGAAGCTCTTCGTCATCGTCGGGGTCCGAATACTCTGAATCATATGTCCAGCCCTGATCAGGCAGGACACTTTCGGCCTCCGCCTCTGTCATGCCGACCGCAAGTCCCTGAAAAGCGATGGTCCTGTCGCTGACCACGATATCCCACAGGGCTCTTTCATCCTGGAATCCCTCAAAGTTTTCAATGTAGGAAGATCCGTCGAAGAGTTTTGTTCCTTTGCGGTAATGGTAGAAAATATAATGGTCCCAGCCGTCTTCGTAGACTCCCTGTTTTTGTGTCAGTCCCAGATACTCTGCCGCATCCTCCACATTCATCAGGAGGATCTCATCTGTGATATTCGGAATTCCTTCCAGCGTCACGTCAGTATCTTCAGGATCTTCAGGATCATCCGGGACATCTTCGCCTTCTTCATCCCCTTCATCCGGCCGCGTGGTCTCTTTACTGCCGACAGCCACATTGATCGTGGCAGTGAAGCCTCCGTCTCTGGTAATGACATGCACTTTGGTCTCGCCGGCAGCACAGGCCTCCAGGCGGCACTGCAGACCGTCCGGAGTGATCTTCAGGACAGCTTCATCCTCGACCTGCCACTCGACAGTCTGGTCTGTCGCATCCGCAGGCTTTACGGAAGCGTTTACGGTCACCTTGTCTCCGGGATCCATGGTCAGATCCCCGGAGTCAATCTGCACAGACTCCGCAGAAACGATGGTGTGGGGATCAAAGGGATTCATGGGGCTGCTGCCTTCCCGGTATTCCGCCAGGTTGGTCAGTCCGTCCCTGTCTTCATCACTGTCTGCTATGTTCTTCTCCGCTCCCGCATAAGGCCAGAGGGAATACTTGTCACAGTACCAGTCCGGGATTCCGTCCCCGTCCCTGTCAGCTGCGCCGCTGCGGACCTCAAGCACCTTGCTCAGATCTGAGACAGCACCGTCCTCCGCCACTGCCGCAAGCGCGATATAATAGTCCCTGTCACACTCAGGCAAGATGATCCTGCAGGAAGTTCCTTCCGCATATCTCCTCTCCCTGACTGCGTCTTTGGGATTCCCGGCTGTAAAAGGCTTCTCACTGATATAAATGTCATAATACCTGCTGGCAGGATTGCCGTCTGTAAAGGACAGGACGCCACAGCCGTCGCGGCTTGTATCCTCAGTAAAGGCAAGGTCGGCAGGGGCCTTCAGAGAAGTCTTTGCCGCAGGCTTTGCCATGAGGACATAGGTGCCGTCGCCCTCATAATCACAGACGGCCGTCATGGTCAGATCCTGTTCAAAAGCAAGCTCCGTGGGGAGCTCTTTCCATGTTTTTCCATCAGATTTGAACCAGGTGACAGATGCGAAGTTGATATCGCTCTCGGCAGAAGCCGCGGAGACAAGCTGTCCTTTGGCAGGTGCCTTGTTGGCGGACGTGATCTGAACCGCATGGTTGACAGACACGTATTCTCCCTGTTCGCAGGCCTGGTCTATGTTGAGGAAGGTGTACTCATCCTCTTTTTCCGGTATCACAGAGCCCATGACCGTCATGTCGCCGGACATAAACCCATATCCCTCCGGACTGTTAAAGGACCGCTCCAGGGTATAGGTATTGCCGACATAGCCGGCTCCGTCTCTGGCCACGACCGTGAGCTCGCACTCTTTGCCGCGGGCAAGTTTTACTTCCGCCTGCCCGTCATTGACAGGGATCGGGGTCACCGTCGATCCGACATCTCCGGCAGAGGTCCTGGTATACAGATAAACGTCACTGCCCTTCTTCTGCCTGATCCCGATCCGTACATTTTCACCGGAAGGCCATGCCGTGATATCCGCCACCGGCTCTGCCGCCAGGGCCATCTCTTTATAAGCCTGCATACCTGCGGAAGCAGTGGTTTTCGTGCTGTGGTCTTTCCAGTTTGCCGGATCCGTCAGGTCCACGATATTGTCTTTTACGACGTTGCCGTCTTTATCCCTGATGACCAGAGCGGCATAGTCGTAATCCGCCCGCCTTCTGCTGTCCCTTTTCGTGTACTCTGCCTTGTACGGACTGGTATAAGTGAAAAATTGTTCCTCCGTCTTAGTATCGGTGGAAGCCCGGCTGTCCGTCCCGAACGTGATCTTCCCTGTCGTCAGCAGGTCCACAAGCGCATCCTCACAGGATTTTCCATAGTACATCCATTGGGAAGTTCTGTTCTGATCCGGTACCTCTGCAGATGCTTCTGTGATATATCTGTAATCGTCCGCATCCGACATCTCCAGATCCTGGCGGACTTCTTCCATCATGCCCCTGAAGGGCGCATCCTTCGGCCTTTTACAATCAAGCCACTCATACTTATTCTTTTTTTCATTCCAGGAAAAATAATTGTACTCATCAAAAAGACTCAATAAATAATGACCCAGTTCATGAACGATCGCCTTGGAATACTTGTCCTCCTCAGCACTATAGCTTTCATCAAATGTATGATTCCAGGAATTATTGTAACTGCTTAATTGCACCCTCGGAAACTCTTTCTTCCCCGACTCAACATTGTCGAAGTTAAAGGCAAACAGCCACTTTTTATTTTCTGTAGCCGGATCCACAGGGCTGTTGGAATAGTATCCGCTCACATGTGCATTTGACCTGATCGAAATAGTACTTTTTTCATCCTTAGCAGAGATGATCCTGATATCCGCCATCGCGGAAGTCGGGGCATTGGCATAATCATAGTTCCTGTCCTCACCGGGTGTGATATAGAAGTTCTCCCGGATGTTTGTGCGGAAAATATACCCCCTGTTGACCATCACATGACCGTCCGTCGCCTGGGCCAGATTCAGGGAAATATTGTTCATCAGATTTTTGACAGCTCTGTAATAGTCCTCCCCGTTCTCGTCTTCATCATAGGCGTAATAGCACAGAGACAGATCCACCAGGATCCGCGGCTCATGCAGGTGAAGGGTGAGGTCTCCGTTGGTGTGTCCGATGATTCCCTCCGCCAGGGCAAGCATCTGGTCCGAAAAATTACCGGACTTGATGTCGGTGTACTGGCCTCCGCCTGTTTTATACAGTTCCTCATAGGGCCCCTTTGCCCCGGAAGTCGTGATCACAGATGTGACAATGCCGTAATCCTTGAGCTGGTTTGCCACGTCCTTCAGGGAACCGTATCCGTGCGAATTGTCTGTTTTACAGCCTGCATCCGTGAGCACAAATGAAAATTTGTTGGCGGAACTCCTCCACTTCATATCGCTCTGGTGCAGCAGCATATCCAGAGCATCTATGGGGGTCTCATCATCGTCCCCGCCGCCGTTGACAGACAGCCTGTCCAGCTCCGCCTGCAGATCATCCACTTTCAGAAACCAGGGGGATCCGGAAGCATTATAATGCAGCTTTGTAGACCCTTCGCCGTCCTCCTTTATATCCCTGAATTCAATCACACTCATCCTGAGGTTCCTGCCCTGGTCCTCCAGGCTACGCGCAAAGGCCACAATGTTATTTTTTACCTGACGAATATAGGGAGACATGGAACCGGTCGTATCGATCACGAAGGCCAGATCCACGTCTTTTTTATCTCCGAGAGGGAGCTTTGCCCCAAGCCAGTTTCCGTTAGAATCCAGGTTTTCCGAATGCAGTTCCACCTGGATTCGGTTGTCTGCGCCATCCCTGTAGACCCGGAACAGGCGGTCACGGTAGTTCCGGACCTCTGAATCCATAAATTCCATTCCGTCGCTGTTGGCCACCTTCTTTTTGGCGGAGAATGTCAGCGTCGACAGATACTCGTTCACTTTCTTTTCATCATCCCTGTACTCTTCAGGGATTGGGATCACACACTCTGCAATCCCGTCCTCTCCTGTTTCAAAAGAATCAACAAAGTTTACTGTCTCTCCTACCCTGCCGTCTCCCCGATAAACGCTCACCCGGGCTCCGCTGACAGGCACATCTTCCCCGCCGTCTGCCGGCGTTGCAGTCACCGTCACTTTTACCGTTTTGGAATTCCTTTCCGATGTCTCCTCTGCATAGATTGGTGCAGACAGACCCGGTGCTGAGAAAATCCCTGCAGTAATAGCCAGAGAAGCCAACAGACCAACCAGCCTTTTCACACAAAAACTCATCTTCATACTATCACCTCCAATTGCTCCGGTACTGCTTCCTGCTTCAACTTCAGCCTGATCCTGATTCAGATTCCTGCCTTTTGCGCGGGTGCAGTCCGCGGGTCTTCAGATTCCTGTTCTTAAATGAATTGAAAGTATGTTCTTTCATCGCAAAAGGTTATTGTAAGGTGATAATATAGTAGCACAGGAAGGTTTAACTTCCATATAAAGTTAGTTGTTATGTCGCTTCGCCTTATTAATACTTGTGCTTGACGGTTGTTTCTCTAACAGCATGGTACAAGAGGCATTAAAGTTTATATTTCCATATATTGTTATTGTCATTTTTATGAATTCTATAGTATAAATCCAGCGCGTGCCTGCCGGGCTTATGATCAGCCCTGAGACACGCGCCGCAAAATGAGTTTGTATGTGGTTGTATACTCATTTTTTCACTTCAGATAAACAAATTTAGATTTTTATCCATGTCCTGTCCCTCATGTCTGTGTGCATTTCCAAACCTCTTACTTATATCCTGCAGCAGGCGCAACACAAAACACACCCGGATGTCCCTCAAAACCCCCTGCACCGGTTCCGGAAGCAAAGGCCCTTGTAGACACATTTCGCCGCCAGGGGACAATAGAGCATCAGATCAGCTGCCGCTCTTTGAAAAAAGGGCATCTCTGCAGGTCCGCAGAGGCGATATAAATGTTCCGCCCTTGCCCTGAGCTTTTTCTGAAGATGTCTGCGGGTCTTGTTATCCAGATCTGTCAGGAACAGCTTGTACCAGTGGGTCAGGCAGGTCTTCAGCATATACTGATCCGCCTTCCCGCGCAGTTCCGGATACTTCTCTATTATAAAGCGAACCACTGCCCGCCTGGACTTAAAGCTGTCCAGAAAATTCTCATAGGTCCGCTTGTGGGTAATACTCTCCGGGTTCATCTGATGATGATACAAAACCTCGGGCAGAACATGGATTGTCCGGCACCGGTTCAGAATCTGAGGAAAGACCCATATATCCTCATAAGCATGCCCTTCCGGAAACCGGATCTTTTCAAACACCTCCGCCCTGAACATTTTGTTCCAGACCGTGGGTCCGATGCCCACTTCATTACATGCCGGGAAAAGCTCCAGCCATTGTGCGACCGTATATACCGCTTCACGGTCAGGCACATGTGTGTCTAAAAGTCTCCCCTTCCCCTGGACATCGTAACCGCAGACAGAAATATCGCTTTCTGAAGAAACAATCGCTTCCTGCAGGCGCCCGATCATATCCGGCCCGGCATAATCATCCGAATCCACAAAGACAATACAGGCACCCCTACTATGCTCCAGGCCCAGGTTCCTCGCGGCGCTCAGCCCGCGGTTCTCTGTGTGAAAGACCCTGATCCTGTCATCTTCGGCAGCAAATCTGTCGCAGATTTCCGACGAACCGTCCGTTGATCCGTCATCGATCACCAGTATTTCCAGGTTCCCGCAGCTCTGGCCGACAATCGATGAAAGGCATCTGGCCAGGTATGGCTTTACGTTATAGACAGGTATGATGACAGATACTAATTCACTCATTGATCAATCACATTGCAGCTGTATTGTGAATCCGGAAAACTCAGAGTTTCCCGTTGACTGTTGACTACCCCCAGGTAAAATTATCCTTCCCTGCCCCGATCTCAAAATGGCATTTGACGATTCCAAGGTCAATCTTCAGGCAGGGGCCGATTCTGCCGGCCTTGGCAGTCACGGTATTTCCTTTTCTTTCAAATCGGAACTTCTGCTGGTTCACTGCTGTCGGAGCAAGGATTGCTGCCTTCACTCCCCTCTTAAACCATACAGGAGAGTCTGCACTGATGTTACTGACGTCAGAAAGCTTCTTACTCTTGTGCTCAATCCCCTGCGTCTTTCCGTAACCGAGCGCGATAACGATCACTTCCTTTTCATCAGCTCCGATCACAGCCTTGCTCTTGCCATGCGTGAGCGCCGCCCAGCAGGTATTCAGTCCCAGCTCCTGGGCCTTCAGCACAAGCAGTTCGCCGTAATATCCGCAGCGCTCATCAAGGTCCGCCGCCTTCTTTCCTGCCATGACGATATAATTTTTGCAGTTCTCAAAACTACCGTAATGTGCCATGCGGCTGGAAAAACACACAGGCTCATCGTAGATGATCTGCATGCGGAGGCCTCCCGCCTGATTCATTTCTATCTGATATTTTTGCGGTATTCGCAGATTTTTCAGGTAACAGTATGACTATAATATAAAGCTTTCGTCCAGCAGGAAATCCTCTATTCCAATATACTGAATTCCGTTCTCGTCCTGCCAGGGCTTTATATAATCCTTCACAACAACAATCTTCCTAAAAGAATCCGGTATCCTTATCAGCGAAGCAATCTCCTGTTCCTTTTTATCCGGATCTTCGACAGATAACGCAGACTGAATATAATAACGTTTTTCACCTTTGTTTACAACGAAATCAACCTCCAGCTGCTTTCGGACCTTTTTCCCGGAAGCCTCTCTTACATTCTGTTCAACAACCCCTACATCTACATCGAAGCCTCTACGTATCAGATCATTAAAGAGGACATTTTCCATCAAATGGGTCTCTTCCAATTGTCGGAAACCAAGGCGAGCATTGCGAAGGCCCGGATCGGAATAATAGTACTTGATGGGAGTCTTAATATATTTCCTGCCCTTCACGTCATATCGCTCCGCTTTCTGAATCAGGAAAGCTTCCAGAAAGTATCCAATATACGTATTGATTGTATCAGGAGCGATTCGTATATGACTTTCACTTTCAAATGTATTTGAAAGTCTGCTTGGGTTGGTTAATGATCCAATTGCTGACGCTAAAACATTAAGTAGTTTTTCCAGGACCTCTTCTTCGTTCTTAATCTGATGTCGCTCCAACACATCCTTAATGTAAGTGCGGTTGAACAGGTCTCTCAGATAACGGCTTCTTTCCTCATGAGATTCCATTGTCCAGACAAGTGGCAT
>DGRU01000006.1 GCA_002390025.1 Lachnospiraceae bacterium UBA4380
ATATTAAGTAATATCCCGACTGACGTCCGCCTGGGCGGACGCCGGAATTTAGGCAAACAATAAGATCGGTACAAAGACAGGAAACAGACAGCGGCCATGCTGCACGCAAGAGCGCGGCATGGCTGCTTTTTTACGTTTTTTTGATTCGATTGGATTGGCTGTAGAATTATGCTATGATATTTTCTAAGGTGTGCCGCGGGCTTGTTACATAGCACCCTGGTGCCAGGCACCATAAACTAAGGTGGGATGAAATAAGAGCTGTACTGCAGGTTATCCAGGCCCGAATGTAAGTAAATAAGGCGCACTTTCCAGGTGGTTCCCTCCCTTTGCTCCTCTTCAGAGTACTCCAAAGAGTTCCGTCAGGTCTGCCGTCTCATGGAGGATCCGCGGGCTGTCAGCGTCCGCGTTCTGCAGCATGCTCTCGACCTTGTTCTCGAGGGTAACATCTATAAATCTGTCGATGTCTATTCCGCGCAGATGGAAAAAGAAAAAGGGATTTTCATCGAAGCGGACGCCGATGCCGTACATGACGGCGGCTACGTGTTTGCACATGATCGCCCAGTCGGGGCAGCTGCAGATGAAACTGATCTCAGCGGGATTCGGGAACAAGCCGTTTTCTCCCGTGAACAGGTCCTTGAGTTCCTCCGGAAACTCCCCGTTGATCAGCTTGTCGATGGTGCGGATCTTCCTGCCGCAGCGCTCGATAATGGCCTGGCACTTTTCTTCAGAGAGGGGGCTGATCCGGATATCCACCTTGTAGGGTACCTTGCGGCTTCCCTGGACACGAGCTTCCACCCGTCCGCCCCGGATCTTCAGATCTACGACTGTGCCGGACCGGAAGTAGCGCCTGCCCCGCTCCAGGCGGCTGGCGTAGTCCGCGTAGCGCTCCAGGTTTTCACACCAGGCCTGCCCCCACCAGCTCTCACAGATCTTCCGGGTTCCTTTATGCGGAAGCGCAGGCTCATATCTTTGCCCCTTTTTGCGCGCAGCCTGCACACTCGCCTGTGCTTTTTTCCGCAGTTCCTCTACTGCCGGCTGGGAAAAACTGCCGGCGCTCTTCCAATAACTGGACATGGCTGTACTCCATCATTTTTCATTCTCCGCGAAGGCTGACTGCATTTCCGGAGAATTTGTATTTCGTGGGATTTTTATCCAAAATCAGTTGTCAGGATTACCGGTCTTCGGATTCGGACGATCATCAGATCTCCAGGCGCATGAGGTCCAGGATCTCGCGGTCGCCCAGCTCGGTGATCCAGTTCTCTCCGCCGGCCCCGATGACATTCTCGGCCAGTTCTTTTTTGCTGTTGATCAGCGTATCGATCCGCTCTTCGATCGTGCCGGTACAGACCAGCTTGTGAACGATGACATCCTTCGTCTGCCCGATGCGGAAGGCGCGGTCGGTCGCCTGGTTCTCGACAGCCGGATTCCACCAGCGGTCAAAATGGATGACGTGGTTGGCGCCAGTCAGGTTGAGGCCGGTGCCGCCGGCCTTGACGGAGAGGACCATAAAGGGAACATAATCCTCGCCATTGAATTCCTCCACCATCTCCTGGCGGCGTTTGACCCGGGTCCCTCCGTGCAGGACGAGTCCCTTTGCATGGAAGATCTGCTCCAGGTAACCGGCCAGATACTCCGTGATCTCTCTGTACTGGGTAAAAACGAGGACCCGCTCCCGCTTCTCGTAGATCGTCTCACAGATTTCCCGGAGCATGGCAAATTTTCCGCTCTCCCCCGGATCATAGGCGGACAGACCAAGGAACTGGTCCGGGTGGTTGCAGATCTGTTTGAGCTTTGTGATCGCCGCCAGTACAACTCCCCGTCGCTGGATCCCCTGTACTTTTTCAATCGTCTCTTCCAGTTCCTTCACCTGCTTCCGGTAGAGGACGATCTGTTTTTTGGAGAGCGATGTGTAGTCCACCGTCTCCATCTTATCCGGCAGGTCCGCGATGATGGATTTATCGGTCTTGACTCTCCGCAGAATAAAGGGCGCAACCATGTTCTTGAGCTTCTGGTAGCCCTCCGGGCTTTCCTCCAGATGCCTGGCGAAGTCCCGGAATTCGTCAGAGGTTCCCAACAGGCCTTTGTTCAGAAAATCAAACAGAGACCAAAGGTTGGTAAGGTCGTTTTCAATAGGTGTACCTGTCATGGCGACCCGCTGCTGCGCACGCAGTTTTTTGATCGCGCGGGTCTGTCTGGTGCCAGGGTTTTTGATCGCCTGTGCTTCATCCAGGATGACTGCGGTCCACTCCCTGTCCTGCAGAGCCGTCAGACGATTCACCATGCCGTAGGTCGTGATGTTGAGAAAAGCGGGGTTTTTTGCCATTTCATTCATGGCCGCGCCCGTCATGCCGTGCAGGACCTGCAATTCGATTCCCGGGGTGAATTTTGCGGCTTCCTTCTGCCAGTTTCCAAGGAGGGAGGCCGGCACGACCAGCAGCACGCTGGCCTCGGGCTGTTTTATTCGGAGCCGGTCGAGCCAGGCCAGGACCTGCAGGGTTTTTCCAAGGCCCATGTCATCCGCAAGGCAGGCACCGAAACCAATGTCCTGCATGTACATGAGCCAGTTGTAGCCTGTTTTCTGATAAGGTCGCAGCTCGGCGTTCACCGTTGCGGGCACGCGCCGGCCGCGCAGCCCCGCCGGCTGACGGAGCTTTTGAAAGAGGGTGCCCAGCCATTTCCCGTTGGTGATCTTCGGGCCGATGTCGATGTCCTCATTCCCGCCGATACCGGCTTCCATACGGAGGGCTTCCAGCAGGGTGAGTGAGCCCTCATATTTTTCCATCTGCTCGAGCAGCTGCTCCAGCCGGGCGTGGTCAACAACGACCCATTTGCCTTTCAGAAAGGCGAGGCCCTCGGTCTGGGCAAGGAGTTTCCGGATCTCGGAGGGAGTCAGGGCCGTTCCGTTGGCAGTCAGCTCCGGCTGCATGGACACAAGCGCATCAAAGCCCAGGAGGGAGGGTTTTTTCTCCCCCAGCTTCACATCCATGGAAATCTGCGCGCTGCCCCGCTTCCACCAGTTGGGGACCCGGCACAGAATTCCAGACGCCTCGATTGCCTGCACATCCTTCAGGAAGGCATAGGCCTCTGCAGCTGTCAGGCGCAAGGGATGAAACATCTCACCAGATTCCATGAAGCCGGCCACCAGCACGGACACCTCCGCCGCACCGTTCAGGCAGGTCAGCAGATTGACAAGCTTCTGCCGATCGTGTTTGTACTCCTCAATCGCATAGGAGAGCGGCATGTGGCGCACAATGTTATTTTCATCCCTTGTTGCATAGGTCGCAAGAAAGGCAAAGGGAAACCCCTCTTCGTCCTTCCTGTTTTCCACCAGGTGGAAGAAAATCCTCTCCGGAACCCGCAGCTGCTGGCTTTTTTCCGTCAGATAGAGCTGCACAGTCCCGTCATATTCCTTTATCTCCCGGGCATAAACCCCGCGAAGGTTGTCGAAAACACGTTGGATCCATTTAGAATCGATGTACTCCGTTCCAATCCCGAACGGTACCGCCAGCAGCAGGCCCTCGATCGTGTCCTCAGAAGGAATGATTTCCACATCCTCCCGGGCAATCTCCAACTCCGGAATATCCGTCAGCGTCCGGACGAACTCTTCCGCAACTCTGCGCAGAAAAGCAAGCGGTGCCGCCTCCTTTCCAGTGCCTCCCCGTTCCTCAAAGCCGAGGGCATACAGCGCACCATAAGGATCCTCCAGCATCTTTTTTTTCAGCTTCGCTTCATAGGCCTCCTCCGGCTCCGCGCCTGTCCGGTCGACCCGGAAGCCTTTTTTCGTAAACAGAATTCCCAGCCTCCCGGCCTGTCCTCCGTCCCGGCCTGTCCGGCCCGTATTCCGCCGTCTCCTGCGGACAACGTGTCCCGTCTCGGGCTGATGATCTGCTGTATGCCTCATATTTGAATCCTCGTCTTCATTGTGTGTGGGCGAATCGCCCGGAATTTCCCGGAACAGAAGCCTGGTACCGGG
>DGRU01000007.1 GCA_002390025.1 Lachnospiraceae bacterium UBA4380
ATCTCGTGCTCACTCACCAGCTCATTGGTATGGATGGTAGCTTCATTGATCAGTTCGTCGGCCTTGCGTCTTGCGTCCTCGAGAATGGCCTCTTTATTGTTGATGATTCTCTGATAATGCTTGATTTCCTCCGGTGTCCTGGCACGCAGCTCTTCGAGGAGTCCGTCCAGTTCATCCTTGTCGACGATGATGTTCGTCTTGGAAAACTTCTGATACCGGCAGCTGTCGATAAAATCTTCGATCTGATCAATCTGCTGTTCAATCTTACTGCTCATATTCTTCTCCTAACCTGATTTCCCTATAATTCACTCGTAACAGTTCACGTCAAATTGAGACTGCCGTAACGTGGATCGTTACTGATTCTCCTTTTTCTTCTCACGGAGCTTGTCCCAGACCAGTTTCTCCACATAGGGAGTCACGCACTTGGAAATATCACCGCCGAAAGCGGCGATCTCCTTGACGCCCGAAGAATTCAGATAGGAATACTTTGCGGACGTTGTCAGGAAAACTGTGTCCATATCTCCGTTGGAAAGCATTCTGTTGGTCTGTGCCAGCTGAAGCTCATATTCGAAATCCGACACGGCGCGCACGCCTCTGATGGAAATATGTGCTCCGATCTCCTTCGCATAGTTGACCATCAGTCCGTAGTAGGAATCAACACGGACATTGGGTATATCTTCACATACTTTCTGCAACATTCTAACACGTTCATCAACAGAAAACAATGGAGTTTTAGCCTTGTTCTCGAGGATACAGACAGTGACCTCGTCAAACATTCTGGCTGCACGGTGAATGATGTCGATATGTCCGAGTGTCACAGGATCAAAGCTTCCGGGATAAATCGCTTTTTTCATTATCTGTTCACTGTTCCTTTCTACGTATAAAAAGATGGCGGTTTCCCCGGTAGTTTTTCTCCCGGTAGATTTCCAGGCCGGTCTCGTCAAGGAAGGAAAAATCACTGTCGTAATCCGTTTCCACAACGATACAGGTCTCTTCCGTAATATAGGACTGGCCGTCCAGCGCGGTCAGGATCCTGCGCGCCAGGTCCGATTTGTAGGGCGGGTCGATATAGACCAGGTCCACTTCCTTCTCATGGACCTGACGAAGGGCCGCAACGGCATCCTGCCTGAGGATGACTGCCTGGTCCTCAAATCCCGTCTTGTGGAGATTCTGCTGGATACAGGAGATGGCGGCACGTCCGTTCTCTACAAAATATGCGCGTTTCGCGCCCCGGCTGATCGCCTCGATGCCGATTCCTCCGCTTCCCGCGCAGATATCAAGAAAGACAGATCCCGGTACCTGTACCTGCAGGATATTAAAAAGCGTCTCCTTGATCTTGTCCTGCGTCGGACGTGTATCGAGTCCGGCAGGTGCAACGAGCAGGAGTCTTCGTGCGGTTCCTGCAATCACTCTCATAATGACTGATTCCTTTCAATGTATCTTATGATCTTCCGGCCGCAGTACACGGCTACTCCGCGCCTGCCCGGGCTGTCATCGTCTTTCATCCATTTTTTATTGTATACAGCATTAATGCGAAAGTCGATGTAAAGTTTGTGATTTTAATAGGGAGATTGTATTAATAGGTATGCATTCTCCGGCTTTGCGGCAGGTCCGTCAAAAACGCTTTGTGCCCTTGCCTCCCCGCTTGGACATGCGCAGACGTGTCAGGTCGATCTCCGCACCGTGCATGGAGACAGACGTCTTGTCTCCCTGTGAAAGGAGCCAGGCGTTTTCGACCATGTCGCCGTCCGCAAGTTTGATTCCCCGGACACCGATGGCGGTCTTCTTCTGTTCCGGCAGTTCCTCGACGGGGAACCTGAGGAACATGCCCTTGCGGGACTGCAGGACAACGGACATGGCATCTCCCAGCGGTGAGACAAAGACGATCCTGTCATCAGGCGCAAGCTTGGACGCCGCAACCGTCTTCTTGATGACATCGAAGTCCGTGCCCGGGACGACCTTGACCATGCCGGTCTCTGTCACGAAAACCACCTTTTCGAGACGCAGCGCCTCCTGGGAGGCAGCATACAGGATTTCTTCCTTTGTAGAATCATAATTGCTGACGTTGTCGACAGGGACTCCCTTGTCCCGCATCCTGCCCGCAGGCAGGTCCGCCGTCTTTAGGGTGTAGAGCTGGCCTTCTCTGGTAAAGAGGCAGATCCTGCCGCTGCTCCTGCAGGGCAGGCAGAAGCGGTAGTTCTCCCTTGCGGCGGCCTCGTTTCTGGAAAAAATACCGGGCTCCATGGTCTTGGCATAGCCGAACCGGTCCATCACAAAGACAAGCTCGCGGTCCGCGTCCTCCGCGTTTGCGATAAAGACAGCTTCCTGCCCCTGGATGATCTGGGTCCTGCGAGGCTGTCCGTACTTCTTTTTGAAGGAGAGCAGATCTGCCCGGATGACCCTGGTCATGGCGCTCCTGTTTTCCAGGATATCCTCATATTTATAAATATTGGCCACGGTCTCTTCGTGTTCCTTCATCAGGGCCTCGATCTCGAGACCGATCAGACGGTACAGACGCATATCCAGGATGGCATCCGCCTGAACTTCCGTAAACCGCAGCTGGGCGGCCATCTCCCGGGACATGTCGGAGCGGAAACGGATTCCTTCCGTCTCTCCCTTTACAAGGCAGCGCTTGGCCATTGCGCGGTCCCGGGATCCCCGCAGGATCTCGATGATCAGATCGATCACGTTGCAGGCCTGGATCAGGCCCTCCTGGATCTCGCGCTTTTTCTGTTCCTTTTCAAGAAGAGTCGTATATTTTCTGCCCGCGATCTCATACTGGAAATCCGCGCTGGCCTCTAAAATGGCGCGCAGTCCCATCGTCTCGGGCCGTCCGTCCATGATCCCCAGCATATTGACGCCGAAGGTATCCTCGAGACGGGTCTTTTTGTAGAGGAGGTTTTTGAAATTTTCGACATCCGTGTCCTTGCGGAGCTCGATGACTATGCGGATGCCCTCCTTGGAGGACTGGTTGGTGATATCGATGACATCGTTTGTCACCTTGTTCTCCGCCAGCGCCGCCACATCCGAGAGAAACTTTCCTATTCCCGCGCCCACCATGGTGTAGGGGATCTGGGTGATGACCAGGTTAATATGTCCGTTTCTGCCCTTCTCGGTCTCCACCTTACCGCGGATCCTGATCCTGCCCTGGCCGGTCTCATAGATCTGAGGCAGATCATCGCGGTTGACAATGATGCCGCCTGTCGGGAAATCAGGCCCGGGAAGAATGTGCATGAGGGCCTCGGTGGAGATATCGGGGTCGTCCAGAAAGGCGAGCTCGGCATCGATGACCTCCGCCAGATTGTGGGGAGGTGTGCTGGTCGCCATACCGACCGCGATGCCCTCCGATCCGTTGACCAGAAAGTTGGGAATGCGGACCGGCAGGACCAGGGGCTCTTTCTCGGTCTCATCAAAGTTGGGGCCGAAATCCGCCACATCCTTGTCGAGATCCGCCAGAAAGGCCTCTTCCGTGATCTTCTCCAGACGGGCTTCCGTGTAGCGCATGGCCGCCGCGCCGTCTCCCTCGATATTGCCGAAATTTCCGTGGCCGTCGATCAGGGGAAGTCCCTTTTTGAACTCCTGGGCCATGACGACCAGGGCATCGTAGATCGAGCTGTCGCCGTGGGGATGGTATTTACCCATGGTATCGCCGACGATACGGGCGCTCTTTCGATAGGGCCGGTCCGAACGGATGCCCAGCTCATACATATCGTAGAGGGTGCGCCTCTGTACGGGCTTTAATCCGTCGCGCACATCGGGCAGGGCACGGGAAACGATGACGCTCATGGCGTAGTCAATATAGGCCTTCTGCATGAGCTCCGAATACTCGGTGCTGATGATCTGCTCTCCGCCGCCGGAAGTATCCCCGCCGGGCTTATCAAAAATGCGGTCCCGGTCAGTGCCGGAAGCCGCGGAATCTTTTTTCTTTTTACTCATTCTCTCTACTCTGTAAATCTATGGAAACGGGCAGCTTTTGTTGCCCGGATCAGACATCCAGTTCCGCATCCGACGCATGTTCATAGATGAAATTTCTGCGCGGAGGAACATCCGAGCCCATCAAAAGCTCGGTCATGTCGGAGGCCTGGATGGCGTCCTCGATGCGGACCTGCTTCATGCGCCTGCGCGCGGGATCCAGCGTGGTCTCCCAGAGCTGGTCGGCATCCATTTCACCCAGACCCTTGTAACGCTGCAGGGTAAAGTCGGACTTGTGTGTCTTGCGATAACGGGCAAGCGCATAGTCGTCATACAGATACTGTCCCTCACCGCGTTTGGGCACGACCTTGTAAAGGGGAGGCATGGCTATGTAGACATGTCCCTCATAGATCAGTTCGGGCATGAAGCGGTAGAACAGAGTCAGCAGAAGGGTCGAAATGTGAGCCCCGTCCACGTCGGCATCCGCCATGATGACGATCTTGTC
>DGRU01000065.1:0-3873 GCA_002390025.1 Lachnospiraceae bacterium UBA4380
GCTTTTTACAAAGCGCGCCTTATTGCTTTTACAAGGCTATGCTATCATACCGCCAGTCCTGATAGTCCGGGACTCAGCTATGGGTCTCTGCGCAGTAGGGAATTAAGTTAGTAAGGAATTAAGTTAATTAGGAATTATGTTAAGGAACTAAACATAAGGAGACATTTTATGACCCTCTACGGTTTTTTTTCATTACTTGGCGGTGTGGGGCTTTTTCTCTATGGTATGAGCATGATGTCCTCCGGTCTCAAGCAGGCCGCAGGCAATAAACTCCGCTCTATACTGGAGCGGGCAACCGCAAACCGCTTCGTCGCCGTTGTGGTCGGCGTTCTCGTCACTCTTCTGGTCCAGAGCTCCTCCGCTACGGATATGATGGTAATCAGTTTCGTCAATTCCGGACTGATGACTCTGGCCCAGGCCATCGGCGTAATCATGGGTGCCAATATCGGTACCACTGTCACGGCCCAGATCACGGCTTTCAATCTGAGTGCCTATGCGCCTTTCATCCTGTTTATTGGCGCCATCCTCTATATTTTTGTAAAAAACAACACGACAAAGCACATTGGTTCCATTATCCTCGGATTCGGAATGCTCTTTTTCGGTATTTCCGTTATCAAATCCGCCATAGCGCCGCTCTCCGAGAGCGCGCCCTTTATTTCATTCCTGTCGACACTGGAAAATCCGGCGATCGCAGTCTTATTCGGTGTAGCGTTCACCGCGCTGCTGCAGAGCTCCTCTTCCTCCGTCGTCATTTTTCAGACCTTTGCAATTCAGGGGCTTATTAGCTATGATATGACTGTGTATCTGGTGATCGGCGCCGCGATCGGTTCTGTCACCCCCAACCTGCTGGCCTCCCTGACTACCAACAGGAACGGCAAGCGTACCGCCGTGCTGAACCTGCTGTTCAACCTGATCCGTGCAGCCCTGATGCTGATCCTGATCACTGTGTTCCCGCTCACGGACCTGATCCAGAGCCTGACACCCGGAGACATCGCCCATCAGGTGGCAAACACGCACACGATTTTCGCCATCCTGGCTGTCCTTCTGGAAGTTCCCTTCGCCGATCAGATCGTCGCGCTTTCCAAAAAAGTGGTCCCTGTCCTCCCGGAAGAAAGCCGTTCCATCGAGGACAGAAAGCTCCGCTATCTTGTACAGACTGCGGATCTGCCTTCTTCCGTGGCAATTCAGCAGGCCAAGCTGGAGCTTGTCAGAATGGGCAAACTGGCCCGGAACTGCCTGGAGAAGGCAGCGGAGTGCTTCTTTTCCCTGGATGATCATCTGGCGGAAAATGTTTTTGAGACAGAAGACACCATCGACATTCTGACAGACAAGATCCAGGAATGTCTGATCTCCTTCCGCTCCAGAGACTACGCTCCCCAGGAAGTCAGCAAGCTCTCCCAGCTCATGCTGGTGGCATCGGATATGGAACGGATATCGGATTACGCAGAAAACATTGCGGAGTACGAAGGTGAGTTCAAGGCAAGAAAAGCCGCCCTGTCCGATACAGCACGGGAGGAACTGCAGGCACTCACAGAGGCCTCTCTCAAGTCCATTGATTATTCACTCCGGATCTTTGAGCAGGAAGATTTTCGCTCACTGCCGGAAGCAGAAACGCTGGAGCAGAAGGTGGATGATCTGCAGACCGACTTCATTAACAATCACATTCAGCGCCTTATGAATGACGAATGCGATCCTGTCGGCGGTGTCCTCTTTACAGATATGGTCAACGACCTTGAACGCTGCTCCGACCACGCGATCAATATCGCCTTCGCGCTCTTCGAGCATACTGATCCCCACAGCTCTCTCTCTGACAAACCTGCCGTAAATCCCATATAGGACCATAGAAGGCCGGCTGTTTAGAGAAAAAGTTTCGTCAACCTGCCTGTTTTTGCAATATTTGCAGTACTTGCAGCACTGCACATAGACTACACCACACCGTTTTCTGCTGCGAAGCAATAAATAATAGGATTTTGTATGGCACTTATCTATATCGTAGAAGACGATCTCAATATTCGGGAAATTGAATCAATTGCCCTGAAAAACAGCAATTATACTGTTGCGGCTTTTGACTGCGCCGAATCTTTTTTTCATCAGATGGAGGAAATTCTCCCGGATCTGGTGATCCTGGATATCATGCTCCCTGATCAGGACGGCTATGAAATCATACGGAAACTCAGAAAAAATCCCCTGACTGCCAAGATTCCTGTAATCATAGTGACCGCCAGGACTACGGAGATGGATCTTGTCAAAAGCCTGGACAGCGGTGCGGACGATTATATTCGAAAGCCCTTCTCCATCATGGAACTACTCTCCAGGGTACGGGCACTGCTGCGGCGCGCCGCGGACAGTGCTCCCAAGGTTCTCAGTGTCGGAGATATCCGTCTGGATCAGGAGCGTTACCTGGTCTATGCCGGAGATAATCAGGTGGAACTCACCTTTAAAGAATTTGAACTGCTCCGTTTTCTGATGATCAACCCCAAAGTCGTCCTGTCCCGCGATGCGATCATGCAGGCCGTCTGGGATACCGATTACGAGGGAGAAACACGCACCGTAGATATGCATATCAAAACTCTGCGGCAGAAGCTGGGCTCCTGCGGCAGACAGATCGGGACCGTCAGAAATGTGGGGTATGTGATCTCATGAAACAGAAGATCAATCTTCGACTTACTCTGATTGCCCTGGTAGCAGTCCTCTCTGCCACCATCGGCGTCACATTTTTATACTATAATCTCTTCCAAAGCCAGGTAAAAAAGGACCTGGCTTTATACACGCGTCTTCTGTCCGATACAGGCGTCTTCCAGTCCGCCTATGCCGGTACCGAAGACGTCAATGCATATGTTGAAAGCTCCGCCCTCAGGCAGCTCAGGCACGACAATCCCAGAATCACCTGGATTTCCGCCGACGGCACTGTCCTCTATGATAACGGCGCTGACGTCTCCGGCCTGCCAAACCATCTGGACCGGCCCGAAATCCGGGAAGCCATCCAAAAGGGATCCGGAGAAAGCGTACGCCGTTCAGATACCTTTAAACTGAACACCTTCTATTACGCACTTCTATTGGACGACGGGACTGTTCTTCGCACCTCGACGGAGGCCAGCTCCATTTCCAGTGTTTTTGTCCAGTCACTCCCTGTAGTATTCTCTATCAGCGCGATCTTCCTGGTAATCTGCATCCTTCTCGGACATTTCCTGACGATCCAGCTCCTGAGGCCTCTGGACGAGATGGCAGAACGTCTGGACAGCCCCATAGAGAAACCGGTCTATCGGGAACTGCAGCCCTTTGCAGACAAAATCCGCTCCCAGCATGAAAATATCCTGGAGGCGGCTTCCATGCGTCAGGATTTCACTGCCAATGTATCTCATGAGCTCAAAACTCCTCTGACCGCGATCTCCGGCTATGCGGAACTTCTCGAAAATAATATGGTAGCTCCGGATCAGGTGCCCCATGTGGCCGAACAGATTCGTCATAATTCAGACCGTCTTCTCTCTCTGATCAACGATATCATCCGCTTGTCGGAGCTCGACCACAAGGAACTTCCCAGGAAATTCACAACCCTGGATCTGAGACTCCTGGCAGAGGAATGCTGCAGAAATCTCTCTGTCAGCGCCCGCTCCCACAACCTGTCCCTTACCTGTAAAGGAGATTCCGCCGTGCTCTCCGGAGACCGGGACCTTCTGAAAGAACTCATTGAGAACCTCATCCAGAATGCCATCCAGTACAACCGTGAAAACGGATCCATCCTGGTCCGGACCGGTCAGAAGGATGACCACCCTTTCCTCTTAGTACAGGACACCGGCATCGGCATCC
This sequence comes from Lachnospiraceae bacterium UBA4380, assembly GCA_002390025.1. Taxonomy (GTDB): domain Bacteria; phylum Bacillota; class Clostridia; order Lachnospirales; family Lachnospiraceae; genus CAG-791. The sequence continues at coordinate 3,808 of DGRU01000065.1, forward strand.
CCAAAAACCAGCAGGAGCGGATCTTTGAACGATTCTACAGGATCGACAAAAGCCGGTCCCGCGAAA
>DGRU01000065.1:3944-5103 GCA_002390025.1 Lachnospiraceae bacterium UBA4380
CAGGCGGAACCGGCCTTGGACTTGCGATTGTAAAACATATTGCGGAAATCCATGACGCAGTCATCACCGTTGACAGCGAACCCGGAAAGGGAACCTGCATCACTGTGACCTTCTGATTGCTTATCGTATTTCCCTCTCTTCATCAATGATTTCGGCATCTGTATTCTCTTCCACAAAAAGAGAAATATCCTCCATCAGGCTGTCCGCCATGGCATTATGAGGAACAATGGCCGCGACGCCGATCACAATGATTTGATGTGTATCCTGCTCATCAATCTCCGCTGCCGACACATGATACCGGTTCTGGAGCTTTGCGATGAGGCTCTTTACAATACTTCGTTTTTCTTTCAAGCTGTGAACCCAGGGGGCATAGAGCCTGAAGGTTATGGCTGCAATCTTCATTTTCCAAATCCGGGTTTTTAAGGCAACACCCGTAATGCCAGGAGACTCCTCTTTCCGTTATCACTTTATCCTGGAAGCATAGTCCTGTCTTTTCATCGGATCCAGCTTTAATTATCCCTGATTGATGAGTCAGGGGGACAGAAACAAAAGGACCGTCCCTATTTCTCGTTTCATGCCGGTTGTAACCCAAGTGTACTTTCAACAAAATTCCTTGCAGTCTCCTCATCAAGGAAGAAGCGATGCATGATCTTAATAATGATCTCCTGAGGGGCCAAGCCCATCTCTTCATGATAAAGCTTGATCATCCCTTTTATTTCACCCTGAGCTTCACCTATTGCTTTTCCTCTTTCCTCTCCTCTTGCCTCGACGTCTGCAAAATCTTCTTTGAGTAAATCCTTTAGGGCTTCACACATTTTCTTGTCCTCCCTGGTCATCTGGTCATACAACTGCCTGTTTGCAGAAACGCTAATCTGGAAAATACTGTCGACATATCTTTTATATAAGGCATCCCTTCTCAGAAATGCAATTTCATTAAAATCAGTCAGATCCTGACGCGATGCTTCAGGTATCAACACCCATTTCACTGCCTCCATCTTACCCCAAAGCACAAAAAACAGCAACCTACCGTAGGTCTGTCAATTTCTTGTTATCGAATATTTATAATATTTATGAATATCAAGAGATTAATCTGCGCGTGCCTGTTGAACTGAAACATGGCACGCGCTGTAGATAAATTGTCGGGCGGCGAATTGAGAGC
>DGRU01000037.1:0-5131 GCA_002390025.1 Lachnospiraceae bacterium UBA4380
AGATCACGGCGGAGGATCTGCGCAGAAAAGACGAGCTTTTGAAGGAACTGGCCCGGTGCATCGAAAAGAACCCCGCCGGAAAAAAGGATATTGAGCGGCAGATCACAGAGGTCAGCCGCGGCAAAAACTGGAATCACTATTACTATTTTTCTCCCAAGACAGAGGCTCTGCAGGAGCCGACGCTGCGGACCGGAATCGCCCACCGGATCCTGAAGGAGTTCATCCGTCATTATGAGGAGTATCCGGACTCCAACGCCAGGCTTTTCGTCGCGTCCAAGGCGGGCGCAAAACATCTGCTGTGCGAGTATGAGGGCGAGACCATTCTGGATCTCTTCTGTCAGCTCAAAGACAAGATGCAGTACAACGTATCCGTATCCATCATGCCGGACGCTTTCCGCGATATCCTGGAGCCCTATGCCGCCCCCATTGAGGAGCGCCTGAAGGCGGTGCGGCTCTGCAGGGAGAAGGGAATTCCCGCGGAGGCCGCCCTTGTGCAGCCGATCTTCACACCTTACCTGACACCGGAACATATCCGGAGCTTTTTTGACAGGCTGCGCGCGGAGGGCATCATCAACTACAAGCCGGAATTCCTCACGGCCTGCATGGAGAATCTTGCCATGCTGGGACAGATCCTGGGCCATTTTGACAAAGATCTCGAGCGTGCTCTTTACGAGGATTACATCATGCCGGAAAATGCCGACCACAAGAAGCAGCGCGGGCGCACGGCTCCAGACCGGGCACTGAGCATCGACAATATCCGCAAAATGATGGATTATACAAAACAGATCGGCATGTCGACCAGCATCTGCTACTGGGTCAGGAAACAGCTCCGCATCGGAAATGATCTGATCCCGATCATCAACGAGAACGGCTTCCAGTGCCTGGGCTATCAGTCCAAGCTCTTTAAGAAGCAGGATTAATGGCCGGGACTTTCAGCCGGATCACGCCGGGATCGGTGCGTCCTGATCGAAGCAACAGCAGCCCGAATCACATCGGGGATGTATCAGCGGATCTTTGCGGGGGACTTTGATGGGAGAAAAGTATAAAGAGGCCTTTATCTCTCTTCATGGAGAGAAAGCGGCCTATTACGGCCGGTGGTATCACGATCGGCCGATGGCGATCACATCCGCGCGCAGGGATGAACTGCGCCGGCTGCATCAGGTCTTATACAAATGTATTGTCTATATGGCGGAAAACTACCGGGAGTATGTGCCCCGGTATATGCCCCTTTCCGACAGGGAAATGGAGATATTGGACCGGCAGAGCCGGTATCCCTTCCGGGCGGGAACCTATCGTCCGGATTATCTGGTGTCGGAGAAGGGAGACCTGCTCCTGTGCGAGATCACCAGCCGTTTTTTCGGCCACGGGATTTTCATGTCCTATTTTGCGGACTGCGCGGCGGAGAAATTCCTGCGGAAAATCGAGGACGAAGACGGGAAAGCGGGTTATTCCCCGCTCTATTCCACTTTGAATGAGCGCCTGCACTGCATGCTGCAGATCACGGGGGATAAAAAAGAGATCTATGTGCTCAAAAGTGCGGACAAGACCGGCGAGATCGCATTGTATAAACCCTTTTATGAGGCCTTTGGGAAAAACGTGGAGGTCTTTGAGGCTGAGGATGTGGAAAGAAATATTGACCGCTGGAAAAAGGGATTTGTGATCAGCGCCCTGAACCAGAAGGATCTTCTGTCTTTTTCCCAAGGGACGATCGAAGCCATGATCGAGGCGGGAATGTACAATGACTTCCGCACGATTTTCCTCATACATGACAAGCGTTTTATGAACCTCTGGTTTCAGGATGCTTTTACGGACAGGTGCCTGACAGGGGAGGAGACCGCCTTCCTTCGCAGCCGCGCGATCCCCACTTATCTGTACGGAGACAGGGACGATATCTGGCAGGAGGCACGCGGCAATAAGGACGGATTTATCCTCAAACATCACCGGCTCGGGAAGAGTGAGAAGGTGTACGCAGGACCATTGACAGACATAATGACCTGGGAGAATCTGTGGAAGAGCGGGGACGTACAGGATATGATCCTGCAGCCCTTTATCCGGCAGAGAAAATATCCGACGGTCTGGGAGGGGACGCCCTTTGAGGACTATATCTGCGGCATGATGCTCTGCGCGGACGACCGATATTTTGACTCGGGCATGTTCCGCGCCTCCAGTCTTCCGGTCACAAATATCGGGGATGACCGCAAGGTGTGTCCGATCCACACGGATGACCCGCGGATCTTGCAGGGAGCAGACATACTATAGCAGGCTGTAACGAGTGTTCTGTTGTTTCAACGTTTCTACATCGGCGCCGGTTCCCAGAAGAACACGCCAAAGGAATCCTGGGTGGATTTTTTTGCCGGGTGCAGGCGAGTCCTGAACTTTATTTGACATCTGCATATTTCTGATTTAAAATGGTCTAGTGTATTTTTGCATACAAAAATACGTGGATACCTCTTCATCTATGCTTTAATCAGAGAGGAAATGCTTATGCTGCAGGCAATCACCAACATCAATGACACTATCAACGGTCTCGTGTGGGGATGGCCGGCCCTGATCCTGCTGGGCTTCACGGGCGTTCTGATGACCTGCCTCACCAGGTTCTACCAGATTTCCCACTTCCGCTACTGGGTCAGCCATACCATCGGCCAGATCTTCGGCGAGAAGCGCATCACAGCCCACACCAAGGACGCTTCGATCTCGCAGTTCCAGTCCCTGTGCACGGCGCTGGCCGCCACGGTCGGAACCGGAAATATCGTCGGTGTGGCAGGCGCCATTGCCACCGGCGGACCCGGCGCGGTCTTCTGGATGTGGCTGATCGCCTTTTTCGGCATGATGACCAATTTTTCGGAGAATGTCCTGGGTATCCTTTACCGCAGGAAGAACACCGAGGGAGAGTGGGTAGGCGGTGCCATGTATTATCTCCGCGACGGCCTCGGCGGCAGGAAAAACTGCAAGGCCGTCGGTGCTTTTCTGGCTGTTCTGTTTTCCTGCTTCTGCCTGCTGGCTTCCTTCGGCATCGGCAATATGAGCCAGGTCAACAGTATGGTCAAAAACGTGAACCACGCTTTCGGCATCCCCAACCTGGCAGTCGGCGTCTTTCTGTTCTTTGCTGTCGGCCTGGTCATCGTCGGCGGCCTCCAGAGGGTCGCGGCTTTTACGGAGAAGCTGGTGCCCTTTATGGTCATCCTTTATCTCCTCGGAACCTTCATAATCATCATCATGCATATTACCATGGTGCCCGCTGTGTTTGTCTCCATTATCAAGGGTGCATTTGCCATGAAGTCCGTCGCGGGAGGCATTGTCGGTTCCGGCATCGCCCTGGCCATGAAGATGGGCATGAAGCGCGGCGTCTTCTCCAACGAAGCCGGCCTTGGTTCCTCTGTCATGGTCCACTCCAGCTCCAACGTCATCGAGCCTGTCAAACAGGGTATGTGGGGCATCTTTGAGGTCTTTGCGGACACCATCGTGGTCTGTACCCTGACCGCTCTGACTATCCTGAGCTGCGGAACCGTCGACCTGGAGACCGGCATGCTCACCGAGGCGGCCGAAGCAGTCGGATCCTCTTCCCTGGTCAGCTTTGCTTTCGAGGGCACCTTCGGAAAGGCCGGATCCGCCTTCATCGCGATCGCCATCCTGCTCTTTGCCTATTCGACCGTCCTGGGCTGGAGCCACTACGGCTCCAAGGCTTTTGAGTACCTGTTCGGCACAAAGGCCATCGTCGTGTACCGAGTCATCTTTTCCATCGTCGTCCTGGCGGGTTCCGTCATGGAGGCCCAGCTGGCCTGGGACATCTCCGATACCTTCAACGGTCTCATGATGATCCCCAACCTGATCGGCGTTCTGGCCCTCTCCCCCGAGGTCATGAAGTGCACGCAGAACTATGTGGAACGCCGCATCCTGAAAAAACAGGGTGTAGAGCCCATCCTCTCCAACTTCCCGGACATCCAGAAAGAGCAGGAGATCCGCCTTGTGGAGCGCCTGAAGACACTGGCCGAGAACGAGGACGCATAAGAAAAGAAAAGCAGTCAACAAAAAATCCGGCCGCGCGGCCGGATTTTTTCGTTTGCCGCATGGACCCGCGGATCCCGGCCGGGAGCTGTCCGGCATACTCGTCCACCTGCCTCAGAAAGACATCGGATCCGGGACTTAGAGCCCAATGCTTTTACTGGCAAAGGGGTACAGACTGTACTATACTTTATCTATTGGGCTCATAATGCACACAGAGCGCCGCGAGCCTTGTACTTGACACCATATAGTTTTTCTAATACGTAAAATGCGATTATCTATCCATTTTTTATGGCGCGGGCACCAATTTGAGGACTTATGGTGCCGTCCGAATATGTGAGAAAGTGATGCAGTTTGACTATGAACGATACTGTATTTTCAAAGACATTGAAAAATCTGAGGACGGAAAGAGGAATCTCACAGATGCAGCTGGCAGACCAGCTGTTTGTCACGCGGTCTGCCATTAACCGCTGGGAAAGCGGCAGTCGTATTCCGGATAACAGGATGATCGCCCAGATCGCCAGGGTCCTTGACGTGGACATCAATATCCTCTTGAATGCCACGATCGACCGCAATGAGGCGCCGAATGTAATTCTGGTGGACGACAGCAAGATCATTGTCAGAGGGTGTCTCCCCATCCTGGAGGAGGCTCTGCCGGGCGCCAGGATCTATGGATTCACCCGTCCGTCCGAGGCCATCGCGTGTGCGGAGGCCAACCGGATCGCGCTGGCTTTTCTGGATATCGAGATGGGGACAATGAGCGGGCTTGATCTTTGCCGCACCCTGCTTTCGATCAATCCCCGAACCAATGTAGTGTTTCTCACTGCCTATGTGAGATATGCCTTTGACGCCTGGAGCACCGGAGCCAGCGGCTTTATGCGAAAGCCGCTGACGCCTGAGGGAATCAGGGACCAGCTCGCCCATCTGCGTTATCCCTTCTGGACAGGAGGAAGCGGTAAATGACCATCTGGACACTGTACATCTATCTCTGCGGCGCGTCTCTGCTCCTGATGGGGCTGGGACTGGGACTCGTCGTTATTATGCCGGATATTGACCGGTGGAGCAAACGCTTCTTTATCGTCTTCTTCAGCATCCTTTTTCTGAATTCATGCTTTGCCCTCATCGAAAA
>DGRU01000037.1:5281-5712 GCA_002390025.1 Lachnospiraceae bacterium UBA4380
GTATTCCTGCTGCACTGCAGCGGAGAGGACCGGCGGAAAAGCGGCCTCCTTCCCGCCGTATCTGCCCTGTATGGCCTGTATTTCCTGATGGTGGTGATCGCGCAGTTCACTTCCTCCATTTATTACGTGACACCGGACGGCCATGTGCACAGGGGGCCCCTCTATCCACTTGCCACCGCCCCTCTGGTGATGATCGGGCTGCTCAACCTGGCAGGCCTGATCCGCAGACGGAATGCTCTGACAAAAAAGCTCTTCATTGCCATTCTGATCTCTCTGTTCCCCCTGACAGTTGCTCTGATCATTCATCTCTTTGTACAGGTCTTTCCGCTTGTCAACATGGGCGTTGCGTTCCTGGCCCTTTCCATGTACGGCATTATCCTGTCAGACCAGGTCGATCAGTATCTGCGTCAGCAGCGGGAGATCGCCCATCA
>DGRU01000227.1:0-6768 GCA_002390025.1 Lachnospiraceae bacterium UBA4380
CTGTACTTCCGGTCCCGCTGCCTTCTCCGGTCTCTCCGGCATTTCCGGCCTCTGTGCTTCCGGTCCCGCTTCCTTCCCCGGTCTCTCCGGTGTTTCCGGTCCCGCTGCCTTCTCCGCCTTCCTCTCCGGGGGCCGTGTAAGCCGCCGCAGCTTCAGCAAGTGCTTTTTTTACGCTTTCTATGATCGCATTGGAGGAATAGGTTGCTCCCGAAACAACGTCTATGTCCCCTGCTCCCTGTTTGTCCAGAATCTGGGAAATAACGCTCTTGTATTCGACTCCTTTCCGTGTCCTTCCATTTACGGCATAGTTGAGATAGATCGTATTGTTGTCCGGATCTTCTGAATTGTCATTGATTCGTTCCACGTCAATCGAAACAATCTTTCCTCCCTCAATGACAATCGTCGTCCTGACGGTGTATTGGAATATGGGATCGACAGAATGATCAATGCAGTCCGCTTCGGCCACGTAGGTTCCGTCTCCATACCCGGCAGCCGGCTGCTCATTCTCTTCTCCGTTTCCGCCATTTTCATCTTCTTTATCAGGGGACGGATCGTCCTTTCCCGGATCATCGCCGTTTTCTGTTCCGCCCTCGTCATCCTTTTCGCCATCCTCTTTATCCGGCGGATTTTTGGCGGCCTGACGCAACATCACTTTGACACCTTTCAGAATCGCCTTTGAGGAATAGGTGGCTCCGCTGACCACATCGACATCCTTTGTCGTCTGCAGTTTCAGGATCTGCGTTATTACACCCGGCAAAGTTTTTCCGCCGTCCCTGCGCCCTGATACCGCATAACCAAGATAGGTTGCGTTCATATCGGGATTATCCGACTGGTCGTTGATCCGGACAGCTTTCAGGGAAGTGATCTTTCCGTTTTTTACAAGCATGGTCAGACGGATCGTATATTCAAAGATATTGTTGTCCGTGCAGACAACATCTGTCGTGTAGGTTCCGTCCTTCAGGCCGTGTTCGAGATTGGGATCTTCTTCATCCCCACTGTCATCCTGTGCAGGCTTCTTCGGAGGATTCTGTGCAGGATCCTCCTTGTCCGGAGACGAGTTTCCAGCCGCCTTCTTCAGCGCATTTTTGACTGCATTGATAATTCCGTTTGAACTGTAAGTCGCACCGGAAATCGTATCCACATTCGGGGTTCCCGCCTTGAGGATCCTGTTGATAACTTTTTTGGCCTTGTTAAAATAAGAATCGCTCTCCTTGCTGTGTTCAAGAACCCTGATCGCGGCGATTTTCGCCTGTCTGATCGTCACCTCCACCTTGATGGTTCCGCCGTATCCCTGCGCACTTCCGATATATACGCCGTCTTTCCATGTGACATTGTCGTCAAACGGCACCTTTTTAATGGGTGCAACAGGGCCGTCTTTCTTGGGGGGTGCTTCATTTTCCACTGTTTCCCCTGTGAGGGCGTTCCGGATTGCACCCAGGATTCCTCTGGAACTATAGGTGGCACCGGAGACCACATCCACCTCCCAGGTCTGTGCCTGAAGGACTCTGCTGATCACGCCCTTTGCCTTTGCCAGAAACTCTGCCGTCTCCCCGGGAGCGCTCAAAACGGATACATCCGTGATCTTGTGCTCTTTCACGGTCACCTGCACAGTTACTTTGCCCCCGTAACCGCTGGAGGATCCGGTGTAGACACCGTCTTCATAGGTATTGCCGGAATCCTCGATCTTCTCCTCTGGCTCCTCGTCCTCCGGATCGGGCAGTGCAGGCTTTTCCTCCGCCGCGTCTGCCTGTGTCAGAATGAGTCGTTCCGGAAGTGTTTTCAATACAGGAATTGTCCGGGGTAAAGCGAGTCCGACCGCAAGGACGACCAGCAGGGCCGGCCAGAAATTGGTTAGGACCGACAATTTATTTAATAAAGCGCGGAATCGATCTGATTTCATTTCTTCTTTCTTACCTCTCAGGAGAAGACGGGGGAGGGGAGGAGACAGGGGACGGTTCTGTGTCTCCTCGAACCGTCCCCTGTCTCCTCCCTGCCATATATGAGCAGGATCTGCAACCAGGCAGATCCTGCTCACGTTTTTTTACTTAATGATAAAGGAACCTGTATACGTATTGGATGCGGGCATGGGCACTGTGCAGAAGACGCCGTTGCGCTTGCGTCTTGTGACAATGCGCACATAATATCTTGTGTTCTTTTTGAGCTTGCCGCCGCACTTTTCGATCACGGCACTGGTGGACATTGCATTGGTGGAAGTAGACTGGTTCCAGCTCCACTTTCCGTTCGGGTTGGTGGTAATGAATACATTGTATCCATTGCACCCATAGACGGGCTTCCAGGAAATCTTCATCTTCAGGTTACTGCCTTTACTCACATTCTGAGTAGTGATCCTGGCCGGTGAAGGAGTGATGTACTCAATATTTGACCAGGGGCCGTAGACCCGTTTGCCGTTCACTGTGCAGAAGGCCCTGACTTTCATCTGGCTGACATGGTTGGAAACAACTGTGCAGTCTCTGTAAAGGACATTGGGCTTGACGATAGTCTGACTGGAATGACTGCCGTCCGTCCAGGAGAGAAGTGTCTGGTAGCCCTCTGCGCCGTCAACCTTGTTCCAGCTGATCCGGCAGCCTGTGAACTGCTTATTATTCCACTTGGTGAAATGGCAGTTGCCGGGTTTTTTCAGGGTCTTGCTGACAGTGATCTTAACGGTCTTCGACCCTGCTTCATAGTTTGCAGTGGCAGCAGTCTTAACAGTGATCGTGACAGTTCCTGCAGCCTTGCCGGTGACTACACCTGAAGCATTGACTGTGGCGACCTTGGTATTAGAGGAAGTGAAGCTATATTTATTTGTCTCCTTTGCTCCGGATGCAGTCACTTTTACGGTCTTGCCAACTTCTACGGATGCGGCAGAAGCCTTTGCTGTAAAGGACTGAGCCGCCTTCCTGATCGTCAGCTTAGCCGGATTGGATGCGACAAGGTTTGCGGCAACAGCCTTCACATAATAGGTTCCGCTGTTGACAGGCGCGGAATCAAGAGCTGTGGTGCAGGCCTCATCCGAATAATAGTTATAGGTAACATCGCCATCGATACCGGTCACAGCCGCTTCATCAGCAGTGACTTCAGATCCGTTATAAACCGCTGTCTTGTCAGAGAGTTTAACATCAACCGCAACCTGTGCAGTCAGAGGAGAATAGCCATCCGCATAAACAGTAATGGTATAGGTGCCGGACTTGATGTAATCCCCGTCAAAAAATGCTGCATAACGGCTGACTTCCGCCTCGTTGGATCCCTTACTTGTGCCGTTGTTAAGCGCAATTTCCACCTTGTTGTAGTGGGGACCGGAGGTCGCCGCTTCGCCGTACAGGTCAATCCAGTGGACCGCGCCGACAGTCGTCTCACCGTTGCTGATGGTTGCTCCGTAAATGCTGTTCCAATAGCTACTCCAGACATATCCGGAAACACTGTCATCCGGTACAATGGCAAATTCCGCTCTGCCGTATCTGGAGGATGCGAGGGAGGCGCTGGCCAGCGCCACAGCGATCTCCTTGTCGGAAGGTGCGTTCATCGGGTCTGCCGTAAGTGTAACAGCAACTGTATCTGCCTGTTCATTGGTCAGTTCTTTGCCTGCGGCCTTCAGTACACTTGCCTCGACATAGGCCAGTGCATCAACGGTTGTCGTTGAACGTCCCAGCGTCAGACCGGTGATGGCCTTCTCTCCCGATGTATCTGTTCCGAAAGTCACGAGAGAAGGGATATCCTTTACGTGAAAACCGGAAAAACCGGTCGCGCTTGTCACTGCATCGTAGGCACTGTCCACGTCTGTGCTGACCCCGAGATTTCCGTACACTTCCTTATAGTTTGTGGCTTTTCCGCTTCCTGCTTCATAGCCGTACAGAGTACCTGTCAGAGCTTTCGCGCCGGGGGCAGGGATATAGTACAGGTCTGCACCGTTGACCTGGGTCAGGTCAGACTTCATATAGTTGTAGGTGGTGCTTCCCGCTCTGGATCTCACGTTTGCCTGGTAGACGGTCATCGGATCGTCGCCGGCTGTATCGGCATAGTAATAATTCACTCCGCCGATCGACACGGATTTCATCTCCTCTGCTTTGACCTCTACCTCTGCGGTCAGAGTGGAATAACCTTCTGCATAAACCGTAATGGAATAGGTACCGGCCTTGATACTTCCGGTATTTGCATCATAGAAATCTGCAAAGCGGCTGACTTCCGCTTTGTTGGATCCTTTGCTCGTGCCATTGTTGAGCGCGATTTCAAGCCTGTTGTAGTGATGGCCGGAAGCCGCGGCTTCGCCGTACAGATCGATCCAGTGGACCGTTCCTACGGTCGTCTCGCCGTTGCTGATCGTTGCCGCGTACACGCTGTTCCAGTACTCACTCCAGACATAGCCAGAGGCTGAATGGTCCGGAACAATGACAAATTCACCATCGCCGAATCTGCAGGATGTAAAAGATGCACTGCTCAGGCCCACACTGATCTCTGCGTCTGATGGTGCTGACATGGGATTTGCCTTCAGCGTAACGGCAAGGGCTGCCGTCTGGTCCTCGGTCAGGCTTTCTCCTGCCGCATTCAGGATCGACGCCTCAACATATGTCACCGCATCGACAGTTGAGGAAGAACGGCCCAGAGTAAGACCTGTGATTGCCTTCTCTCCGTCCGCTGTTCCAAATGAAACAAGGGACGGAATGTCCTTGGAGTGATGTGTGGAAAAGCCCGTCGCACTGGTGACCGCGTCATAGCTGCCGTCTGTGCCGACACCAAGATTTCCATATACTTCTCTGTAGTTTGTTGCAGTACCTTCTCCATAGCCGTACAGGGTTCCGCTCAGGGGGGTCACACCTGTCACAACTGTGTAGCAATAACTGCTGCCGCTCACCTGCGTGAGGTCAGAGATTGTAAACTCATAGGTTGTACTGCCTGCACGCGAAGTAACAACAGCCTGATAAACTGTATTATCGGCATCCCCTGCCGTATCCACATAGTAATAATTGATTCCGCCGATCGTGACAGGAGTCATTTGTTTATTGACTGCCGGTTCCTGAGCCAGAGCCGGTTCTGTCGCACCCACATCTTCCGGGGCAGGTAACGTCGTTGTCGTCTCTTCATTCCCGGGAGTTTCTGAAGCCTCTCCTGATCCCGTTTTCCCGGAATTATCAGCTTCCCTGGGCTCTTCGGTCGTTTCATCCTCTTCGACAGTCTGCGCATCATCTGCTTCCTCTGTCTCATCAGCCGTATCTTCTTCGATAATTTCTGCCGGTGCTTCATCCTCTACAGAGGTTTCGTCAGCAGGAGTCTCCTCTGTTTCTGCAGTATCTTCCGCAGCAGTATCTTCTGCAGCAGCATCTTCCTCCACGGCAGTTTCCTCTTCCCCTTCTCCGTCCTGCATTTCAAAGTCCGGAGATGTTGTCTCCCCTGCTTCTGCTGTCTCTGCCGCAGAAATCCCGACCTCCTGCGCAAGCACAGGGAACGAGCACATCCCCATAGACAGAGAGACTGTTAAAAGAAGCGAGAGGAGCTTCATCGGTTTGCTAATCATACATCCTCCTTTCAGCAATACAAAACAGGCATACCGCCTGTTTTGCTCAAGCGCCTAACTTAGTTACATCTAACTAAGTTAGTTGTAGTTTACTCACTGCCGCAGAAAATGTCAATAAACATATAAAAAACAGTAAACCGTTTTTTTGATGAAAGCACTGTAAAGAAAGCGCCGGAGAGGGAGGAGACAGGGGACGGGGGAGACAGGGGACGGTTCTGTGTCTCCTGTCTCCCCACCCTGTCTCCTCTCAGCGCCCCCGCGCGAGGGCAAAAAAACGGGCAGATTCCGAATCAGGTTATGCCGCTTTCAAACAGCATAACAGTCCGGGATCTGCCCGTTTACGATCTTATCATTTATCCGGAACCGGATCGAGTCATTCCTCGACGACGCGAACGGTCTCCATCACCTGGTCCTCGTAAGGCCTGTCGCCTGCCCAGCGGTTGGTGCGGGTGGAGGCAATGCGGTCGACAACATCCATACCCTTTACGACATGGCCGAAGGCGGCGTACTGTCCGTCAAGGAACTCGCCGTCGGCATGCATGATAAAGAACTGACTGCCGGCACTGTCGGGATCCATGGCGCGGGCCATGCTGATCACTCCCCTCTTGTGGCTGATGGGGTTGTTGACACCGTTCTGTGCGAACTCGCCCTTGATGGTCCAGCCGGGGCCGCCCATGCCGGTTCCCTGGGGGTCTCCGCCCTGGATCATGAATCCGGAGATGACCCTGTGGAAGATGGTGCCGTCATAGAACTTTGCATTGACAAGCTTGAGGAAATTTTCAACGGTAATGGGGGCAGCTTTTTCATCCAGTTCGAGATCAATGACGCCGCCGTCTTTCATAGTGATTCTGACCATTTTTTCTCCTTGTGACTAAATAATGAATTGTAATATTGACTGTTTTCATTATAATCACCCGCCGGTGTCTCCGCCGGCGGGTGATTATACATGCATTCATTCTTGTGACCATGGTCCCGCGACCGCAAACATGCGGGAAAAAGATGCGCGGTTACTGTTCCGCATTCATTTTTTCAGTGTAACGCAGGTAAAAGTCGCGGATTCTCTCGTAGGTCTCGTCATCGATATCATGCTCGATCTTGCATGCCTCATCTTCTGCCTTTTTCTCATCGATTCCGATTGCCTCGAGGACCTTTGTCAGCAGCTTATGCCTGGAATAAATCCGCTCTGCGATCAAGCGTCCCTCATCCGTCAGCGTAATCAGACCGTTTACATCCATGCGGATATAGCCGTTCTCGCGAAG
>DGRU01000227.1:6931-7460 GCA_002390025.1 Lachnospiraceae bacterium UBA4380
AGGTAATCTTCAGCAGATTCATGAAGTACCACGTTTTACCCCCTGTCTACAATTAATAAGTAAACTCAAATACCAGGCCGCCGTAAGCGGGAAGGTCAAATTCAATATACTGATCGCGGAAGTCGCATTCGCCCTTCTTTGCCTTGATCAGTTCCGGAACCGGTGTGTCGCCGAAACCGCCGTATTCCTTGTCGGTGCTGTTCAGAACAAGTTTGTAGCGCTTGTTCACCGGCACGCCCACGCGATAATTCTCGTATTTGACAGGAGTCATGTTCAGGATGAACACAAGACCCTTGCGGCTGGACGGGCATTTGCGCAGGAAGGAGTAGATACTGCGGTCCGCATCGTTGGCATTGATCCACTCGAAGCCGCCCCAGTCATTGTCGATCTCGTAGAGGCACTTGTAGTGTCTGTACATCTCGAGGAGCTTGCCGACATATTTCTTCATACCGGCATTCTGCTCATCGGAGAGCAGGAACCAGTCGAGCTCGCGGGCCTCGCTCCACTCGCGCTCCTGGCCGAATTCCTG
>DGRU01000227.1:7537-29224 GCA_002390025.1 Lachnospiraceae bacterium UBA4380
AAGAGCAGTTTCTTGCCGCAGTGGCCTGTCATGAAGGTGTAGCCCAGACGAAGGTTGGAATACTTGTCGACACGGTAGCCGGGCATCTTCTCGACCATGGAGCACTTGAGGTGGACGACCTCGTCGTGGGACAGCGGAAGAATGTAATTCTCGGCGCTGTTGTAGCTCATGGCAAAAGTCATGCCGTTGTGGTCGCCCTTGCGCATGACAGGATCCAGCTTCATGTACTCGCAGAAGTCATGCATCCAGCCCATGTTCCACTTGAAGTCAAATCCAAGGCCGCCGTCCTCGGGCTTGGCCGTGATCTTGGGCCACGCTGTGGACTCCTCAGCGATCGTGAGGAAACCGGGATGTGCGCCATGGATCACGGAGTTGAGATGTTTGAAGAACTCGATCGCGTCGAGGTTTTCGTTTCCGCCGTACTTGTTGGCCAGCCAATGGCCGTCCTTCTTGCCGTAGTCGAGATACAGCATGGAGGCGACAGCGTCAACACGGATGCCGTCGATGTGGAACTCCTTGATCCAGTAGAAAACATTGGCGATCAGGAAGTTGCTGACCTCGTGCTTGGCGAGGTTGAAAATTCGGGTACCCCAGTCGGGGTGTTCGCCGCGGCGGGGATCCGGATCTTCAAAGATGCACTCACCGTCGAATCTGGCAAGGCCGTGTGCATCCGGGCAGAAGTGCGCAGGCACCCAGTCCAGAATAATGCCGATTCCGGCATTGTGCAGCTTGTTGATCATATACATGAAGTCATTGGGTGTTCCATAGCGCGATGTAGGCGCATAGTAACCCGTGACCTGATATCCCCAGGAGCCGTCGAAGGGGTGCTCTGAAATGCCGATCAGCTCGATATGGGTATAGCGAAGCTCCTTCAGATACTCCACGATGCGGTCAGCGAATTCTCTGTAGGTGTAGAAACCGTCCCCGCCGTCCGGATGTTTCATCCAAGAACCGATATGGCACTCGTAGATTGCCAGAGGCTGCTGATTGGGGTTCTTTTTGCCGCGCTTGTTCATCCAGCGCGTATCAGTCCAGCGGAAGCCGGTGATATCCGCGGTTTTGGATGCGGTACCGGGTCTGAGTTCCGCCGAATTCGCAAAGGGATCGGCCTTGTAGACCTTGCTGCCGTCCTTGGTAGTAATGCAGTACTTATACAGCTCTCCCGCTCCGATTCCGGGGATGAACAGCGTCCAGATACCGCCGTCATTGAGCTTCTTCATGGGAAATTTTTCTTCGTTCCAGTCATTGAATGTACCAACCACGGAGACCGCTTTGGCATTAGGTGCCCAGACAGCAAAGAAAAATCCTTTTTCTCCATCCTCTTCGGAAGGATGAGCGCCAAGCTTCCTGTAAATGTCATAATGCGTGCCGTTTCCGAAAAGATACGCATCTGTCTCCGATACAAAAACCCTGTTGCCCGTCGCTTTTGCAGCCATAAGTTCCCCTTTCTGTTCTTATTGCTGGTGTTCTCAGTATCGTGTTGCATTCTGCGCAAGTCTCGCGGCGGAAGCCGCGGGGATTGTGCAGTGTAAAAATGTAAAAAACAAAACAGTGTGTCGTGTTGTTTCTATTTTCTCTTTCCGATTTTTCTGATTTTGATCCGGGGCAGGACCCTTCAGGGAGGACCGGACCTCTTATCTGCCGCGCAGTCCGTTCTCCACGTCTTCCTTTTTCCAGGAGCGGGTGGTTCCTGTTCTCTCCGAAGCAGCTGCAGTGTCGGAAGATGTCTCCGCACCTGCTCCGTTTCCGGCATAATCGTCTCCGTAGAGTTCACGCTTGGCGGCATCGGATCTTTCCATGACACGCCTGCGGGCCTCAGCCATACGCTGCTGTTCGCTGTCTCTGCGGATCTTCTCCCACTCAGACATGATCTGTGCCAGATCAAGCTGGCCCTCAATCTGTGTCTCTTCAGCGGGTTCCTCCTCCATGACCATGGCGAGCTGGCCGTTGGTCTCCTGCGCCAGGACATTGTCGTAATCGCCGATCTCCTGCATGCCGCGGGCGATGGTCTCCTGCATATTCACATCGCTCAGGAGTGTATCCGTGTACTCCTCAGGGGTCGCGGAGGGCTCTGCGGCGTCGAAGCCGTCTTCCTCCTCCCCGGCGTCTTCAACATAGCTGTCCGCCGCCTTTTCCGGAGCCGCCGGCCTGGGGATCTTTCCGGATGCGGCATTCGGCATTGCGATGCGCGCATCGATCACGATCTTCTGTGTTTCAGCGGACGCTGTGTCCGCACTGCCGGCATCGGCTTCTGCCGTCTCCTGCGCGTCACCGGCAGGTGAATCGCTGGCGGCTTCGGTCTTCTCTTCGGCAGCCGCTTCCGCATCTGAGGCAGCTTCGGAGAGGTCTTCCTGCGAATCCCTTTCTTCCTGCGCCTCACCGGCCTGTGAGCCGCTGTCTTCAGTTTCACCGGCGCCTTCTTCAGCCGCATTGTCTTCCGGCATGGGTTCGGGAGGGGCGATCGTTCCGCCGCTCCTGAGGATCTCAAGCCGCTCTTCCTGCTGCGGTGTGAGCGGGGTCAGGGACTTTTTCAGTTCCAGGGCGCGGATCACAAAACGGCCGTCTCCGAAATATGCCACGATCTCATCGCACTGGCGGATGCAGCGCTGCTCTTCCCCTGCGCGCAGGTACAAAGTGGCAAGTTCATAGGCCCAGCGCTCCCGGAAATCATGCTGCAGGAACTCCTCCAGGACGGCAATCTGTTCATAGACATTGACATCCTGCTTTTTGTACAGTTTGTACTGCAGCAGGAAGCGGTCCGAATCCCTGGGGGCCACATTGATGAAGGCGTTATAGAGCTGCAGTGCATGGATATAGTTGTTCAGCTTCAGTTCGAGTTCGCACAGAGAATAGATGATCTTCCTGCCGGAGGGATTCCTCTCATATGCAATCTCCATCAGATCGCGGCTGTCCTTATACCTCTTATTGATCTTGTAGAGATCGCTTATTTTGCAGATGACATGAACGCCCTTTACACGGGTCCAGTCAATCGTATCGGCAATGTCCGCCGCTTCCGCGAAACGTCTCTCCGCGATCAGTCTGTCAATTTCATCAAGGCACACTTTTAATTCGTATTTATCCAAAGCCCAAACCTCTTCGCTCTACCATTTTTCTTATCGTCTTTCCGTAAAATCAGTTTAGCACAGCGGCATATTGATGTCAAAGAAAGTAAGGTCCTTACATGGCCTTACATGGCCTGATTTTCCTTTTTCGCTCTTGTTTACGCCCTGCCGGGGACGTGAACAAAGACAGGCAAAATCATCCCGTTTTTTGGGGCCGTGCCGTACCTTTTTTCTCTCCGACTATCCAATTCAATTCTCTATTCTCTTTCCAGTTCCCTGCTGAGAGCGGCAAACTGCTCCAGTGAAAGCTTTTCTCCCCGTATATCCGGAGGAAGCCCCAGCGCCTGCAGGGCAGCCTCCGCCTCTCCGCGTGTCAGGACTCTGTCCCTGCAGCGGAAGCCGTGGGACAGGCCGTTGGCAAGGGTTTTGCGGCGCTGGTTGAAGGATGCCCGGATGAGTGCGAACATGAATTCCTCATCCGCATCCACCGGGGGCTCTTCATAGGCCTGCAGGTGCAGGACCGCACTCTCGACAGCCGGTCTGGGCATGAAACATGCGGGCGGCACCTTCAGGACAACCTGGGGCGACGAGTAGTACTGAACAGCCAGGGACAGGGCGCCGTACTCCTTGCTGCCGGGGCCGGCGCAGATCCTTTCCGCGACCTCCTTCTGCACCATGACGGTAATGCTCTCAAACCTGCCCTTATCTTCGAGAAGGCGCAGCAGGATAGGTGTCGTCACATAGTAGGGCAGATTCGCCACGACTTTGAGGGGCATGCCGTTATTGAAGCGGTCCGAAAGCTCTTTCAAGTCAGTCTTGAGAATGTCCTGCCAGAGGATTTCCACATTGTCGCAGTCCTCCAGCGTCTGTGAGAGGACCGGGCGGAGAGTCTCATCGATTTCCACGCAGACGACCGTCCCCGCTGCTTCCGATAATACCTGCGTCATGGTGCCGATTCCGGGCCCGATTTCCAGGACACAGTCCTCTTTGGTAATGCCTGCAGCCTCAACGATTCCGCGGACGATTCTGCCGTCTGTCAGGAAATTCTGGCCGTATTTTTTGCGGGCGCGGATTCCGTAGCGCGTCAGTACAGCACGCGTAACACCCGGTGATGTCAGTTTTTCCATTTTTCTGCCTTTCTATAGCTCTTGTTCTTCATCTCTTCATCGCTCAATGTCTTCGTCCCACAATGCCTTCATAGTTCCATGTCTTCATCTCTCAATGCCCGTGACTTCACATCAGCCGCATAACACAGTCACATGACACAGTCATATACAGTCATGGGGAAGGCGGGTGGGCACCGGACTCCGGTGAAGCCTGCATTCATGCAAGTCTATTAAGCAAGCCTGTAGAGACGCTCAGCGTTTTTTTCTGTAATCTCGATCACTTTCTCCGTGTCCATTCCCTTGAGCCGGGCGATCTCCTCTGCGACATAGGGGAGATAGAGGGAGCTGTTTCTCTTGCCGCGGAAAGGGACAGGGGCAAGATAGGGACAATCGGTCTCCAGAACGATTTTCTCGATGGGTATGCCCGCCGCAACTTCTTTGAGCTTGCGGGCGTTTTTGAAGGTCACGACGCCGCCGATCCCGATGAAGAATCCCATTTTCACATATTCGCGCGCCAGTTCCAGACTATAGGAGAAGCAGTGCACGACGCCGCCGATCTCCTGTGCGCGGTGCGCCTGCATGATCTGCAGGGTATCCTGTGCCGCATCACGGGAGTGAATGACCACCGGGAGCTGTGCCTCGCGGGCCATCTCCAGCTGCTCTTCAAACCAGTGCTTCTGGATGGCCCTGTCCGGTGTATCCCAGTAATAGTCCAGCCCGATCTCCCCGACCGCGACCACACGGGGATTGCTGAGTTTATCACGGATCCCGGCCAGGAGTGCGTCCGTCAGGGGAGCACTGTCCGAAGGATGAATTCCCAGGGCGCAGTACATAAAGGGGTGGTTCTCTGCCAGGTCCAGGCACTCGTCGATACTCTCCAGGTCCGACGCGATGTTGACGACCCGGCCGATCCGCTTTTCCTCAAGCTGCGCGAATATCTCCTCCCGGTCCTCCCGGAAAGCTTCGTCGTTATAGTGCGCGTGTGTCTCGAAAATCATGCTCATAGTAGTCTATTCCTTCTAAAGCCATGCCGCCCGTCGGAGCGGCATCCGCTATGCAATCACAGAATGTCTGCGCTGCCCTGCGGCAAAAACATCCGGAGCTCATCCGGAGCAGGAAGCTTCTCTCATGCAGGCAGCACTCTATTATACCACAGATATGTCCTCTTTTTGGATTCTTCCTCAAAGGGAAAGACCGCATCTGGAAAGGGTTCAGCAGCGTCCTCACAAGTTTTTTAAATTTTTTTAAAAAAGTGCTTGCAATTCAAAATAACATCGCATATAATAACACTTGCGTTCGGAAAGAACAAAGCATTTCGAACAAAAATTACATAGATTTGCGCTGTTAGCTCAGTTGGTAGAGCACCTGACTCTTAATCAGGGTGTCCAGGGTTCGAGTCCCTGACGGCGCACTAAGGAATACCGCTTATGAGATTTTTCTCAGGATCGGTATTCTTTTTTTGATTTTTTTGTTCTTTTTTTTAGACTTTTTCGTTCTAATTCATTAAGATAGACATAGACACGTTTCTTTTTTTCCTTTATACTGACTAATTAGTGTTCAAGCAATATAACAACTGTATATTTTCAGAAAAATCGGAGGGTGTATGAAAATTCAGTTCAGAAAGCTGACCACAGGTCTCCTCGCTCTCTCGATGGCTGCGGGTATGCTCTGTATGCCTGCCGGAGCTGCTGTTCGCAATACAGCACAGAATTCCGCAGCAGTATCGGGAACGGCTGAGGCTTCCGTCAGCAGCGAATCCTTGATTACCGAGAGTACGGACGCACATACACCGGTAGACCTTTCAGGTGCCACCTGGAAGAAAGTCAGCAGCAACCTGCGGCTTCAATCCTCAAACGGCAAGTATAAAACCGGATTTGTAACGCAAAACGGCAGACTGTATTATTTTGACGCCAAAGGGAATATGAAGCTCGGCTTCTTTACAGTCGGCGGCAAAAAATACTATGCCAGCTATGTAAAGGGCGAGAAGGGCAAGGGTGAGATCCTGGCCGGTATTGTAAAGGTCAGCGGCTATTACTACTACTTCAGTTTTTCCTCCTCTCCCAGAGGTGCCGTTGCAAAAGGCTTCCAGAAGATCGGCGGCAGAAGGTACTATTTCAACTCCGCCGGCCACATGGTCACAGGCTGGTTCACAGCCGGCGGCAGCAAATATTACGCGAGCTGCAACAAAAAAGGCCACCTGGGCGCACTTCTCACCGGTGTGCAGAAAATCGGCAACTCCTATTACAAGTTCGACGCAAACGGCAAGCTTCTGGGCAAAGTCGCAGCTTCCGTGGACAAATCCAAAGCTTCCTACAAATATACACATATAATCGATGTTTCCGAACATCAGGGAAGCATTGATTTCAAAAAGGTAAAAGCAGCCGGCGTCAACGCCGTCATCATCAGGGCCGGATACGGCAGCAGCACCACCGACAAATATTTCTACCAGAATATCAAAAATGCCAAGGCCGCAGGCCTCCAGGTCGGTATCTACTGGTTCAGCTACGCCGCCACCAATAAACAGGCCGTCAATGAGGCAAAGCGCTGCATGGCAGTCATTAAGCCTTTCAAGATCGATCTCCCCGTATTCTTTGACTGGGAATACGACTCCATGCGTTACACAAAGGTAAAGAGCAGGGACAAGATCACAAATATGACTGCAGCCTTCTGCAGCACCGTCGCGGGCGGCGGTTACCGAGCGGGTTACTATTTCAACCTGCACTACCTCAACAGTTACTACACTCCCTCCAAGCTGACAAAGTATGCTACATGGTACGCATACTGGGGCTCCAACAAGCCCGGCTCCGCAGCCTGGACACATGCCGATACAATGACAACGCCCACAAAATATGATATGTGGCAGTTCACCTCCCGCGGCAAAATCAACGGAATCAAGGGCAACGTCGACTGCGACCTGCTGCTCAATCCCGCGATCAGAAAATAACATCCCGGCAAATCATTTTCGGGAAAATAACTCCGGAGAAATAACTCCTGAGAAACAATTTCGGGAAAATAACTTCGGAGAAATAGCTTTAGAACAATTCACCAAACCCGGTGCAGGCCGGAAAGCCTGTGCCGGGTTTTTTGTTCTTCGCAGTATAAACGCACATTCGTAAAAAAATAAATACTAAATCAGCAAATGCATGCAGACACGCTATTGATTATACACAACTAACTCTTTATAATTGAATACAGTATTCATATACGAACAGCCGCAGCAGTCCGTTTCGATGTCTATATTATTTTATGAAAGGATTACCTATGAAAACATTACAGTATTCTGTAAAAAATCCTCTCGGCATTCACGCCCGTCCTGCCGCTCTGCTGGCGCAGGCATGCACCGGGATCAAGAGCAACGTGACCCTTGAGTGCGAAGGGAAAATCGCGTCCGGCAAGAATGTTCTGCAGATTCTCGCCCTCCAGGCAAAAAAGGGTTCCGTCCTCAATATCACTGCGGAAGGTCCGGATGAGGACAAGGCCATTGAGATCATCCAGAATGTACTCAGCGAAATCGCGCCCAAAGACAAATCCTCCGACATTCTCCGTGTTGCGTTCTACGGCACCAAAGATTATGACCGCCTCTTCTTCAGCGAGCTCTCTAAAGACAAGGGTGAAGGCACCTACAATGTAGACATCACCTATTTCAGCAGCAGACTGACCATCGAGTCCGCCCACCTTGCGGAAGGTTTCGACGCTGTCTGCATTTTCGTCAATGACGAAGCTCCCCGCGAAGTCGTCAAGGTTCTCGCGAAAGGCGGCGTCCGCCTCATCCTGCTGCGCTGCGCCGGATTCAATAACGTCGATGCGGAAGCCGCAAAGGAATACGGCATCAAGGTCCTGCGTGTACCGGCTTATTCCCCTTATGCGGTCGCAGAGCACGCCATGACCATTATCCAGGCTGCAAACCGCCGCATCCACAAGTCCTACATCAAGGTCAAGGACAACAATTTCGCTCTGAGCGGACTGCTCGGCGTCGACCTCAACAACAAGGTTGCCGGCATCCTGGGCACCGGCCGCATCGGCCAGATCATGGCCCGTATCTGCAAGGGCTACGGCATGACGGTCATGGGCTGGGACGCATTCCCCAACAAGGCTCTTGAGGAAGAGGGGCTTCTCACCTATGCTTCCAAGGAAGATGTCCTCAGCAAGGCTGACCTCATCTCCGTGCACGCTCCCCTGATCATGGGCGAGGGCGGCACCTATCACCTGATCGATGAGAAAGCCATCAGCATGATGAAGGACGGCGTCATGCTGGTCAACACCTCCCGCGGTCCCCTCATCGATACCGATGCCCTGATCAAGGGACTGCAGGCCAACAAGTTCCACGCCGTCGCACTCGACGTCTACGAGGGCGAGGATGCCAACGTCTACATGGACCGCTCCGACGACATGATCGACACCGACATCGTCGCTCGTCTGACCATGTTCCCCAACCTGATCCTGACCTCCCACCAGGCCTTCTTCACCAGAGAGGCCCTGCAGGCGATCGCGGCCGTCACCATGGAGAACGCCCGCAACTTCAACGAGGAGCTGGATTTCGGACCGGCGGAAGTTATCTGATCAGTTGATCGATCCGACCCCTGCTCTTTACGACCACGCGTATAGCGCAGCATGTGTAAGGCGTCGGAAAAAGCCTCTGACAATAATTCCATAAAAACCGCATGCAAGACTCGCGCGCGAGTCCTGCGCCCCGCGCGCGTATCCCACGACCCAAGTCACGGGTATTGGGTGATGAAGAATAAAAAAGGATTGCTGACAGACCTCCCGGGCTGTTCAGCAATCCTTTTTTACATATCTTCCCTGACAACTCATTCAAATCTGTCCGGAACGGAGATGGTCGTGATCGCGATCGCCGCGATCGCTGTGATCGCCGTTACTACAATAATCATTCTCTTCATATGTTCTCTTTCCTCCCGGGGCAGTCTACAGGTTTACGATCGTTACCGGTCACAACCCGGCCAGGTTGTGACTATGTGGTGTGACTTGCAGCTTACGATACAAATCCACGCTCAGTATAACATGCCCCGCCGCCGGTTGAAAAGGGAATCCGGAGGCGCCGTGTGCTCCCGAGTGCTCCCTGCTCCGGTAGGGGCTCTTTTTTTATGGAAAACATCAAAAAATTGTCCCCCCTGAAGTGAAAATACGCCATTTGAAGAGAAAAATGTCTCTGCTAAAATAAGCAGCGTAAAAAACTGGAACTAACCAGCAAACGAAATGCAAGAGCAAACGGCATGAGAGGTAAGTATGGACTATATTCTGGAAATGAAAGACATCAGTAAGACATTTCCGGGTGTCAAGGCGCTGGACCATGTCCAGCTGCAGGTCAGGCCCGGAGAAGTCCACGCGCTGATGGGAGAAAACGGCGCCGGCAAGTCGACGCTGATGAAAATCCTGATGGGCATCTATACAAAGGACGAGGGTGGCGAAATCCTCTTCAACGGACAGCCTTATCAGGTATCCAATCCCAAGGAGGCAATGGACAGGGGTGTGGCAATGATCCACCAGGAACTGAACCCCATCCTCGACATGCCGGTCTATGAGAATATTTTTGTAGGCCGTGAGATCCGCAAAAACGGTCTGGTGGACAAAAAGGCCGAGATCGAGGAATCCAAACGTCTGATCGCGGAATGCGGACTGCATGTCTCCCCCATGGAGCTTCTGCGCAACCTGACCGTTGCCCAGTGCCAGCTGATCGAGATCATCAAAGCCATCTCGGTCAATGCCAAGGTCATCATCATGGACGAGCCCACCGCAGCCATCACAGACCGCGAAGTCGAGCTTCTGTTCGGACACATCCGCCGTCTCAAGGAGCAGGGCGTTGCCATCATTTATATCTCCCACCGCATGGATGAGATCTTTACCATCTGCGACCGGATCAGCGTCTACCGCGACGGCACCTACGTGGGTTCCGGAGATGCCAAAGATCTGGATGAGCCCCAGCTGATCAAGATGATGGTCGGGCGCGAGATCACTGATGTCTTCCCCAAGGCGGAAGCCGAGATCGGCGAAGTGGTCTTTGAGGCCAAAAACATCGTGCGCGCGGACAACAAGGTCAAGGGCGTCAGCATCTCGGTCCGCAAGGGCGAGATCCTGGGCATTGGCGGACTGG
Organism: Lachnospiraceae bacterium UBA4380; assembly: GCA_002390025.1. GTDB lineage: Bacteria > Bacillota > Clostridia > Lachnospirales > Lachnospiraceae > CAG-791. The sequence goes on from DGRU01000227.1 coordinate 17,815, forward strand.
TCGGCGCAGGCCGGAGCGAATTGGTCGAAGGAATCTTCGGCATGCACAAGCTCTCTCAGGGCGAGATCTTTGTCAAGGGCAAAAAGGTCACTGTCCACTCCCCCAAGGACATCATCAAAGAGGGTGTGGCACTGGTCACGGAGGACCGCAAGGTCACCGGCCTGAACCTGTGCGGCACTGTCAATGACAACATCGCCATGGTCGCCATCAAAAAGCTTCTGGAAAACGGTCTCTACAGTAAGACCAAGGCCAGGAAAGCCTCTCAGGAATATATTGAAAAACTCAAGATCAAGACTCCTTCCGGAGACCAGATCGTCGGCAACCTGTCCGGCGGCAATCAACAGAAGGTGGTCATCGGCAAATGGCTTTTGAACGATCCGGACATCATCATTCTGGATGAGCCGACCCGCGGCATCGACGTCGGCGCAAAGCGCGACATCTACCTGCTGATCGGAAATCTGGTCCAGCAGGGCAAGGCGGTCATCATGATCTCCTCGGAGATTCCGGAGCTCATGGGCGTCTGCGACAGGATCGCCGTCATGTCCGAAGGAAATCTCTCCGGAGAGCTGACCCGCGATCAGTTCTCGCAGGAAGAGATCATGACCCTGGCATCCAAAATCGAGGTCTGATAATCATCATTCACATAATCGGGAGGAGCAACTCATGAAACAGGATGAGCTGAACAAAGGAAAAAATCTGAAATCGCTGATCAGCGAATACTTTATTTTTGTTATTTTTATCATCATTGTCATCGGACTGACCATCCTCAAGCCGAGCTTTATCACGCCCAGCAACCTGGTCAACATCCTCAAACAGGCATCCATCAACGGAATCCTGGCCTTCGGCATGATGTTCGTCATCATCTCCGGCGGATTTGATATGTCTGTCGGTTCCACTGTCGCCTTTTCCGGCATCCTGGCCGCCATGCTGGGACAGGGCAACAACCCCCTGATCCTTGCCCTGATCGCGGCTCTTCTGGCCGGACTCGGCGTCGGACTCATCAACGGCGTGGGCGTCGCTGTCGGCGATCTGCCGCCCTTCATCATGACCCTTGGCACCATGACCGCTGTCCGCGGACTTGCCCTTCTGGCCTCAAACGGAAAGCCCGTCATCGGCATGAGCGAGCCCTATAAAGCGATCGCCGCCGGCTCCATCGCAGGCATCCCCATGCTGGCCGTTTTCCTGGTCATCGTCATCATCATCTGCTCCTTCGTACTGGCCAAGACCGTGTACGGACGCAGAGTCTACGCCTGCGGCGGCAACCTGCAGGCAGCAAAGGTCGCCGGTATCAACACGACCGCCATCCGCATCTCCACCTTCGCAATCGCCGGCTTCCTGGCAGGTCTGTGCGGTTTCCTCATGACTTCCCGTGTCACCATCGGACAGCCCACTGCGGCAGAGAGCTATGAGATGGATGCCATCACGGCCTGCGTCGTGGGCGGCGTCTCCATGACCGGCGGTGTCGGCAAGCCCTGGGGCGTTGTCGTCGGCACACTGCTGATCACCGTCATCGCCAACGGCCTCGATATCCTGGGCGTCTCCTCTCACTGGCAGAAGATCGTCAAGGGCATCATCATCGTCCTGGCCGTCCTGATCGACGTCAAGGGCAAGAGCAAGAAGAACTGATCTTCAGGCTTTTGCGGTTTTTACCGGATTTATAAAACGCATATAATTTGCCGGATTTACAAAATCTGCAGGATTTGAAGGGACATTTTCACGCGGCTGCAGCCTGCGGCCGCGTGTGATGTAAACAGCATTTCCGCGCAGCTGTTTTATGACAGTGTCTGCAAACAGTATTTCCCCACGGCTGCATAAAGGCCGTGTGTACGAACACTGTTTACACGCATCTGTTTTTCGGCGGCATGGAATGCTGAAACATTTTTATTTATTCCACCAAGGAGGAAAGAATATGAAAAAGAAAATGATGGCCATTCTGATGGCCGGTATCCTGTCTGCAAGCCTGCTCGCAGGCTGCGGCGGCTCCTCTTCTGCGAGCAGCACAGATACCGCTTCCAACGACGCAGCAGCAGCCGGCACCGAGGCAGGCGCTGACGCAGCAGCTGAGACCGGTGCAGCAGGCGGCTACAAGATCGCTCTGATCCAGCAGCACCAAACCAACGCTTTCCAGATCGGCGTCTCCGAGGCAGCAGAAGCCAAGGCAGCAGAGCTCGGCGTAGATCTCACCATCCTCAGCGCCGACCAGGACGCTGCAAAGCAGATCAGCCAGATCGAGCAGTGCACTTCCGAAGGCTATCAGGCAATCCTGTTTGAGCCCGTTGATCCCGACGGACTTGGCGACGCAGCACAGGCTGCAGCAGACAAGGGCGTGATCATGATCAACGTCATCTCCGCCTGCACAGATTGGGAAAATCACGGTATCTCCGCACTTTCCTGCGGTGACAACGTAACTGCCGGCGAGACCGAGATGCAGCACGTCGCTGACCTTCTGGGCGGCAAGGGCAACATCGCCATCCTCACAGGCCCCTCCGGTGATGCCGGCGGCCTGCAGAGAATGGAAGGCTATGAGAACATCCTCAAGAACTATCCCGACATGGTCCAGGTCGTGGAGCCCGCTGACTGCCAGTGGGATACCGCTTCCGCACAGGGCACAGTCGAGAGCTGGCTCTCCGCTTACGATCTTGACGCCATCATCTGCGAGAACGACGGCATGGCAGTCGGCGCAGGCAACGCGGCAGGCGCTGACAGCGGCATCGTTATCACCGGCGTTGACGGCACTCCTGACGGCTTCGAGGCCATCAAGGACGGCAGAATCACCGGCACAGTTTCCCAGGACGGCGGCGCAATGGCAGCCAACGGCATCGAAGCAGCCTGCAAGCTGATCGACGGCGAGACCCTCGAGAACAACACCATCATCACCACCAACATCTGGATCGACAAGGAGAACGTCGCAGATTACGAATAAGTCGCAGTTTTGCGTGACAAGGGATGAGTATAACCCCGGCAGACTTTCCAATGGCCTGCCGGGGGCTTTTTTATTTAACGAAGCGATTCCTGCTTTTCGTCCAGCTTTCTCGAATGCAGGAACCCTGCAGGACTCCCCCTGTTTGGTGTATAATAAATGCTGTTACAGCCGGACGGGCAATAAGAGCACACCCATTTTGATTCAGGAGCACAGTATTATGTTAAAAGTCATCCTCGCCGACGATGAGAAAAAAGTCATCTTTCTCCTGCAGAGGCTGATCGACTGGGAGCAGGCGGGCTATGAGATCGTGGGCATAGCCCACGACGGTCTCAGTGCCCTGCGGCTGGTCGAAGAGACGCAGCCCCACCTTCTGGTCACCGATATCCGCATGCCGGGCTGCAGCGGAATCGACCTGATCCGACAGGCCCGGGAACTGCAGCCGTCCCTGCACTGCATCATCATCAGCGGTTATCGGGAATTCGAATACGCCCAGAAAGCCATCAAATACGGCGTGGAGGATTACCTTCTCAAGCCCCTGAAGAAGGATGAGCTGTACTCCATCCTCCTGCGCATCCGGGACAAGCTCGGAGAAGAGGAAAAGATCGAATCCCGCCGCCAGAAAAACGCCATCAACCGCCAGGCCCAGCTTCTGAAGGATCTGCGTGACGCAGCTGCGCGGGATCTTCCCTTTGCCGGTGCGGAGGAGATCCATGACAGTTACGGTGTCGATCTCCTGCCGGATGCAGCAGAGAAGTCTGCCGGCGGAAATGTATTTTATGCAATGGTCATCCACCCCGACATTCCCGGTGCGGAGAGCGGCCCCGGCAGCAGACGCATCCTGATGCAGCACTCGCTGGATATCGTGCGCAAAAACATCGAAAACATCTCCGCAACGTCAGCAGCCGGTCTGATTCCGGAAGGCATTGCCGCCATTCTCAGCGCACCTGCCTTTGATGCTGTTGACGTCCGCCAGTGCTCCACGAAGATCCGAAAAGAGATCGAGCAGCAGCGGGATCTTTTCTGGGGGATCCGTGTGAGCATTTCGGTCGGAAGCCGGAAATCCACTGCCGGGGAACTCTCCTCCTCCCTCCGGGAGGCACTGTGGCTCTGTGCGGACAGAGTCTGCGGAGGCCCCTCTTTGCGCGACGCAGAGTCAGAGGAAATCTCATTTGACAGCCATTACCGCATGCAGCCGGGTATACGCAGGAAACTCCAGGAATCCGCGGAATATCTCGACAGTTCCTTCTTTGCGGCGACTCTCTCCAACAGTTTCTCCGAACTGCAGCAGGTGCGTCCTCTCTACGGCAGCATGGTCGCGGAATGGTTTGAAGAAGTGGTCCGCGACTGCGGCTTCGGCCTTGCCCAACAGAAAAACAGTCCTCCCTCCTTCGAGGAGGACCTGATCCGGCGTTTCTGGTACTGCCGCAGCCTGCAGGAGGTCTATGACCTGCTGCTGCAGGAGATCTCGGGAATCATCGATCGGATGCAGGAGGAAAAGGCGGAACAGGAAAGCCGCCCGATCACTCTGGCAAAAAAGTACATCCAGGATCACTTCGAAGAGCCTCTGCGCCTGGAGGATATCAGCGACATGGTCGGCTTTAACGCCACCTATTTCTCCAGCCTTTTCAAGAAGGAGACGGGGCAGGGTTTCGCCGATTATCTGGCCCACGTCAGGGTCGAGCGCGCCAAGAGCCTTCTGATGAGCGACGACCGCTCCGTAATGGATGTCTGCGAAATGGTCGGTTATAAAGACCTCAAATACTTTTCCAGACTGTTCAAAAAAATCACCGGCATCAGTCCGTCGGATTACCGTAAGCTCTACAGATAGGGCGCAGCGTATTGCCGGTGCACAGAAGTGTTCCGGCACAGGCACCTGTAATCGCATCGGAGAAACCCGTTCCGGGCTTTCTCCTCGCGCTGCCGCTCTGACTAGCGGCTTTGCCGGAAGGGAGAAACAGGCATGTGGCTGATTTCACAATGGAAGCTTTACAGGGCCCTGCGGCGCTACAGCCGGGAAAGGGATATGCGGCGTCTTCTCTCGGAAGACTGGGCCGACACCCCCGCTCTGGCCCTGTTTTTAAAAGATATTGATCAGCAGTTTTACGGCGAGGAGCAGCAGAAGCTCCAGCAGAAGCAGGCGGAGTATCTGGCCCTGCAAAACCAGATCAACCCCCATTTTCTCTACAACAGCCTGGAGGCCATCCGCGCCGATGCCCTGATGGCAGGCTGCGAGGAGATCGCGGAGACCACGGAGGCGCTGGCCACTTTTTACCGCTACACCATATCCAACGTGCAGCAGTCCGTGACCTTCTCCGACGAACTGGACAACGTGGAGAATTATTTCACGGTACAGAAATGCCGCTTCGGAGACAAACTCTCGCTGGAAGTCGAAATGGAGAACGAGGAGCTTCTGGAAGCCCGCATGCCCAAGCTCATCCTCCAGCCTCTGGTCGAAAACGCCATCGTCCATGGCCTGGAGGGCAAAATCGAGGACGGCACTGTGCGGATCATCATCGAAAACAGTGAAAAGACCCTCTTCCTGCGTGTGCGCGACGACGGCGTGGGCATGACCCAAGAAGACGTGGATGCCCTGAACCGCCGCCTGTCCCGGACCGGCGGAGAAAGTCCGGAGACTGTCAGCATGTCCTCCCTGCCGCGCAAAAAACGGGGCGGCATCGCTCTGGCAAACGTCAACACGCGCGTCCGCCTCATGTTCGGAGACGACTACGGACTGCGCGTCTACAGTGTGCCCGGCATCGGCACTGAATGCTGCCTGACCCTTCCCCTCCGTTATGAAGAATAGCAATCATCTCCGCCGGGAGACAGGCGGGAGACAGGGGACGGTTCTGTGTCTCCTGTCTCCCTGGTGAAAAGTAGACACAGAACCGTCCCCTGTCTCCCCCCAAAAAGGATTCCCATGATAGAAGAACTGATTCGAATCGAAAACGGAATATTTGTCAATGCAGGCAGAGAATACCATTTTGACATTATGCTGTCCAAGGGAGAGGGTGTCGGTATCTACGTGGACAACCACAGGACCTCCGGGACCGCCTTCCGGGAGATTTTTTCCGATAAGACCCGCATTGAATCCGGCAGGGTTTTTCTGCGCGGGGAGCGGACCGGCTATCTCGAATTAATGCGGTGGATCCGGGAAAACACCTTGGTCATCGACCGCAATCGTTTTCAGGCAAAAGAGCTGACTGCCCGCGACTATGTCTGCGCCTTTGGAAAAAATGCCCGCCGGGTCCGTCTGCTTGCAGAGGCAGAGAGGCTCTTTACAGAGGAAGCCGAGCAGGTCAGACAGCAGATGGGGATCCTCTTTGACTGGGATACCCGCCTGACCAGCCTCACCATGCCCGACTATTACCGCCTTTCGGCCTTCAAGGCATGGCTCTCCCGCGCCCAGATCGTCGTGCTGGACCGGATCACGGAGATCCTGCGCCAGCAGGATCTCAAGCCTTTCATGGACTGCATCCGCCTTCTCATGGAGCACGGGACCGCCGTCCTTCTCCTGGACCTGGATGAATCTTTTCTCTTCCGCTGCGCCGACCGGATCGACATCTTCAAAAACCGGCGCCTTTGCTACCGCCTGTACCCGGAAGAATACGGCCCCAGGCTTTATGATATCCTGGGCTGGAAACCCGGCAGGGGTTCCCGCCTGAAGAAATCGAATCACGCTGCAGACATTTCGAACCTCCCATTTAGTGTAGTTTTCCCCGACAATAAAAGCCCGGTCTTGACTGTCTCCAACCTGACCTTCCGGGGGCTGCCGCCGATCAATTTTTCCTTAAACAGCGGAGAAATCGGTCTTTTACAGGATGAAAACTACCGCACAGGCGCCTGCATACGGGACTGTTTTCTGGGGAATAAAAACTGGGACAGCGGGACCTTGCTGCTGGACGGCCTGCCTGTATCCTGCCGGGAGCTGCGAAGGCTGGTCGGCACAAAGATGGCTGTCCAGATCGCCATGCCGGACCGTACAGGCGGCGTCCTTTTTGATAACCTGTCCGCCCTGGAAAACCTCAGCACCAGTCTGATCCCCAAGGCCGGGAAACGCTTTCTGCACAGGCATATGATGGACAGTATCCTCGACGAAGCCGCCGAATGGTTTGACAGGGACTCCCTGCTCAGGCCCATCAGCACCTGGTCCATGCCGGAGAGACTGCGGCTCTCCTATTTCAAGTGGTATCTCATGAATCCCAGGGTTCTCATCTGCCTTTTCCCCTTTCTGGGGCAGGAATCCATCTACCACGAAATGATCATCGATCTGCTGGTCCTCTGCGCCCGCAGGGGAATCGCCGTCTGGGTCATCTCCTCGGGCGTCCACGCCATACACGAAAAGACCCGCAGCATGGAATTCCTCGAGCGCGTGCGATTTCTGGATTGATGCTGCTTTTTTTTGCCAGACCATCCCGCAAGGGTAGCAACAGCTGTATTACTATGACTGCATGACTATGCATAATAACCGGTTGTAAAAGGTGACAGATACTCATTTTTGTCCTTATTACAACCGGTTATTTTTCGTGTATCAGACTGCGGATTTATGATATGATAAAGAGAAATTGGCTGTCGTCATCCACCAGGCAGCGCGATCAGGATCCTGTTAAGACATGTCCGGATTTCAGCCGGCTGATCACTTAACCAGCTACGCGGCTTCCCGTCCCCTCTGCGACACACAGGCCGCTGTAAAAATCAGGAAAGGAACACCATGGGTAAAGTATTCAAATTCGATAACGACGTGGATACCGACCAGATCATTGCCTCGCAGTATCTGCTCTTTCCCTCCGTCGAAGAAATGGCTCCGCACACCTTCGAGTCTCTCGATGCGGATTTTGCAGCCAATGTGAAGCCCGGCGACTTCGTCGTCGCGGCAGACAACTTCGGCTGCGGCTCCTCCCGTGAACAGGCCCCCAGCGTTTTGAAGGCACTGGGCGTAAAAGCTGTTCTGGCAAAATCCTTTGCGCGTATTTTTTACCGCAACTGCATCAACATCGGACTTCCCGCCATCGTCTGCCGTGATCTCTATGACAATGTCAAAGGCGGTGACGATATCGAACTGTCCCTGACCGAAGGCACTGTCACCGCAGGCGATCAGACCTTCTCCTGCACCAGGCTCCCCGCCCACCTGCAGGGCATCCTGGACCAGGGCGGCCTCATCGCATCCCTCGACAAATAAAGATTATTAATACAGGAGAAATCATTATGGGAATGACCATTGCGGAAAAGATCGTGGCCAGAGCTGCCGGCCTCCCCGAGGCGCATGCCAATGAGATCCACACTGTCGAACTCGACTATCTCATGAGCAATGACGGCACGACACATCTGACAATCGATATGTACAACAACCTGAAAAATCCCCGCATCGCGGACGTAAAAAAGCTGGTCTGGATCGTGGACCACAACGTCCCCTGCGACAGCCCCAAAACCGCCGGTTCGCAGAAAAAAATGCGCGATTTTGCCAAGGCCAACGGCATCACCTTCTATGAGGGTGCGGGCGTATGTCATCAGATCATGATTGAAAATCACGTGGTGCCCGGACAGCTGATCTTCGGCGCGGACAGCCACACCTGTGCCTACGGTGCTCTGGGCGCCTTCGGCACCGGCGTAGGATGTACCGATTATCTCTACGGCATGGTGACCGGCTCCTCCTGGGTCCTGGTGCCCGAGACCCTGCGCTTTAATCTGACCGGCGCGCTCACAAACGGCGCGACCGCGCGCGACCTGATCCTGACCATCATCGGAAAGATCGGCGCCAACGGTGCCAACTATCACGCCATGGAATTTGCCGGTCCCGGCATGGCCTCCCTGACCATGAGCGACCGCATCGCCATCTGCAATCTCTGCGTTGAGGCAGGCGCCAAGACCGCTCTCATGGAAGTCGACGACATCACCTTTGAATACCTTGCTGCACACGGCGGCAGAGAACCGGAGGCATGTTTCTCCAGCGATCCCGACGCCAAGTTTGAAAAGGTCTATGACATTGACCTCTCCACCATCGTCCCGGTCGTCGCAAAGCCCCACTTTGTCGACAACATCGCCCCCGTCAGCGAGTGCACCGGCGTCAAGATCAACGAAGCCTTCCTGGGCTCCTGCAACAACGGCCGCCTGGAAGATCTGCGCCTGGGTGCCTCCATCATCAAGGGAAAAAAGGTTGCGCCCACAGTCCGCTTCCTGGTCGTGCCTGCCAGCCGCCAAGTCTATCTCGATGCCATGAAAGAGGGAATCCTCGATACCTTTATGGAAGCCGGCGCCATCATCATGAACCCCAACTGCAGCGTCTGCTGGGGAAGCTGCCAGGGCGTCATCGGTGAAGGCGAAGTCCTGGTCAGCACCGGCACCCGCAACTTCAAGGGCCGCGCAGGCCACCGCGACTCCTTCGTCTACCTGGGCTCCGCCGCGACCGTCACCGCCTCCGCCATCAAAGGCGAGATCTGCGGGCCGCAGGATCTGTAATCAGACGTCAGGATTCAGATAAGTCACCGGGTGAATCACAGGGACGGTTCTGTTTTGAGTCACAAGGGACGGTTCTGAAAAACTCATTTTTCGCGGAAAATGAGTTTTTCAGAACCGTCCCCGGCGACTCAAAACAAAACTGATCCCCCACCTCAAGCAGTACAGCCCCGCGACTCATCAGAAAGGAATAAATCTATGGAACAATTCACAGGCAAGGTCTGGATCCTGGGCGATGATATCGACACGGATATCATCATGCCTACGGAATATCTGGCTCTGAAGACCATCAACGATATGTGTCCTTACGCCTTCTCCCCACTCCGCCCGGAACTGGCGGAGAAGATCCACGCGGGCGACATCATTGTAGCAGGCAAGAACTTCGGCTGCGGCTCCTCTCGTGAGCAGGCTCCCGAGGTCATCAAGGCGCTGGGCATCCGCTGTGTCATCGCAGGCTCCTATGCCCGTATCTTTTTCCGCAACGCCATCAACAACGGCCTGCTGCTGATCGAGAACGCGGACCTGGTCAAAGATGTGCAGGAAGGCGATGAGATCACCGTCCGCGTGGGCGATTCCATTGTCTATCACGACAAGACCTATCCAATCTCCCCGCTGCCCCAGAACCTGCTCGATATTCTGGAGGCGGGCGGCCTGGTCAGAGCCATGCAGCGCCTGAACGGAATCGACAGCGGAAACAATAAAGATTCCGACGCGAAAGGAGGTGCCTGAAATGGGAATGACCCTTATTGAAAAAATCATCGCGCATAATATCGGCCGCGAAAAGGTATCTCCCGGCGAGATCGTCACCGTCAATGTCGACCGTGTCATGGTCCACGATATTTTCATTCCCTTTGTCGCGGACAAGTTCGAGGAGATGGGTTTTTCCAAAATCTGGGATCCCGACAGAATGGTCCTGATCTATGACCACCTCGTTCCCGCCAGCCAGCTGGACGACGCCCGCCATTTCGCAAAGGGCGACGCATTTGCCTCAAAATACGGTGTGAAACATGTCCATCGCTCCGACGGCATCTGCCACCAGCTGATGACTGAGGCGGGCTATGTTCTGCCCGGCGACATCGCTTTCGGCACAGACAGCCACACCGTCACCTACGGCTGCGTCGGCGCTTTTTCCACCGGCATCGGCTATACCGAGATGGCCGGCATTCTGGGTACCGGCAAACTGTGGGTCCGCGTCCCCGAGACCATCAAGGTCGAGGTCAACGGAACCCTTCCCTCCAATGTCACCTCCAAGGATGTCATCCTGCAGATCCTGGGTGACCTGCGCGCGGACGGCGCCACCTACAAGTCGCTGGAATTTACGGGTGACACCTTTGACGCCATGAGTGTGGCCAGCCGCATGACCATGTCCAACATGACCGTTGAGTGCGGCGCCAAGTGCGGCCTTTTCTCCCCCGATGAAAAGACCGCGGAATACTGCGGCATTGACCTCGACGTCTTCCGCCAGGATGCCTTCATGCAGAGCCTGCACGGAGATTCCGACGCCGTTTACGACCGTGTTCTGACCTATCGGGCAGAGGACTTCGTTCCCGTGGCCGCCTGCCCTTCACAGGTCGACAACATCCATCCTGTTTCGGAAATCGCAGGCCTCGATGTGGACCAGGTCTTCCTGGGCTCCTGCACCAACGGCCGTCTGGAGGACCTGGCCGCTGCAGCGGAAATCCTCAAGGGCAAAAAAATCGCGCCTTTTGTCAAAATGATCGTCACCCCCGCAAGCCGCAAGATCTACCGCGAAGCCCTGGAAGCAGGGATTCTCGAGACCCTTGCGGAGGCAGGCGCCATGATCACCCATCCCGGCTGCGGCCTCTGCTGCGGACGCGCAGGCGGCATCCTGACCGACAACGAGGTGGTCGTCGCCACCAACAACCGCAACTTCCTGGGCCGCATGGGAACCTCCAAGGTGCAGATCTACCTGGCTTCCCCCAAGACCGCCGCCTGGACCGCCCTGACCGGCAAAATCACCCTGCCGGAATAAGGCGACAAACTCCGGAGACAGGAGGAGACAGCTTCCTGTATTGT
>DGRU01000092.1 GCA_002390025.1 Lachnospiraceae bacterium UBA4380
AAATATCCCCATATGCCCAAATCCGCATATGCACCGGCATGCCCGGTATTTGCGGCCGCTTTTCCCGCCGCCGATCCGGACTTATGGCCATGACATACTGTTCATAAACATATCTGATAAGAATTATAGCAGAAAAAGCGGGCGCTGTGCTGCGATCTGCGCACAGGCCCGCTTTCATTTCATGAATTCCATTTTCAGTGCCAGAAGCTGTCTTCACCAACCGACTTATTACTGCCGCTGCTCTTTTTCTTGCTGCTGCTCTTTTTCTTGCTCTTTGAGTTCCCGGAGCTCTTTTTCTGAACAACAGCGTGGGCTGTAAATTGTCCGGAACGCTCAAAAACAGGATCTATTTTCTTTTCTACAACGGAAGACACAGCCGTTTGCTGAGCAGTGCCTGCTGAGGAAGCGTTTTCTCCGGTGGTGCCGGCTGCGGAAGCAGCAACAGCCGTATCGCCGGCTGCGGCGGTGTCTTTTCCGGTATCGCCGGCTGCGGCGGCAGTCTCTTTGGTATCGCCGGCTGCTGCGGCTGCGACAGCCGTATCTCCTGCCGCGGAGGCAGTCTCTGCAGTCTCACCGGCTGCAGCGGCTGCGCTTTCTGCCGACGTTCCGGCCGCGGAAGCCGTTTCAGCTGTCTCCTGAACTGCTGCTGCGGATGCACCCGAATCTGCTGATTCTTGCTCTGCCGCATATGTTTCAGACGGGGCGGTCACTCCGCCTGCCGCAGAATCACCGGTGACATCTGCACTTTTACTCTGACAGGCACTGAGCGCCAATACCAGTGCCATGCAGATACCCACAATACCGGTCATCCCAGCAAAAGCAGATTTTTCGGATGATTTTCTCATAGTTCCTCCGCCTTTTTTCACTGTGCATTCGAAAACAGAAAATGCGTCAAATACAGTGCTGTTCGACGCGTGCCAGGTTACATATTTCCTTGTTCACTGTCGGAAATGCGTTCTGTCCACAACTAAATTCAATAAATACTATACACCAGCAGGGAGTCTTCTGTAATCCCCCTTTTTATTATTCTCCCAATTTTATAAATGAGGGCTCACATATTGATGTCCGATCACGATCACGGCAGGAACAATGACCGCAATAGGGCCGTTTTTTTCATCCGTCTCATGGCGGGCGGCATCAGGCGCGAAGAGGATCCTGCTTAGAGCAGATAGTCCGACATCACATAATTGCTGACATCGGTTCCCTTTTCCGTGAGGCGGAACCCCTCCTCTGTCTGCTCCAGGAGCCCCTGTGCCATGTGTCTGCGGAGCAGATTTCCGTAGACTTCCTCCAAGGTCCTGCCGAAGCGCTCCTCAAATACCGCCGCGCTGACTCCGGCTGTCATCCTGAGGCCCAGGAACATGAATTCCTCCATCCTGTCCTCTTGTGAAAGCGCGTGGACGTCAGTGCGGGCCGGCTGACCCAGGGCGTCTGTATAGGCTTTGATATCCGCAATATTGGAAAAGCGGGTGCCGTTAACATAAGAGGCGGCACCGGCTCCCAGGCCCAGATAGGGATGCCCCGTCCAATAGCCGCTGTTGTGGCGGCATTGGTGCCCGGGGAGGGCATAATTGGAGATCTCGTAGCGGGCATAGCCGTGCCGCGCCAGAATACTTCGGGTATAGTGATACATTTTCCGGTCGGTCTCCTCGTCCGGCAGAGGCGCCAGCTTTCCCGCCTCATAGAGATCATAAAAAGGAGTCCCGGGCTCAATGATCAGACTGTAGGCGGAAATATGCTCCGGCTTCCACTCAACTGCCGTGCGCAGTGAATCCTCCCAGCTCTCAGGGCTCTGTCCCGGCAGGGCGCTCATCAGATCGATGTTGATATTGTCAAAGCCTGCCTCCCTTGCGGCATCAAATGCCTCTTTTGCCTCCCTGACTGTATGGATCCTGCCCAGCAGACGCAGTTCCTCGTCATGCATGGATTGAACCCCTATGGAAAGCCGGTTGATCCCGGCTTTTTTGAATGCCAGGATCCTGTCGGCATCCGCTGTTCCGGGGTTCATCTCCAGACTGATCTCAGCGTCGGGAAGGATGTCAAAAGTCCCCCTCACTGCCTCCATAATGCTGCCGATCTGTTCTCCGGAAAGTATTGAGGGCGTTCCGCCGCCAAAAAAGACAGTGTCCGCGGATGTACCCGCAGGGCACTCCTGCTGTGCCCTGATCTCCCTGATCAGAGCCTGCACATACCTCTCCCGGTCCGCCTGCGGCTGGGGGGCAGACAAAAAGTCGCAGTAGCGGCACTTGCGCAGGCAAAAAGGTATATGGATATACAGGGAAATCGAATTAGTGCCGGAGAGATATTCTCTCCGGCACTTTCTGCTCAGAATCTGATCACCTGTCTGACGGATCTCGGTCATTGTATCTCCCATCTGAATATCGGGACGAAAACTACTGTGTATCCAGCTTCAGGACATTCATGAAGGCTTCTTTGGGGATCTCTACGCTGCCGACAGTCTGCATGCGCTTCTTTCCTTCCTTCTGCTTCTCCAGGAGCTTTTTCTTTCGCGAAATATCGCCGCCGTAGCACTTGGCAAGGACATCCTTGCGCAGCTGCCGGACCGTCTCGCGGGCAATGACACGTCCTCCGACGGCTGCCTGGATCGGTACGTCAAAGAGCTGGCGCGGGATCTCGTCCTTGAGCTTCTCGCACATCTTGCGGCCCCGCTCATAGGCGCCGTCCGCATGCACAATAAAGGAGAGGGCGTCGACGGGTTCCTTGTTGACAAGGATATCCATCTTGACCAGTTTGGACTCCTCGTAGCCCTTGAGCTCATAGTCGAAGGAGGCATAGCCCCTGGACCTGGACTTGAGGGCGTCAAAAAAGTCATAGATAATCTCATTGAGGGGCAGTTCATACTTGAGGACCGCGCGCGTGGTCTCAATGTAATCAGTGCCCAGGTAGCGGCCCCGGCGCTCCTGGCAGAGCTGCATGATCGGGCCGATAAACTCGGTAGTGACCATGATCTCCGCGCTCACAATGGGCTCCTCCATCTTCAGGATGGCGGTGGGCTCGGGGAGATTGGAGGGATTTGTCAGCTCCATCATCGTACCGTCGGTCTTGTAGACCTTGTAGACAACGCCGGGAGCAGTGGAGATGAGGTCCAGATCATACTCGCGCTCAAGACGTTCGAGGATGACTTCCATGTGCAGAAGTCCCAGGAAGCCGCAGCGGAAACCGAATCCCAGGGCCAGCGATGTCTCGGGTTCGAAAAAGAGTGAGGCATCATTGAGCTGGAGCTTCTCGAGCGCGTCGCGAAGGTCGGGATAGCGGGGAGTCTCCGAAGGATACAGACCGCAGTAGACCATGGGCTGGGCACCCTTGTAGCCCGGAAGCGCTTCGTCACAGGGACGGGCGCTCTCTGTCACCGTATCACCTACGCGGGCATCCCGGATGTTCTTGATGGACGCCGTAAAATAACCGACCATGCCCGCCGAAAGTTCCTCGCAGGGAATAAACTGACCGGGACCGAAATAACCGACTTCGACGACTTCAACAACTGCGCCGGTGGCCATCATCCTGACCTTCATGCCCCGGTGAAGCTTTCCGTCGCGCAGACGGCAGAAAACGATGACGCCTCTGTAGGAATCATACAGAGAGTCAAAGATCAGAGCCTTGAGCGGTGCCTCCGGGTCGCCGTCCGGCGCCGGAATATTTTTGATCACTGCCTCCAGGACATCCTCAATGCCCAGTCCCTGCTTGGCGGAGATCAGGGGCGCCTCTGAGGCGTCAAGTCCGATGACATCCTCGATCTCCTCCCGCACCTGCTCCGGCATGGCTGAGGGAAGATCGATCTTGTTGATCACGGGAAATACATCCAGATTATGCTCCAGTGCCAGATAGACATTGGCAAGTGTCTGCGCCTGGATTCCCTGTGTGGCGTCCACAACCAGGATCGCGCCGTCGCAGGCAGCAAGGGAGCGGCTGACTTCGTAGTTGAAATCCACGTGTCCGGGTGTGTCGATCAGATTGAAGATATATTCCTGCCCGTCCCTGGCATTGTAGACCAGCCGGACGGCCTGGGATTTGATCGTGATTCCGCGCTCGCGCTCCAGTTCCATGTTGTCAAGGACCTGGTCCTGCATCTCACGGCTGGTCAGAAGACCGGTCTTTTCGATCATACGATCCGCCAGTGTGGACTTTCCATGATCAATATGTGCGACAATACAGAAATTTCTGATTTTGTCCTGAGTGATTTCTTTTTGCATATATTTACCTTTCAATCCGTCGGGACAGGCCGGTCAACCTTAAACCTGCGCCAAACCTCCGGCAGACATACCATCATATGTCTGCCGGAGGCTGCTATAAGGTCACTTGTGAATCCAGCTGCACATCCGTCTGTATGTGTGCTATAACTTATTCGTTTTCTTTGAGGTAAACCTGAATACGGCTCTGGATAATGTCCGAAACCTCGTCCGTCGACTTCTGACCGGCAAAATATGCGCCGGCCTCTTCCATGATGATATTGAGGACTTCACTCTCACTGTTGACGGAGAAACTCAGGCCTTCAAGGATCTTCTCCAGCTTATCGATGTCGTCCTTTCCGAATTCGGGCAGGCTGTCGAGGCCGTAGTCCTGTTTCTCTGTATCTCCCAGGTCGATCTCATCGGGAGCAACGAGGACTTCTTCTTCTGTCGAGGCAGCCTCGGCATTAAATTCCTCCACATACTTTTCGTATTCTTCGTGCGTTCCGTCGAAATCCTCCTCAGGCACGGGCTGTCCGGTCATGTCTTCAGATTCGCTCGCGGCGTCGGAGAGATCGACTCCGTCCGTGACCACCATCATCTCATCGCCTGTCATGCCTGCACTTGCGTCTTCGGATTCATCATCTTCGGAAATGAGCGCATCCTGCTCTTTCATGTACTGCTCATATTCCATCTCCTGCTCTTTAAAGCTGGCGATGACATCGTCACCCTGCTTTCTGACCGCTGTCTTGCTGATCGGCAGGCTGCTCTCCATGCCGGACTGGTAATCCGCCATCATGAAGCGGCGGATAAAGTTCCAGCATCCGTCGGGATCGGAACAGCTGCTGCTGATTCCGAGCTCGATACTGGGAGCAACTGCAGGTCCCTTGTTGCCTTCTGACGGGAAGCCAGTGACTGTCACGTTGATATCGCCGTAGAGCTGCCTGGTCATGTAGTAGTAGTCAAAAGGAGTGTTGATAAACTGGATACCCAGCAGGGCCTTGTCTGCCAGATACTGTGTGCTGTAATCGTAGGCCTCTTCGTCACCGATCTGGGCGGGGAACTTGTTTGCGAACTCCAGAAGCTCCTGGAACTGCTCGTTGTGGAAGTCACAGGTGTGCTGGTCCATATCGATAAACTGGTCTCCGGAGAACT
>DGRU01000057.1 GCA_002390025.1 Lachnospiraceae bacterium UBA4380
GGTCCTCGATGACCTTCAGCCGCCGGTTCCGGGCCTCCGGATCGTTTTTGCGGGTCCGGTGCTCCAGGGCGATGATCCCGTCCGAGGCCTCGCCGAAGACTGCGCATATCTCCCGCTCCCATTCTGTGAGATCGAAGGGACGGGCGGCCGCAGCTTCGATATCAAATTCCCCGGAGTCCAGGACGGCCTCCAGCATCTTGTACATGCGCAGAGCGGCGATCGTTGCGACGCCGACCTTGGTCCCGTGGAGGACGGCCTTTTTGCCCTCCATGAGGAACCGCATCTCCCAGAAGTGGGACATGTGGTGCTCGCAGCCGGAGGCGGGGCGGGAATTGCCGACAAATTTCATGGCGATGCCCGTGAGCACGAGAGCCTCGGTCACAGACCCGATCACCTCCGGGTCGCGGTCCCGGATCCGGCCGCTCTGCGCCAGCATGGTCCGGAGCGCCGTGCGGACCATGCCCTCGACATGGTCGCAGTAATATTCACCGGTGATGATATGGGCCAGCTTCCAGTCCAGGAGGCAGGTGTATTTGCCCAGCATGTCGCCGAGGCCCGCCGTGATCATCTCCATGGGCGCCTGTGCCAGGATCTCCGTGTCCCCGATGACCGCGGCCGGGGCCTGGGCGTCATAGGTGACCTTGACGTGGTCGACGATCAGAGCCGCTCCCGCGGACACAAAGCCGTCCATGGACGGCGCGGTCGCCAGGATGACAGACTCTCTCTTTCTCAGAAAGCTGATATACTTGCACAGGTCATTGATGGTTCCGGCGCCGACTCCCAGGACCAGGTCGGCGTCCTCCGGCAGGTGCAGGAGAAGAGCCCCGACCGCCCGCTCATCCGGCACCAGATCCGGATCCGGCAGGACAAAGGCCTCAAAGGGAAAGCCGGCATCGGTCAGCCTGTCCGCAGCGGCCCTGCCGGCCGCCTTCCAGGTGTTGACGTCGGAGACAAGGTAAGCCTTTTTAAAGCCCAGGTCTCGGAGCGTCTGCGGCAGCCTGTCCAGGGCGCCGCGGCCTATATCGATGGATCTCAGGTCTGTTTTGTGCGTGCGGCCGCAGCTGCAGTGCATTTCTTTTCCAAGCAGGGTGTTGAAGTCCATGATCAAGCGACTCCTTTCTAATCGATTCTTACAGATTGCCTATCCTATCAATGCGGCAAAAAGATCCACAGCCTTTTCCAGGATCCTGTCGTTAAAATCATATTCCACTGTATGCAGGGCCGGATATCCCTCCCCGTTCCCTATATAAAAAATGGCGCCGGGACATACTTTAAGATAATGCCCGAAGTCCTCAGAGGCCCGCCAGAGCTCCGCCATGGCTATGGGCTCAAGCCCCAGCTTCCCGGCGGCAGAGAGCACCTTTTGCAGGCAGACCTCGTGATTCCGGGTCTCCGGAAAGTAGTCATGGATGCTGTGACGGATCTCCAGCCCCTCCGCGAGAGCGGCGCTTTTGGCAAAACGGAGGATGGAGGCCTCCATATCCTTCATATCCGCTTCGGCTTCCGCCCGCAGGGTCATGCAGACCTCCCCCACACCCGGCGAGATCCCGAAATCGCCGCTGCCCAGGTCGATGCCGGTGATGGTGCAGAGCCGCATTTTTTCCGCCGGTGATGTCAGGACTGAGCCGGAATGGGCCGCCCTGTTTTTGAATTTCGGGGAGGAGAGCTCCTGTGCCGCCAGGACGACCCGGGCCAGGGCGGCGGCGGGATTGCGCCCCTTCTCCGGCGCGCTGGCGTGGGAAGTCGCCCCGGTCAGGCGGATCCGCAGGCCCTCCGAGGCCGGCTGGGTCAGCCCCTCCCGGTACACGATGCTGCCCTCCGGATACCCGCCAAGGTTATGGAAGGCATAGATCTCACCGATCCCTTTTTCCAGGACCAGATTCCGGCACGCAAGAGCACCCTGCCCGGTCTCCTCCCCGGGCTGGAAGATCAGATAGACATCCATGCCGGTCTCGATCTCCTCCAGTTCCAGGGCCAGTCCGCAGAGGACGGCGCTGTGCCCGTCATGCCCGCACTTGTGCGAGACTCCTGTGTGGGCAGAAGCATAGGGCAGGTCGATCGTCTCCGGAATCGGCAGGGCATCCATGTCAGCCCGGAAGGCGATGGGGGCGGGGGTATCGGCGGAAAAAGCCGCTTTGGAGGATCCTTTCTGCCGGTTTTTTACGGCATAGAACCAGCTGCCGCGGTCATGAATCTGCAGAGAAGTGTGCTCGCGAAGAAAACCGATCAGAGTGCGCATGGTCTCTGCTTCCGACATGGAGAGCTCCGCGCACTGATGTAACGTGTGGCGAAGCTGTATGATCTTATCGAGATTGTCTGACCGCATGAGCTGCTACCTCCTGCAAGGAAGTGAAATGGGTAATTGAGGGCGATTGTTATGAATGAATTGGTGAAAACTTTCAGTCTGTCTGCTGAAGAAATCCTTACTTCTATCCATAGTTCCGAAAGGACTGTGAATAGCAACATCCCGTTAAAGAAAACCAATAGCTGTCCGTTTTTTTGGACGGAACGTGATGTATGCTATAGGAAATTAAAGAAAACAGAAGCGGAAAATACAGAAAGAAGAGGCTTCCAACCTCTTCTCCTGCACATTACATCCTGACAATTTTTCAATCCACATCGATATCAGCAGATG
Organism: Lachnospiraceae bacterium UBA4380; assembly: GCA_002390025.1. Taxonomy (GTDB): domain Bacteria; phylum Bacillota; class Clostridia; order Lachnospirales; family Lachnospiraceae; genus CAG-791. Next base: position 2,636 of record DGRU01000057.1, read on the forward strand.
TGAAGAGTGCTGGTATCAATGACAGTTCTATTATATGAAATCAGGTGTATTACTTCAAGCGTTGATAGAGACTGTGAAATATTTACGGTGTCGAGGATGAATCTAAAAATGAAGCATTGGTTAAAAAAGATATATTGACTATCTTATGACCGGGTTATATAATTTATTAAATCCTTACAATGAATGAAAGGAGATGATATGCTTTTCCCGGCACACATTAGATATGATGATAAAGGAGAGAAGGCAGTACAGACAGTGTTGGAACATTGTGCAGCTGTTGCGGAGTATGCCGGGCAATCCCTGGAACCGGCAGGTCTCGTTCGTTCCGGATATCTTGCCGGTTTGCTGCATGATATGGGAAAAGAACAAAAGCAATTTGCTGATTATATCGAAAGTGCTGCGGCCGGCAAGTCTGCGAGGAGAGGATCTGTAATTCATACATTTCAGGGCTGTAGATACCTGTTGGAGACCGAACACTGCAGCGACAGGAATCCGGGGTTCAAGGACCTGACGGCTGAAATCATTGCTTATGCTGTTGGCGCGCACCATGGGCTTTTTGACTGTGTGGGACTGCAAAAGAAGGAGCATGGGCTGGCGCATAGAGTCAACATTCAGGATGATCTTTACGAAGAGGCGAGAGATACCTTCCTGAAAGAGTGGGAGCAAGGGGATAAGGTTATAAAGAAACTGTTTGGGGAAGCCGAACAGGAATGTATCGAGTCTTTTGGGAAAATCCAGAAGATGGCAGCCTTACATCAGGAAAAAATGATACAGGAGGGTTTGAGTTTAGAAACGGTTTCCAAAAAGATTTCCAGAGAAATATGCTTTTATTTAGGGATGGAAACAAGACTCCTGCTGTCTGCTGTTATAGAAGGAGATCGTCGGGATACAGCACATTTTATGCATGATAAGGAGTATCCGGTTTTTGGAAACGAGTCAGAAGCAGATGTATTCTCTTTCTGGGAAAAATATTTGAAGAATGCAGAGCAGAAAATAGACATGTTTCCAAAAGAAACATCCATACAGCGGGCTCGTGGATCTATCTCAGAATTGTGCAGAGCCTTTGCTGAAAAAAAGACCGGGATCTACAGGTTGAATGTCCCGACCGGTGCCGGAAAGACTCTGAGTTCTCTGCGTTATGCGTTGGCCCATGCGGCAATTCACAAGAAACGGAGGATTATTTTTACAGCCCCCCTGCTTTCCATTATAGATCAGAACGCTCAAATCATCAGGGATTTTATCGGGGATGACTCGATTATACTGGAGCATCATACAAATATTGGAGACGACCTTGCAGAGAACGCAAAAAACAGACAAGGAGATGAGGGATATTCTGATGCGAAATCGGATGAAAGAAGTGTTGAAGAAAGACTGAAGCGGGAGGAACTCCTGGCTGAAAGCTGGAATGCTCCGGTCATTATTACATCCATGGTTCAACTCCTGCAGACTCTGTTCAGTGGAAAAACAGCCAGTATACGAAGGATGCAGGCACTTTGCGGAAGTGTGATCGTTATTGATGAAGTGCAGGCAGTTCCCGAAAAAATGCTGAGTCTGTTTAATCTGGCAGTCAATTATCTCTCGGAGTTATGTGATGTCACTTTTTTGTTGTGTTCGGCAACGCAGCCTTGCTTAGAAGAGACGGATTATCCCCTGC
>DGRU01000089.1 GCA_002390025.1 Lachnospiraceae bacterium UBA4380
CTATCATCACACTGGCAGTGTTCCCTTGACACATTCCGCCGCAAACCAGATAATGAATTCGTGCATAAATCACTGTGCAAGGTACACGATACCGACAATCGCGGTACCGATATTCGTGCAGCAGGAGGTAGAAGCTATGTCGACTGGAGCAGCCGGAAGTATCATAATGGATGTGACCTCTTTGTTCTTCATGGGAGGTCTTTTGATCTATACCTCTCTGTATCGGCAGCGGGGCAGACTGGACGATCGGCTGTTTTTTGCCCTGGTGCTGGTCAATATGGCGCTGGCAGTCGCGGACGCCCTGACCTATCTCTGGGAGGGCAATGCCAACCCTTCCGTCCGGGTCCTGATCATGATTGGAAATATCGTTTTTTACGCTGCATTTGAGTTGTTTCCCTATTTTTATCTCCTCTATCTGGATTTCCGTGTCTACGGGAGCAAGGACCGGCTCCGGAAGCTGAAAGTTCTGTACGGTATTCCGTGTTTCGTCATTCTTGCCATGTTACTGCTGAATCTGTGGACCGGGTGGCTTTTTGTGATCAGGGAGGACAATCTTTATTATTACGGGCCCGTTCACAATCTGGTCTTTGTGCCGGTGGTCCTCTATTTTCTGGTCTGCCTGGAAAGAGTGCGAAAGCTCAGCCTGCGCCTGGTCTGTCTGGGGACCCTGGTCATAGTCTCCAGGATCCTCTGGGGAATCTGGTTCAGGGGGATCTCTTCTACCGCCTTCACTTACACCCTGTACCTTGTCTGCACGCATATTTATGTGATGGATCAGTCCATTTACGAGGAAAATGAAAAAGCGGCGCAGCGGATCAACGCGCGCCCTTTAACAAAGTAATGAGGAATTGAAATGAATGCGATCGTCGGAAATGCTATCGTATCCTGTTATGTGGACGCAGCTGCGCTCCTGGTCATGGTCCTTTTGCTGCTCCTGTCGGAGCGCCTTCGCAGTCGCCGGACTCGTTCGCTGCGGCTCTTCTATCTGCTCAGCTGCGTGGTCACGGCAGCCTGTGTTTTCAGCTTCGTCTATGACGCGATGTACGAACAGACCATGCCGTGGTGCCGTACAGCTGCGCTGATTGCGCGGACACTCCGCTGTTTCGCGGTTCTGTGCATCCTTCAGCTGTGGCTGATCTATGTTCAGAGCAAACTATACGGTAAGAAGGACTGGAAATCAGCCTCTTCCCGGGCTCTTGCGGCCCCCATTGTTCTCTACGCGGTCCTTTTTATCATCAATCTGTTTACCGGGATCATCTTTGTGATCGGGGCGGACAACCGGGCTGTTCTCAGACCGCTCTACTATGTAATGTACATCATGGAGACGGTATATTTTGGCCTGTCCGCTGCTTATGTACTGGTTTTTGACAAAAAAGCGAAGAAGGACCGCTTCTTTCGCATCACGCCCATGATCCTGTCCGTGCTGACGGGCCTTGTTCCGATCCTGTTTACCCCCTTTGACACGAGCATGCTGGGGTTCTCGGTCGGTCTGACGCTGCTGTACTTTTCCATGATCACGGAGCTGCGCTACGTGGACGAAGAATCAGGGCTCTACAACAGGAGTTATCTGGCCTATCTGTATGACATGGCCCTGATCGGCAAAAAGGATGTAAAGAGCGCCCTCATCCTGGAAACGGACGGAGACAGGGAGGCAGGATTTGAAGTCCTGCGCAGCTCCCTCCATGAAAAGGGGGATGTGATCAGGGCAGAAGCGGCGCGCTTTTTCATGTTCTCCGACTCTGACAGCCGCTCGACCATGCAGTATCTGACCTCCCTGGTGGACGAGGCGGTCGACAAATATCATAAGGAGCACCCGGACGGAAAGCTCAGTATTACAACGCGCTGCCGCATGCGGACAGGCGATGAAGATGTGATCACTTTCCTTCAGACAGTCACGGAAGAAAAAGAGGCCGGAGATACGATGAAGGGCATCGTGTCCATGATGTCGGAACTGGACCGGCTGGATAAGGAACTCAAGCTGGCGGCGGACATCCAGGTCAACATGCTGCCGATGATTTTTCCGCCCTTTCCCGACCGGACGGAGTTCGAACTCTTTGCCTCCATGACGCCGGCCAAGGAGGTGGGCGGCGATTTCTATGACTTCTTTTTGATCGATCCGGACCATCTGGCGCTAGTGATCGCGGACGTGTCCGACAAAGGAATCCCCGCCGCGCTCTTTATGATGGTCTCCAAGACGCTTATCAAAAATCAGCTGATGAGCGGGTGCGATCCGGCTAAAGCCCTCACAAATGTCAATCTGCAGCTCTGCGAGAGAAACTCCTCGATGATGTTCGTCACAGTCTGGCTCGCGGTGCTCGAGATCTCCACCGGCAAGGGACTCGTCTGCAACGCCGGACACGAAAATCCCTGCGTCCGCAGGGCCGCAGGGACCTTTGAAGAGATCCGCTATAAGCACGATATCGTCGTCGGGATCAGTAAGAGGGCAAAATACAACAACCGCGAATTCCAACTCTCCCCCGGGGACAGCCTGTTTGTCTACACAGACGGCGTGACCGAGGCGACAAACCCTGCGCTGGAGCTCTTTGGAGAGGCACACCTTATCGAGACCCTGAATCTGGCAGAAGCGGAGAAACCATCAGAGGTCATCTACTTCGTCCGCAGCGCGCTGGAGCGCTTTGCAGGAGGCTCGCCCCAGTCGGATGATATCACCATGCTGTGTTTTAAGTACCTGGGGTGAACCGGGGCGGCTGCTGTGACAGAAAATGAGACGCAGGTTTCAGTGTTTGGTTGTATACCGCTCAATCCAATCCAAAATCTGACAGAGCCTCTTCTGCTGATATCATAATCGCATTGACATCAGATCCCTCGATATCGAGTCCAACCGCCTCTAATTTTCTGACATCCTGAATGCCATAGTAATTTTGAGCCAGTGCTTTTACATATCCGAATCCGTAATCTTCCGGCACATAACAGCCTCCGGCTGTAGTCACATAATAAAGGCTCTTCGCACTGCATAAACCGATCGGTATGCCTTCCTCTGAATACTTGAAGGTAATTCCCACCACATTGATCTGTTCCAAGTACTGCTTCAGCATTGCCGGAAAGGAAAGATCCCAGTATGGTGCTGCTATCACAATGGTTTCTGCTTCGGAGAACTGCCGTGCCCGATCAAACAATGGATTTTGCCAATCACCCTTTGATATCAGCTGATCCCTTTTGTTGAGATATTCTTCGTTGCTTGTAGGGAACGCGATCTCTACCAGACGAACTTCTTCAAACGGTCTGCCCAGCTTCGAGAGCAACTTCCCGGCTAATCTTCGTGTCCTGGACTCTTTTCGCACACAGGCATTTACAAATAGTATTGATTTTTCCATAAAGCACCTCACAAAAC
>DGRU01000066.1:0-2296 GCA_002390025.1 Lachnospiraceae bacterium UBA4380
GCGGGATCGAGATAGAGGTTCTCGGCGAAGCCCTCTCTGTGGGCTTCCATGACGGGCAGCAGGCTCATGGCGTAGTTCAGGCCGGCTTTGATGTGGCCGGTTCCCCGCGGTGCCGCGCGGTCATAGTCACTGACCTTGATCTGGATGGGGGTAGCGCCGCCCTTGAAATAGGGGCCGACGGGTGTCACGAAGACACGATACATATATTCTTCCGCGGGCTTAACGCCGATGACGGGGCTGATACCGAACATAAGGGGACGTACGTACAGAGTTGCGCCTGTGCCGTAGGGGGGTACCCATGCCGCATTGGCCTTGACGGTCTGTACGACGGAATCGATAAAGCGATCCCTCGGGAAAGGAGGCATTTCCATACGCAGAGCGGAATTGTACATGCGGTCTGCATTCAGGTCGGGGCGGAAGCACACGATACGGCCGTCCTCTGTCGTATAGGCCTTGAGTCCCTCAAAAATAGACTGTGAATAATGCAGGACACCTGCGTCCTCGCTCATGACGATCTTGTCATCGCTGATCAGGGCGCCTTCATCCCATGCGCCATCCTTAAACATGGACACATAGCGCTTGTCCGTGACCATATATCCAAATCCCAGGTTACTCCAATCGATGTTTTTCTTTTCCATAATGAACCTTCCTCCAGCTTCCTGTTCCGGGGCGTTGATCTGCACAGCAGGGCTGCAGTACCACATCCTGCATCTGCAGGATCTGCGTCATGTCCTGTTCCCTGTCTGCTCCTGACCTGCCGGCACCCTACCTGAGGAGCGGCGCCGCCTCCACGCCGATATTACTCTCTGTCCGGCACTTTTACCTGCCATGCCGCTCTTTCAGGAGCGGCGCCCTGAGACATTTTCGCACATGCGAAAACGGCCGGGGATCACAGGATGTTCTGCCGCCGGGCGGCACAGGCATCCCGGGCAGAAAAATACATCTGCAGTATTTTTCACTTTTCTGCTTTATCATGCCAAACAGATATCCTATTATAAAGCGTGTATTCATATTTTTCCAGTCTAAACATGGAAAAATCGAGTAAAAATATACATGTATACAAAAAAAGACGGGAGGCATCCGCTGCTCTCCCGCCTTTATCTTCTGTTTTTACCTGTCCGGGCACTTGTCCCAAGCCCTGTCCGACCGGAGCATTTGCCGCATTTGTCCGGAACCCCTGTCCAAGCCCTTGTCTGAAGCCCGGTCCATAGTCCTTAACCGGAGCCCTTGCTCGAAGCCCGGTCCGGAGCCCTGTCTGTCCGGCTGCCGCTTCTCTGCTCCCTCTCAGGGATCCAGGATTGCCGCAACGCCCACAAGGCCGGGGCCTGTGTTGAGGGCCAGTGTCGCCGCGATCTGCTTGCGGTAGAGGACCTCCCCGTTTTCTCCCAGCTCATCCATCACCATTTTCTCCATCTCTTCCAGCTCATGGGCAGCAGCCCCGTGGCCCAGCCCCAGCCAGACCTTGTGGCCGCGGCAGAATTTGAGCATTTCGCTGAGCAGCTTTTTCTTGCCCTGCTTGCTTCCGCGGATCAGGGAGACAGTGTAGTAGATCCCGTCCTTGTTGCAGGAAATGATGGGCTTGATCTTCAGCGCCTGTCCGATGATCGAGGAGACGGTCCCGATCCGGCCGCCGCGCTTGAGATACTCGAGGGTATCCATATAGAACATGACTTTTGAGTCATAGATCTTGTCCTGCAGGCCCTGACATACTTCTTCATAGGACATTCCCTCCGAGAGCTTTCTGGCTGCCCAGATTCCCAGAAGGCCGCAGGCCACAGAGATATTTTTGGTATCAAAAACAAACACTTCCACCCGGTCCTGGTGAAGTGCCGCCAGGCGCACCGTGTTCCAGGTGCCGCTCAGACCGCTGGAAATACAGACGGCAATGACTTTTTCAATTCCCGCATCCGCCATTTCCTCCAGTTTATCCAGCACCTCCTGAAGAGAGGGCGTCGATGTCTTGGGATAATCTTTGGGATAACGGTCATACACCATCTGCGGATCAATATCCACGCCGTCCAGATAGGCCTTCTCCGGATAATCGATGTGCAGCGGCAGAAGCCACAATCCGTATTTATCAATACATTCCTGTGCAATATCACAGCCGGAGTCAACGAGGACCGCCGCTTTTTCGCTGTTCATAGGTTCCCTCCCGTCTATTTTCCAACACCTTCCAATCTGGTTTCCGGAATTTCCGCATCCGGTATCCAATACGCTTCTGTCTGGTTTTTCAAAACATATCATAGCATATAATGCAGAAGTCTGCATCACACAATGAGAGACTGTCCTTCTGCCG
>DGRU01000066.1:2349-8426 GCA_002390025.1 Lachnospiraceae bacterium UBA4380
GTCCTTCTGCCGACCTTCTGCGAGACCGTCCTTCTATGTCTGCCCTTGCAAAAAAGCACAAATCTGCATATGATTTGAATATATTTCAGGAACAGCACAGACAGGAGGACATACCTGATGACAGACTACAGGGAGCATATGAATGAAAATTTAGCCGGCAGTGCCGTCGCGCGGATCAAAAAAGGCGGCGCAAGGGCCCTGAAGGCCGGCGGGCTGTGGATCTATGATAACGAGATAGCCCGGGTGGACGGAGAATTCAAAGACGGCGACATCCTGGCCGTAGAGGATTTTGACGGCTATTTTCTGGGCTGGGGTTTTATCAACCGCGCTTCAAAGATCTGCATCCGCATGCTGAGCAGGAAAAAAGAGCAGACTGTCACGCCCGCCTTTCTCCAGGCACGGTTGCGCGCAGCGTGGGAATACCGCAGGAAGGTGATCGACACTTCCTCCTGCCGCCTGATCTTCGGAGAGGCGGATTTTCTCCCCGGTCTCACCGTCGACAAGTACGAGGATGTTCTGGTCGTGGAATCTCTCGCGCTGGGGATCGACCGTCTCAAGCCCATGATCCTGTCCATGCTCAGACAGATCCTGGCAGAGGACGGGGTCAATGTGCGCGGGATCTATGAGCGGAGTGATGCCAAAGTGCGTGAAAAAGAAGGGCTCCCCCGCACCAAGGGCTTTATCGGAGAGCCTTTTGACACCCTTGTCCCGATCACGGAAAACGGGGTCCGCTATATGGTCGATGTCGAGAACGGGCAGAAAACGGGCTTTTTCCTCGACCAGAAGGAAAACCGCCGCGCCATCGCGAAGCTCTGCCCCGGCGCCCGTGTCCTGGACTGCTTCACGCACACAGGGTCCTTCGGCCTGAACGCGGCTCTTGCCGGCGCCGCCGAGGTCACCAGTGTCGACGCCTCCGATCTTGCCATTGAGCAGGCGGCCCAAAATGCCGCCCTGAACGGCTTCCTCCCGGTCCCCGGGACACCCGCAGCAGAGGGGATATCCGCAGCAGAGGGGGCATCCGATCCTGCCTCTGAAGAGACAGCTTCGGACACTTCTTCAAATGAGCACTGGCTCGTCAACCGGGCCGGCACCCGTCTTCAGTACCTGTGCGCGGACATTTTCGACCTTCTTCCCGCCCTGCACAGAGAGGGCGAGCTGTATGATGTCGTGATCCTGGACCCTCCTGCTTTTACCAAATCCAGGAATTCCGTCAAGGCAGCAGTGCGCGGTTACCGCGAGATCAACCAGCGGGGCCTGCGGCTGGTCCGCGACGGAGGCTTTCTGGCCACCTGCTCCTGCTCCCATTTCATGGATCCCGACCTTTTCCGCGATACCATAGCCCAGGCGGCAAAGGACGCGCACAGGCGCCTTCGCCAGGTGGAATTCCGCACCCAGGCACCTGATCACCCCATCCTCTGGGCGTCCGAGGAATCCTACTATTTGAAGTTCTATATCTTCCAGGTGCTGGAGGAGAAATAACAGGCACAACAAGACCCGCGGAGCTTTTCCGCGGGTCTTATATAATCCTGCTGTCTGATCCTTTTGTTTGATCCTGCTGTTTGATCCTGCTCTTTAACCCTGTTGAGGAATCCTCTTGCAGGACCCGCTTGTATGATTCCAAGGGGTTGGAAAGGGTTCTCCCGACAGAGTAATCATTGCATGCAGTCCTCTTTGCAGACCGCCCTCTTTCCCAGGCTGCCTATCAGCCTGCAGCAGGGGCGATGCAGAACATGGTGACGGTCACGCGGGTCAGTTCCCTGCCCTCCCCGCTCCGGATCTGCACTTCGATCAGGACGGAGGTCCTGCCGCGCCGGATGATGGAAGCCTCGGCAATGATCGTGCCTTCCTTCACATTCCGCAGATAGTGCACATTGGCATCCAGCGTGGAATAGTTGCGTCCGTCCGCGCGGGCAAGAGCCGATGCGGCGACATCGGCCATGGTAAAGAGAAGCCCGCCGTGGGCCAGTCCGTTGGGATTTGTCTGCTCATGGCGCAGCTGAACATGACAGAGACAGTGATTCACATCCAGCTCGTCCACTTCTATCCTGTTCCACTGCATAAAGGGATTGTTTTCCACCAGTCTCATCGAGAAAGCAATTCCCGGGTCTGATCTGTCGATTTTTTTCTGATGGTCTGTCTGCCCCATATTCCTCTCCTTCTCTGCAACGGCAATCTCTCTAATTGACAACATCTCAAATTGAAATCTTGAATGAACACGTATTGTGCTGTTATAATGTCTTAGGTCTGCTGATTCTCCTTGCCGCCGCGCTGAGGCGGGAAGCTGCAATCGCACAGAGCACGGACCGCTGCTTCTGTGATTATTATCGGCAAAACATCAAGAAGGTGAAAAATGAATTTACTCAATCGATCGGATCTGACCAACAAACCTCTCTTCAAGTATATCACTATTGCCCTTGTCGTGGTTAACGCATTTGTCCTGGCATTTCTACTGTTCGGACCCGGGCGGGGTTCCACCGCACAGGCCTCCACCCCCTCAGGTGATCCTGCCGCAGTCCAGGAAGGCAGCGGCACAGAGGGAAATGAGGGAAATGCAGATGACGGGGAAGAGTCAGATTACGAGGACGGTGAGTCCGAAAACAGTGATGAGGCCTATACCTCTGAGGAATCCCCGGATGCAGACGATGAAGAGGGGAACGATTTCGGCAGCGGCGAAGACGAAGCAGAGGAATCCGGTCCCATCCTCGAGCTCACGGACGATCATGTGACGCTGAAGGTCGGCGATTATTTCAATTTCTACGACTATATCAAGACCATGAAGGACCGCGACGGCTCCGAGCTGAGCCGTTACATCCACCTGGCCGGAGAGGTCAACACCTACCAGCCCGGCGATTACACGATCACCTATCAGATCACCAGCCCGATCGACGGCAAGACAGCCTCCAAGGATCTGCTGGTCACGGTAGAATATTGACGCCTATCTCACAGTCCTTCTTACGTAAAAACAAAAATACTGAAAAATACAGCCTCTGGAACTGAAAAAACGTCTGCGGAAGCATCTTCTCTTCCGCAGACGTTCTTTTTTTACTGTTTACATCCTGTCAGGGACAGTACACTGTTCACATCATGCCGGGGACCTGACGATGTTTATGCCCTGTCAGGAACATAATACTCACTGTCTATGCTCTGTCAGGGGCAATAACACTGTCTATGCTCTGCCGGGGACACGGCAGCAGCTTTCTGCGGTCCCATACAGCCGGACTGCTGCTCTTATGCAGCGTCCACGTTCTTGGTCGCCACGACGTCCACACCAGTTCCGCAGACATTTTCGATCACGACATCACCGATTCGGACAGGTGCCGCCACGAGGACATGATTGATTGCCTCCATGCAGGCGAAGATTTTTTCCTTGGGAATATTTCCTTTGGTCTTGACACTGCAGCGATCCTTCTCACCTCCGGTGACAGTGACCGTAGAGGTGACAGTGCGCTCGGGATGCGTGACTTCCTGGCGGGCGTATTTGTCTCCGATCGCGCAGGTATTCCCTGTGACGCTGAAGACTTCTTCGCCCTCAACTTCCACTGTGATCTGGCAGCCCATGGGGCAGCCGATACAAGTCAGATTCTTTTTTTCCATACCTACAGTTATGACCTCCTGTTCAAAAATAACTTATGATCAAAATGACGTATTTCTGAGATGCACATGATACGCTCTTACAGGAACCGAAGGACGACAGAGGGGTGGTCCTGTCCGCGTTTCCATAAGGGCTGCAGACATCAGAGGGGCTTGTCCTGTTCATGTGCAGGGATCTGTCATTTTATTCCGCTTCGATCTTGATCGTGATGGTCTTCAGATCGGGATATTCCGCCAGTTTCTTCTTCTGGAGGATGATCTGTTCCATCTCGCCGGGGGCCATGATCCTCTTTTTCCTGTGCTGGACGCGCTCGTCGTCAAAATAGACGCTGACAAAGCTGTCCTTGTACACGGCACCGACACGGAAACGGACGGTGAGGTTGTCGTCCATGCGGGAGACATTGACGGTGCAGGGAACGGTGTAGCGGGCGCCCTGGGTGGCAACAAGCTTGATGTCGCTGCCTTCTTTTTCATCTTTGCAGCCATTCTGAACGTATTTAGCTGCGTTCTCGCCGGCGCGGGTGGCCTCTTCGGAAACATAGTCCACCAGGTCATGTACGTGAAGGACGTTGCCGCAGGCAAAGACGCCGGGGATATTGGTCTCGAGGATCTCGTTGACGATCGGACCGCTGGTGACGGGATTCATCTCGACGCCAGCGCCGCGGGACAGCTCGTTCTCGGGGATCAGACCGGTGGAAAGCAGAAGCGTGTCGCAGGTGTAGCGCTCTTCTGTTCCGGGAATGGGCTTCATGTCGGGGCCGACTTCCGCAATGGTGACGGCCTTGACGCGCTCTTTGCCCTCGATGTCAACGACAGTGTGGGAGAGCTTGAGCGGGATTCCGTAGTCATCCAGGCACTGGACGATATTTCTCTTGAGGCCGCCGGAGAAAGGCATGAGCTCTGCGACCACCTTGACGGTTGCGCCCTCGAAGGTCATGCGGCGGGCCATGATCAGGCCGATATCGCCGGAACCCAGGATGACGACTTCACGTCCGGGCATATAGCCCTCCATGTTGACCAGGCGCTGCGCTGTACCGGCGCTGTAGATGCCTGCGGGACGGTAACCGGGGATGTTCAGGGCGCCTCTGGGACGCTCGCGGCAGCCCATGGCCAGGATGACGGCGCCTGCCTGGATCTGGAACATGCCCTCGGTGCGGTTCATGGCGGTCACGACCTTGTCGTGGGAGATGTCCATGACCATGGTGTCCAGTTTGTATTCGATTCCCAGGTCATAGACCTGCTCGATGAAGCGATAGGCGTACTCGGGACCGGTCAGTTCCTCCTTGAATGTGTGGAGTCCGAAGCCGTTGTGGATGCACTGGTTGAGGATGCCGCCCAGCTCCTTGTCGCGCTCGATGATGAGGATGCTGTCCGTGCCGGCTTTTTTGGCGGAAACGGCAGCTGCAAGGCCGGCGGGACCGCCGCCGACGATCACAATATCATACGAAGTCATTATCAGGCACCTCCCTTTGTTCTCTCAAGGACAATTTTGGAATCACCGCCGAGCTTGGTGATCTTCTCCATCGGAATGCCCAGTTCTCTGTTGATGATCTCCATGGTACGGGGCGAGCAGAATCCGGCCTGGCATCTGCCCATGCCCGCCCTGGTCCTGCGCTTGACGCCGTCGAGGGAACGGGCGCCCAGAGGTCTGTGGATGGCGTCGATGATCTCGCCCTCCGTGACCATTTCGCAGCGGCAGATGATCCTGCCGTAGGCGGGCTCTTTTTTGATCAGTTCATTTCTCTCTTCGATGGAGAGATCGGAGGGATTGAGGATACCCTTGCGGGTTCCGATCCAGTCTTCTTTTTCCTCGAGGCCCATCTTCTCTTTCAGCATCTGAGCGACGTACTCGCCGATGGCGGGGCTGGAGGAAAGGCCGGGGGACTCGATGCCGGCACAGTCGATGAAGTGAGGGGCATCCTCAACTTCGCCGATAATGAACTCGTGGTGGTCTTCGTGTGCGCGCAGCCCCGCAAAGGACGTGATGACCTGGCGGATGGGAAGATTGCGGACATGCTCGCCGGCTTTTGTGATCAGATCATTGATACCTTCCGCTGTGGTATTGATGCCTTCGCGGTTTTCGATATCAATGGCTGTCGGACCCACGATCAGGTTGCCGTGGACAGTCGGGGAGACCAGAACGCCTTTGCCGAACTTTGTGGGCTGGGGGAAGATCGTGTGGCTGACATGACCGCCGGCTGTCTTGTCCAGCAGGCAGTAATCGCCGCGCCTGGGAGTGATATTGATCTTCTTTTCAGAGACCATGTTGTGGAAGACGTCTGCGTAGACGCCCGCCGCGTTGATGACATATTTTGCCTTGTATTCGCCGTTGTTGGTGCGGATCTTCCAGATGGGCTGACCGCATTTTTCGCAGGTCGCAGGAGTCAGTTTTTCTACCTCTGTGTTGAAGAAGAAGTCAACTCCGTTCACATTCGCGTTCTCAGCCATGGCGATATTGAGCATGAAGGGGCAGATGATCCCGCTGG
>DGRU01000221.1:0-1316 GCA_002390025.1 Lachnospiraceae bacterium UBA4380
TTGCCTGCGGTATCTCCGGCGCTATCCAGCACGTTGCCGGCATGAGCAGCTCTGACTGCATCATCGCCATCAACAAGGATGAAGATGCCTCCATCTTCAACATTGCTGATTACGGCATCGTCGGCGACCTGTTTGAGGTTGTTCCCGCTCTGACCGCTGAGATCAAGAAGCTGAAAGCTTAATTGCTTTTAGATCATCATTGATCAATTCGTGAATTACAGCACCCCTCTGCGAGTACTTTGCAGAGGGGTGCGTTTTATGTAAATATGATCGAGGCCTGCATTTTCCCCATGCAGCTTCCCGGAAGCGGGATAGGGGAGGAGCGGCTGCCCCGAAGAGAAATACGTGATGTCGTTTTCTACCGCTTATTCAGGCTGTTTGGAGTATTTGGAGTATTTTTATGGCAAAAAAAGACAAAGGCGAAGTGAAGACAAATGCCATGCGCATACTGGACCGTGCCGGAGTATCCTATGAACATTTTTCCTATGAGTGCGATGAGTTTGTAGACGGTGCACAGACGGCAGACCATCTGGGACTGCCGCATGAAAAGGTCTTCAAGACATTGGTCACGGTGGCTCCGGACAGAGAGCACTATGTATTTGTGATCCCGATCGATGAAGAACTCGACCTCAAGAAGTGCGCCAGATCTGTCGGTGTGAAATCTGTGGCAATGATCCATCAGAAGGAACTCTTCCCTCTGACCGGCTATGTGAGGGGCGGCTGCACGGCAATAGGCCTGAAAAAGAATTTCGTGACCAGGCTGGATTCACATGCCCGGGGGCAGGATAAAATCTATATCAGCGGCGGTAAAGTCGGCTGTCAGATCCTGCTTGCGCCCGATGACTTTATCAGGACAGCCTGGAAGGCGCAGTACGCGGATCTTACCAGGGACTGAATATACATTGTCGCGGCATTCGCCGTGCAGGCATAAAAAAGAAAGTGCAATGAGTCCATGCCGACAGGTTCGCAATCGCAAGGCGATTGCTCACTGTCGCGGCATTCGCCGTATGTTAAAAAATGCGTAAAGGCTCTTACGAGAGCAAGCTCTCGACGAACCTTTACGCATTTTTTAACGCATGGACTCATTGCTTCGCGCACATTGTTTCGCGCAAAGAAAAAGCATCTGCGATTTGCAGATGCTTTTTTGCATGTACGTGACAAGATTCGAACTCGCGACCTTCTGGTCCGTAGCCAGACGCTCTATCCAGCTGAGCTACACGTACATTTCCTGCTGATTTCTCAACAGCAAGTATGATTATAGTCGCATGGATTGCATTTGTCAATTGGAAATTTTGAAAAATGGAATTATTTTTTGG
>DGRU01000221.1:1392-5237 GCA_002390025.1 Lachnospiraceae bacterium UBA4380
GACTTATTTTTTGAGTGAGGGGGCAGCGCAGGCTGGGGTGATCATCAGGGCATATTTGCCTGACCAAGTGTGAAATAGTCCCGTGCAGTATCATGTGTGCCTGAAATCTGTCTGTCTGGCAGGGGAGTAGGAGATGAAGGAAGTGATGCTGCAGGATGGTGATTAGGACTTTTTTGATATTTCTACGGATTCTGAATCAGAAAGCAGAATTTGTTTTGAGATAATAATGCATAAATAAAGGAATTTGCAGACAATTTTAAAGAGGAAAAAGATTGAACAGGAGAACTGTCATCTGATACGCTTTTTATAACAATATTACTATACATGCCTGTTTTGGATCAGGGAGGTCATCCGGAGCAGTGCATCTTTTACATTGCAGAAGGGGAAGGATATGAACAGATGGTAACACAAAAGGACATTTCAGCAGCATGCGGCATATCGATTTCGGCAGTAAGCAAGGCTCTCAGTGACTATCCTGATATCAGCGAGGATACCAAGCGTAAAGTCAGGGAAGTAGCCAGAAAGATGGGTTATCAGGCGGTAAAAAACGAACTGAACAGCAGGCGGGAGCACACTTATATTGTCGGTCTTCTGATCACTGACGAGACAGAGAAGGACAGCTGCCGGAATGTCATACAGGCACTTCGGAAAGCTCTGGTCAAAAGGGGATATGATCTGGTGGTGTTAAGCCCGCTTGGGAAAGAGGGGGCCGCGAAAGGGAGGCCGGGATATCTTCCCAGGGCAAGGCTGTTTGGAATGGAGGGCGTCTTTCTTTTCAGCGGGATAGAGGAGAAGGAACTGTATAGTCATGAGGATCTCAGAAATCTGCGGGAGCTGATCCTTGGGGAGATACCGGTTGTCTCTGTCGGAAATAATATCGCTTCCTGCAGCTGTGTGCTGCCCGGTTATGAGAAGGCAGTCCGGGGACTGATCGGAGAGATTTACAGCAGAGGGCACAGGCGGATCGCATTTGTAGTAAAGGAGTGCGCGGATCAGTCTGGTATATGCAGGAATCTGATCCGCACTGTTCTCGGGGAATACCATCTGGAGATACCTGACCATTTTTATCGATGTGTCGGGGCAGATACAGTGGGGGATGCCTGTTCGGAGACTATGACCCTGCTGAAGAGGAGCAGGTGGCTGGGGCCGACATGCATTCTGTTTTCTGATGATCTGCTCCTGGAGGGCGGCATAGCCGCAATCCGTCAGTGCGGTCTGCGTATCCCTGAGGACATTTGTGTTGCTGCAATCCGGATCGCAGAGGAAGAAAAATATCAGGGCTGTCCCATTGTCAGCTGGAGGTTTGCGCCCTCTGAAATTGCCGGGGCGGCAGTGGAACAGATGTTTTCCGGAATGAGGAGCCCTCTATACAAAAACGGAAGGGTTCGTATTGTCGAAGGGAACCTTTGTGATGAGAGCTGAGCAGAGCAGGAAAAACTGAAATACAGGTATTTGTTCTAAGAAAAAATGAATGAAGGGAAAAGAAATCAATATACTGTAAACAATTAATCTGAGAAAAGTTTTCTCACCTGAACAGGCAGGGAGACTCCGAAATGCGTCTTTTTTGATTTTATTAATATCTTTTCATGATTTATTTGTTGGATTGAATGATGTATAATGAGACAATCTCAGGCATAGACATTGCCGGAAAAATGTTGTATCATTATTAGTCTTTATATGCGGGCGGATGTTATTTTGGAAACAGGGTGACATCATCGACCGTTTATCATAATTAAGTATTCATGGAGGTTATTCCGGAATTAATGGCTAACGAAAAGACTGAAAAGGAAATAAGAGAAACAGAAAACGTGACCATTTTACCTGGGGAGAATGAGAATTCCCAGGTACAGAATAAGGACGGCACGGACCCCGGAGAGGAGAAGACCATTATCCTGAAGAAAAAAGACGGACCCGTCTTTCCCGTCCCGTCGTGGAACCCGGTGCCGGAGCAGAATCTGAAGAGTGCCCGGGAGGAAAACAGGGCGGCAGATTCAGATCCTGCAGTTGAGGGCGGATCAAAAGAGAACATTTCGCCGCAGGAGGCTGCAGCCCCGCAGGCCGATACCGAGCCGCAGAAGGCCGCAGTCCCGCAGGCTGATACCGAGCCGCAGCAGGATGCAGCCCCGCAGGCCGATACCGAGCCGGAGCAGGATACAACTCCGCAGGCCGCAGGCGAGCCACAGCAGGATACAGTTCCGCAGGCTGATGCCGCGCCGCAGCAGGGCCCGGCTGCGCAGAATGGTGCCGGCCGTCAGCAGAATGCCAACCTGCAGAACCCTTATCCGCAGCAGAATGTGTTCCCGCAGCAGAATTCTCAGCAGACGCAGAATGTGTTCCCGCAGCAGAACCGGGTAGTTCCGCAGGATACAGCGGGATCCGGCGGAGGCGGGACGGGTAGGATCGCATTCCTGATCAGTATGCTCCTGATCATCGCTGTCCTGGTTGGTCTCTATACCTTCGGCTATAAGTATTGTGAGACGCATTTTATGCCGGGCACTCAGATTAACGGATATGACTGCAGCAGGTTGACCGAAGAGGAGGCTGAGGCGAAATTTGCCGAAGCCGCAAATGATTATGTTATCAATGTCCGCTTCCGGGGCGGCACTACGGAGATAGTGCACGCCGGGGATATGGGGTTTGCCTATAAGTCCGACGGCAGTATTGCCGCTCTGCTCCAGCAGCAGGACAGCCTCTTCTGGCCCAAGTATTTCTTTGAAGACTCGGTCTATGAGATCAAGCCGGGCGGCACCTATGACGATGAAAAGCTGACACAGGCTCTTTCAAGTCTTCCTGAACTGCAGGAAGAGAATATGGAGAAGCCGCAGGATGCCTATATTCAGTTCAAGGACGGAAATGAGGAAGAGGACGGCGAGTTTGTGATCATCCCCGAGACTCAGGGGAGCACGATCGATATTGTCCAGCTGGAGGCAGGCGTCGGAGACGCAGCAGCCCGCTATGCCGATATGATCGATGCGGAGGAGATCAGCGGAGCTTATGTGGAAGCCGCCATTAAATCTGATGATGCCAAGATCATCGCGCGCAGGGATGATCTCAATGATCTGGTCGGCGCCAGTATTACCTATGAGCTTCCGAGCGGTGAAACGATGCGGCTGAATTCCGATGTGACCAAGGACTGGCTGGTCAAGGATGACGGCGGTAAACTGGTCAAGGATGAGAAGGTCTGGGATGAAAAGCTCTGGGAGTTCCTGGACCAGCTGGCCTACAATACAAACACGATCGGTATGGACCGGCAGTTCCAGTCCACGCTCCGCGGGCAGATCACAGTCAGCGGCGGCGACTATGGATACATGGTCAATCAGGTCACCGAGCATGACAAGCTTGTCGAGGATTTTGAGAAAAAGACCAAAGAGACCCGCGAACCGGATTACTATATTACACCTTACAATGATCAGACCGAGAATGACGGCATCGGCACGACATATATTGAGGCTGACCTCAGCGCCCAGCATTTCTGGTGTTATGTTGACGGCCAGCTGATGGTGGAGAGTGACTTCGTCAGCGGAGATACAACGACAGGCCACGGTACTCCCACAGGTGTTTTCGGGATCATGTTCATGCTCAAGGATACGACTCTGCGCGGTGTCATGCAGTCAAACGGCAAATATGAATATGAGACCAAGGTTGGATACTGGATGCCTTTCTACGACGGATGCGGCTTCCATGACGCCTGGTGGAGAACTGCTTTCGGCGGCTCGATCTATCAGGGCAATGGTTCACATGGATGCATCAATCTCCCGGTGGACGCCGCGCAGGCTCTCTATTCCTATTGTGAAAACAAGATGCCGGTAGTTGTCTACTGGTAAGAAGCTGTCTGCCGGCAAGAA
>DGRU01000148.1:0-6699 GCA_002390025.1 Lachnospiraceae bacterium UBA4380
GAATATGAAAAATTAGCTGCATCTCCAGGGGTGTCTCTTAATCAGCTGGTGATCAATCTTCTTGATGCGGAATTAGAAAAACATTTTTATTCAAATAATGAGCCCCCGGCACGACCTTTGCGGTGGTGCCGAGGGTTCATTTCAACAATGAATTCTAAAAAAGAACAGCTGTTTATATAGCTGCTCTCCCGCATGTCCGGCGTACTTACAGTACGCTTAATTTTTTATAAGGGGCCAAAAATGGAGAAGGATAAAATATAACCGGGGAAGGACAGAAGATGAAAAACGGAAAAGCAGTGTTACAATCAAAGATTTCTCTCTGAAATGCGGTGTTTCTGTCGCAACTGGTATTTTCCGGGAACTCAAAGATCCAGGTTAGGATATCTGTGACGATTCGCAGGGACTGCCGTAGAAAGATTGCTTTTTACAAGGGAACTAAAATAGAGTAAGATAGAATAACATAAGACCAGAACAGAAAGGAAGGTGTAGTAAATGGTCCATTGGAAAAAAGTGGCAGTACTTTGTATGGTGTTGAGTCTGCTGCTGACAACTCCTGTTTTGGGCAGTTCAGCAGGTAATTCCGACGCAGGAGCGGACGCCGGCGGGGAGAAGAAGGCGGAAGTGATTCCTTACTGGACAGAGGATTCTCCTGCCATGGCATCCATCATTGACTATGTGAAAACACTCACCGATGAGAACTCCGATGAGTTTGTGCCCGAGGAGGAGCGCGTCGCGGTGTTTGATATGGACGGCACCCTTTACGGGGAACTTTTCCCGACCTATTTTGACCAGTGCCTTCTGATGTACCGCTTGCTGCACGATGATACATATCAGGCGTCTGAAGAGGACAGGGAATTTGCCCAGGCTCTGGAGACTGCCCTTCTGCACGGAGAGAAGGAACCGGATTCTCCCAGATCCACGGCACAGATGGCCGCTGAGTCCTTTAAGGGCTATACGGTGGACCAGTACAGAGATTACGTACGCAAGTTTATGTCGCAGCCGGCAGTCGGCTTTGAAAATATGACTTACGGCGAAGGCTTCTATGAGCCTATGGCAGCTCTGGTGCAGTACCTGGCGGAGCACGGATTCAGAGTATATATCGTCAGCGGAACAGAGCGGTCTCTCGCAAGAGAACTGTCGGAAGACAAACTGGGCAAATGGATTCCCCCTTATCAGGTGATCGGCTCCACCTTTTCTCTGACTGCGACCGGAAAGGGAGATACAGCAGACCGCGACTATACCTATACGTCTGAGGATCAGGTACTACTGGAAGGAAACATGACTTACAAGAACCTGAAATGGGGCAAGATCGTCAATATAGTAGATGAGATCGGCATCGTTCCCCAGCTTGCCTTCGGCAACAGTTCAGGTGATTTTGCCATGGCGCAGTACACCGTGCAGAACGGCGGAAAGGCCTACATGCTCCTGTGTGATGATACAGAGCGCGATTACGGAAACGTTGAAAAAGCAGCCTCCTTCGAGCAGAAATGCAAAGAGCTCGGCTTCAAGACAGTCTCCATGAAGAACGAATTCAAGACAATTTACGGAGAAAACGTCAAAAAGACTTCCTATCTGCCCGCTGAGGAAACAAGCACAGAGGAGACAGGCAAAGAGGGAACCGCTGCACCCGCAGAAGAGGCCGCACCTGCTGCAACTGGTGCGTCTGCGGAGGAAGCCGCACCTGCATCCACAGCCGCGCCGGCAGAGGAAGCAGCTCCCGCCTCCACCGCTGCACCTGCGGAGGAAGAGGTTCCTGAGGAAGAAGAACTGAAACCTGCCGCATAAGGCAGTCAGCACGGAGGATGTTTTGCCGCGGGGAGTCTGCAGACATCCTGTGACCGCATTGAGAAAGCCGCTCTGGCGGGCGGCAGAATGGAAAGAGCGGAGGATATCTACATGGGTCATATATATTTCATCAGACACGGAGAGTCCCAATGGAACGTGGAGGACAAGATCTGCGGCGCCACGGATGTCCCTCTGACGGAAAAGGGTCATGAACAGGCGGTCCTGACGGGAAAGAAATTTCTGGAACTGGGTTATACAGCGGACGAAATCCTCTGCTCCCCGCTGAAACGGGCGGCAGATACCGCCAGGCATATTTCGGAGATCACGGGGATCCCCGTTCGTTTTGAGCCCCGCCTTGTGGAACAGAACTTCGGCATCTGGGAGGGCACGAGCCCGCGCAACAGCGAGGGATTTTTCAGGGCAAAGCAGTGCTTTATCAATTCTTTCGGGACCGGGGAATCCATGTTCCGTGTTGCCCAGCGTGTATATAACCTTCTGGATGAACTGAAGGAAGATGACAGGACCTATGTCCTGGTCGCCCACAACGGAATAGTCCGGTTTGTCAAATCATGGTATCAGGATCTGACAAACGAAGAATTTGCGGCCTATAAGGTCGGAAACTGTGAGATCTACCGGTTTGAATGAGTCACGTAAAACATCTGTAACTGCTGCAATGACACGAGAATTACATCGGACATCAGGTTGACAGAAACCCTGCCTGTCGTTTACTATATTACATGCCTATAAGGAGTGCGCGAGAGACAAGCTCGATGACCGCACAGCAACCTGCTGATCACCGCAGTAAGGTGCTAATGCTTGAGCGATGGGTGTGAATAGCGGTATTTCCAGCACCTGTCGTAACGATGGGTGCTTTTTTTCTTAATGCATTCCCATTGTTTTCTCATGGTTTGTATTCTTTTGCATGTTTTCTCATTGGCGCGCTTTTAGCGCATGCCTGCACTCCCGGCAGCAGCATCTATTCTTGATCGCACAGAATCCGCTGTTTCAATTGCGGGATATGTGCACAGACAGGAAACCCGCGTGCGGGTCCTGTGTGGATTTTTTACAGGAGGGCATCAATGAAAAAAACAGAGGGTACGAAGAGAACAGTGACAGAACTGCTGGGTGTGAAAAGCAGAAGCCTGATCGGCAGGATCCGCTGCAGAAATCTGCCGCGCCATACCTTTATTTACTGCCGGAGCAGGAATATTGCCGCAAGATTTCTTGCTGACGCAGAGGCAGAGGGATTTACCTTCGGGGACGGTCAGAAGCCCACAGCAAAGGAATACAGCGATATTTATTCCCTGCACGATGACCTTACTGTCTCCTATACCGGGTGGGCGGGGCACCTGGCGTTCAGAAGCGCCGCCGGGAACATCGTGAGGATCGACTACGGAAAATATATTGCTGGAGCACCGGATTATCAGGTTATTCTTCATGGCACGGGACTCGCGGGCGAGGCTTGAAAAAGAGCCGCTGTCTGCTCGTGGGATGCCTGCTCGAGAGATGCCTGCTCGTGAGGTGCCCGCTCGTGAGATGCCTGCTTGTGAGGAGCCTGCTCGTGACTTCATAGCAGTCATGAGTCAGCCGGCATAGAATGTATCCGGAAGTGGAGTTTGCAGACAATGAACTTTGAATTATTCAGCGTGCAGACGCTCTTGTGCTGCCTGGCTTTTTTCTTCGCGGGGATCGTTGATTCTATTACGGGAGGCGGGGGGCTGATCACAATTCCGGCCATGCTTGCGGTCGGGATTCCTGTCCGTTTTATAATCGGCACAAATCAGTGCTCTGTGCTGATCGGCACAGGTGTGGCAGCAATCAAATATACGAAAAGCGGCAATATCCACCTTAAATCGGCACTGATCACGCTCCCCTTTGCGCTGGTCGGATCCTATTTGGGAGCAAGGCTGAATCTGATCGTTCCGGTCTATTACCTGAAGATCTTTATGCTGGTCACGGTTCCCGTCATCGCGGTTTTCCTCTTTGCGAACAAGAACCTTGGCGAGGACGATCACATCGATGAGAAGTCGGATGCAGCCATCTTTTTCCGGTCTGCAGCCATAGGCCTTCTGCTCGGCGGATACCAGGGCTTTTACGGCCCCGGAGCCGGATTGTTCTATATGCTTGCCTATGCGGCATTTCTGAAGCTGAATCTGGTCAAGGCAACGGGAAATACAAGATTCGTCATCGCAGCGGCCTCGATCATTTCCGTGTCCACCTATGCCGCATCAGGTGCAGTGCTGTGGGGGCTTGCAATAGCCGTGACAGTTTTCAATATTGCGGGATCTTACCTGGGAGCAGCTCTTGCGATCAAAAAAGGGGCCGGAATCATCCGCCCCGTCATGGTCTGCGTAGTGGTCCTGCTGCTCTTAAAACTCATTTTTGATTTCTTTTGAGCCCTGTTTTCGCCGGGACTGCAGGTTGTGTAAGTCAGGAGAGATCTTTTTATTCTTTATCGCGCAATACCCGCGACTTCATAACAGTCATCGGATACGCGCGTAAAAAAGGAAACTCGCTTCATAGTGTAGGACCCTCAAGCAAGTCTTGAAAAAATATGCGTTGATCTTCATCCCTGTAGGCAAGGCTGCGCGCCCTGACTATATGTTGCTCTTACGGAGGTATTTATGAAAAGAGAACTGGTGATTATCCTGGATTTCGGGGGACAGTATAAGCAGCTCATCGCCCGGCGTGTCCGGGAGTGTAATGTTTATTGTGAGATTCATCCCCACACCATGGGAATTGATGAGATCAGGGAGTTGGCGCCCAAAGGAATCATTTTGACCGGCGGTCCCGCCAGTGTCTATGATGAAAAATCCCCCACCTGCTCTCCGGATTTGTTTAAACTCGGGATTCCTGTACTGGGAATCTGCTACGGGTCCCAGCTGATGGCATACCGCTGCGGGGGCAGTGTGAAAACAGCCCCGGTCAGCGAATACGGACGCACGGAAGTCTGCATTGATGAAAAGTCTTCTCTGCTTCTGAAGGGTGTCGAATGTGATGACAAGGGCTCCACCATCTGCTGGATGAGCCACACAGACTATATTGCAGACCTCCCGGAGGGCTTCTCGGTCATTGCCCACACGGACCACTGCCCGGTGGCCGCTATGGAGGATCCTGCCCGCAGGCTCTATGCTGTCCAGTTCCACCCGGAAGTAGTCCACACTCCGGAGGGGACAAAAATGCTGCGGAATTTTGTCATGGATGTCTGCGGCTGTAAAGGCGACTGGGAGATGTCCTCCTTTGCGGAGCGCACCATCGAGGAACTCAGGGAAAAGATCGGTGACAGGCATGTTTTGCTGGGTCTCTCCGGCGGTGTCGATTCCACTGTCGCCGCTGCCCTCCTCTCCAGGGCGATCGGCAGCCAGCTGCACTGCGTCTTTGTGGATCATGGCCTCATGAGAAAAAATGAGGGCGACGAGGTGGAGGCGATCTTCGGACCGGCGGGCAGCTTTGACCTGCATTTTATCCGCGTCAACGCCCAGGAGAGATTCTACCGGCGCCTGATCGGCCAGACCGATCCCGAGATCAAGAGGAAGATCATCGGAGAGGAATTCCCGCGTGTTTTCGGGGAAGAAGCCCGGAAACTCAAGGGAAAGGTCCGTTATCTGGCCCAGGGCACGATCTACCCGGATGTGGTCGAGAGCGGCGACGGCAAGACGGGAGATGTCATCAAATCCCACCACAATGTCGGCGGTCTTCCCATAGAACTTGTCCGCGAACTCGGGTTTGATGAAACCCCGATTGAACCGCTCCGCATGCTCTTTAAGGACGAAGTGCGCCGGGTCGGCCTTGAACTGGGCATCCCACGCGAACTCGTTTACCGTCAGCCCTTCCCCGGTCCGGGACTTGCTGTCCGCATTGTCGGTGAGATCACACCCTACAAAGTCCAGATCGTGCAGGATGCCGATTACATCTTCCGCGAAGAGCTTCACAAAGCCGGAGCCGATGAGAATCTCGGTCAGTATTTCGCCGCCCTCTCCAACATGCACAGCGTCGGAGTCATGGGCGACCACCGCACCTACGGCCTGGCTGTCGTCCTGCGCGCCGTCATCACCAGCGACTTCATGACCGCAGAGGCGGCCGAGATTCCATGGAATGTTCTCCAGACCACCATGAACCGCATCATCAACGAAGTGGACGGTGTCAATCGCGTCCTCTACGACATTACCAGCAAGCCGCCCGGAACAATAGAGCTGGAATAACCGCCAAGCACACGAGCCAGGCGAAGATTAAGAAAGCAGTCCGGAGGGAGCGTGCTCACGTAGGGATTGCTTTCTTCAACTTCATACGGCTGCAGCCGCGTTAAGTTTGCCTTAAAGAGGCAATCGAAGTGGCGGGTGAGTTGTGCAAAAAACAGCGGAGAGCCTGAGTTTATAAGGCTCTCCGTTATTTTTGGCTGTTGAAAACCAGATTGGTTTTCGGGAATCAGATCATGAAAATCAGGTGTTTTTTTGCTTCATCCGGTATTTGCCGGCAGAGAAGTTTCAATCATGGCGCAGGTGCGATGGAGACCTGTGATAACCAGGAACATTGTCACTGTCCGGAATCAGCCTTCAGTTTCTGATGATAGGCGAGGAGCCTTTTTCGTGCAGGACTCTTTGTGTCGATCATGTCTTTGATCAGGTCGAATAGTTCAGGATCATCTGACCTGGAGACCAGATATTCCGCGGGTTCGGGGTCTTCAGAGGCACCGGTCAGATATTCGGGCGAGGTTCCGAGCTTTTGCGCCATAAAAAATATCATCTGCCGGGAGGGAGTTCTGGCCGCTGTTTCATAGCGCAGGTATCCCATTTTTGATAATCCAAGCAGTCTCGCTGCTTCAGCTTTATTAATCCCCCTCTCTTCCCGAATATTCTTTAATCTTTCCGGACAAAACCCTGTTTCCATTTTTAAATCTCCCAGTAAAAAGATTGA
>DGRU01000148.1:6815-13292 GCA_002390025.1 Lachnospiraceae bacterium UBA4380
TATGACTGAGCATGAGTAATTACAAGTCTGGATGTTTTAGGTGTTCAGAATAGATATGTTGACAATATAGGATAAAACATATATTCTTTTGGAAAGAGATGAAAAATGGCGGAATTTGAAGTTGAATTTTATGAAACAACTGATGGCGATAAACCTGCAAAAGATTTTCTGATTTCGTTAGATAATAAGATGCGTGCAAAAATGGCAAGCATGATTAGTCTGCTGCAGGAAAATGGATATAATCTGCGGGAACCATATAGTAAGCACCTGTCAGAAGGCATATTTGAATTGCGTGCTAAAGTGGGTTCTGATATCACCAGAGTGATGTATTTTTTTTACATTGATCGACGTGTTATCTTAACGAACGGATTTGTAAAGAAGACAAAAAAGACTCCTTTAAAAGAATTGGAGAAAGCTAAAAAATATCGGCAAGATTATCTAAGAAGAAAGGGTGTTGATGATGGGAGAAAAGTTTGATGATTTTTTAAGAGAACAGCTTCATGATCCCGGATTTCGAACTGAATATGAAGCTCTACAGCCTGAACGTGCTATCATTCAGGCTATCATTGATGCCCGCCAGCAATCAGGTCTTACCCAGAAAGAACTTTCTGAGAGAACTGGTATTGCACAAGGTGATATCAGCAGGATAGAGAGGGGAAATGCCAATCCATCAATACGTACGTTACAGAGGTTAGCGGCTGGAATGGGTATGATTTTGAAACTGGAGTTTTTGCCGGATCCGAAAAGCATACTGCGTGGGTAAAAATATAGCCGGACATGTCACAGAACACGCCCGGCAGGATTGCAGAAGAAATCAGAATAAGCACTCTTTGATGAGGATTCTGATATCTGTAAAAATATTATCCTCATTTGGATGTTTCTTCAAGACCAGTTCATCCATGATAATCTGAACGGGAATTTCGCCCTGGCGTTCCAGTTCGCTGTCTATGGTACAGTCGATGATATCCTCCTGCATCAGATCGAGGATTTCCGGATATTTTTCAAAGGAAAGGGCCTTGATATCCTCTCTGCCGCAGTCACGGATGGCTCTTCCCACTTGGCCGACGCCTCCGCAGGTGATGTAGAGACCGTCCAGATCCGGGTACTTTTTCAGAAGATTATATGTTTCCCGGTAGGTGGTCTCAGGGTCCTCAAAGCTTTCTACAGAAGCAATAATCTCCACGGCAGGAAAGGTTTCTCTGAGAAAATTGCAGAAGCCTTCCTCACGGACTTTGACATGGTAGGAATTATTCTCTGATGCGATGGCGCTGGATATAATTGCGACCCGTCCGCTTCCGCCCAGCAGGTTTCCCATGGTCCTTCCGGCGACTCTGCTGGCCCGCCTGCCGTCCTGGCCCACATAGCACAGGCGCTGTGTCCCATCGATGTCGGAGTTGGTGGTGACCAGAGGAATCCCGGCAGCAGCGCGGTTGATCGCTTCACGAACACGATTTGAGTTGATCGGGCTCAGGATGATCCCGTCTGCCTTTTCTTCAACTGCCTTGTCAATGAACTGTGCCTGCTGTCCGGCGTCACTATAGGAAGACAGATACCAGTGAATGGTAATATCCAGGCCGGTCTGTTCACGTATTCCTTTTTCAATCCCTTCTTTGATGTAGGGAAGAGCATCTACTTTAACAAGGATGGCAGCGATCACAAACTCTTTTCCCTGCTTTTGAAGGACACGGCCCGCGGGGTTGGGCTTGTAGCCGAGTTCGTCGATCAGCTTGCGGACTCGTTCCCTCACTTCATCACTCACACCGGGGCGGTTGTGCAGTACCTTATCTACGGTGGCAGGATGAACCCCTGCGATCTCGGCAATCTTTTTGATAGTAACTTTCATGAAAGACACCTTGCTTTTTGAAATAGTTTATAGGGATAGATTTAGTATCACTTTGATAAATTGCTTTAAATTTACAATGTTTTTGAATACCTGGCAACAATAGAATTAAAATGATTCATTAAAAGCGGTTCAGGCCACAAACGTCGGACTCATCTGGCATTTCAGAACAATTGAAAACAGAGCCGGTGCATTTCCGTGACTTCAGTCATGATCCGAAGACATGAAAAAACCGACGGCATCTGATGTGGTCAGTGCCGTCGGTTTGTTTTTTATTGCATATAAGAATATTCTTTGATCAAAGAGCGCCGGTTACAGTGGACCAGCCATTTTTTGGCCGCAATGGCTGTCCTGAGTCCTGAGCGACAGATCACTTTACCTACGTTGATTATATGCATAGTCTGCAGGCGGTTTCCCGATCACATGCCGGATGAAGAAAGCCTCTGATTCTAATAATTTCTAATAATGTTCTTATACTGCAGAGCTTATTATTTGGACAGATACTCGTCAACGTTTTCTGCTGTAACAGAGACATAAGGTACGAGGACTTCCGCATCGGGCTTCTCGCCTGCCATATAGGTCTTGATAACATCAACTGCTGCAGCACCCTGTCCGGGAGCGTCCTGAAGGACTGTCTGTGCCATCTGGCCGTCTTTGACTGCCTGAAGAGCCTCTGCTGTGCCGTCGATACCGCTGATCATAACCTGGCCTTCGCCGGTGCCCAGAGGGATGTTCGCGCCCTTGAGAGCTTCCATAGCGCCCAGTGCCATCTGATCGTTTGCTGCAATGATCCCGTTGAAGGTAACGCCGCCCTTGCCGTCAGCATACTTCTGGATCCATGCCTGTGTTGTCTTCATGCCTTTGTCCTTGACATAGTCGGCATCCTGGTCGTCAAGGATGGTGATGTCGCTGCGGCCTGCAGCCTCAAAGCCAGCCTTCATACCGTCGCGGCGCATTGCTGCGTGGTCCAGTCCGGAAGTACCTGCCAGGTAGCAGATGTTTGCGTTCTCGGGAAGGATCTGTGCGAACAGGTCACCCTGCATTCTGCCGGACTCGGTGTGAGGAGAACCGATGAATGTGTAATCAAGGCCGTCTGCGCCGGTTGCGCCGTTACCGAACAGGATGATCGGAACGCCTGCCCTGTTGGCTTCCTGGACGGCGGGAACGATGCCTGCCGCATCGCAGGGAACAACGATCAGAACATCGACGCCCTTGGCGATGAAGGACTTGGCCTGGTCGATCTGTTTCTGGGAGTCGTTGTTGCCGTCTGTGCACTCTACAGACCAGCCCTCAGCCTCAGCGGCTGCCTTGAAGGCATCGCGGCGGCTCATGCAGAACACGTCTGTGTCAGCCAGGTTGACATAACCGATCTTGACGGTATCGCCGCCGCCTGAGGATGCTCCGCCGGAGGAAGCAGAACCGCCTCCTGCGCATCCGGCGAGTGTTCCGACTGCGATAACACCTGCGATAGCTGCTGCCAATAACTTTTTCAGTTTCATATACCTCTCCTTTCAATTAGTAAAAATTACCTGTTCTGTTGTTACTCTTTTTGATGTACTTTTTATCTGAACTGCTGCCTGCCGCAGAAAGTTGCAGGCAGCCGGTTCACGTTTTCATACATACCGCTCTGCAGAGCGGTATGCGGAGCGAAAAAACTACTTATCTGCTCTTGATCAGATGCATGGCGTCATAGATGGACTTGATATAGGTCCAGCCGCTGACGGTCACTTCTTCCTTTTTCTCTTCCTCTGTGAGGGATTCCCATTTCTCGATGGCGGCAATGCGCTTCTCGATGCGGTCATCACTGACGACTACGCAGCTGTAGGTATTGCCTTCGGGATCCATGTCTCTGATCTTGTCCCGCAGAGCATCTTCATACTGGTTGACTTCTTTAAAGTTCCCGCGGAAGACCAGAGTCTCGTCGCCCTTGACATTTAAAAAGACGTTGTACATATTGTTCTCCTTATTATCCTGCCTTCCTGATGTGATCTATATCGGGGCGGTTCAGGGACCGGGACAGTCAGAACCGTCCCTTGTGTCCCGGTCCCCCGTTCCGAATAGTTCGCAGGAGTTGTTTTTTCGATTACCTTGCCTTCTTGGCGGAGTTCTTGGTCACGACGTCGATGATAACGGAGACGACGATGATGGCGCCCTTGACGATACGCTGGATGTTGGAGTCAACACCGAGCAGGGTCTGGATGTTGTTGATGATACCGACGATGATCGCGCCGAAGATGGTGCCGACCAGGGTGCCGGAACCGCCGGACATGGATGTTCCGCCGACGACGACTGCGGTGATGGCGTCCATCTCATAGGTCAGGCCTGCGCCGGGAACACCGGAGTTCAGTCTGGACATGAGGAGGATGGAAGCGATACCTGTGAGAAGTCCGTCCATGAGGTAGGCGATACGGGTGATCTTCTTGGGGTTGATACCGGAAGCTTCAGCTGCTTTGGAGTTGCCGCCGACTGCGTAGACGTATCTGCCGAAGGGGGTCTTGTTGAGGATGATGTAGGTGATGACGAAGCAGATGGCCAGGATGACGATCGCCATAGGGATGACTCCGCCGATGTAACCCTGTCCGAGGAAGGTGTAGGAGGAGGTCAGACCGGAGATGGTCTGTCCGCCTGTGATCAGGACGGCGCCGCCGCGAGCTGCTTCCGTCAGGGCCAGTGTGACGATGAAGGCCGGGATGGAGAAGGTCGTGATGACGAAGCCGTTGAAGAGACCGAATGCCAGGCCCAGGAGCAGTGCCACGATGATGGCGGGGAATACTGAGCCGGTTGCAACGTTTACGATACAGGATGCGCAGCCGATGAAGGCGAGCTCAGAGCCGTAGGCGATGTTGATGTGTCCGAGTATGATGACGAAGGTCGCGCCCAGAGCCAGGGTGGTCGTGCAGGCGATGGCCAGCAGGACGTTGGTCAGGTTATAGACCGAGAGGAATCCACTGACGAAGAGTGACGAGAGCACAAACAGTACGATCAGGATGAAGAAGATTCCGAATTTTCCGTACAGCTGGCCGATATTCATTTTCTTTTTTTCTGTTTTAGCTTCCATTATTGTTTCGCTCCTTTCGCGGCGGTATTCATAAAACAGTAAGCCTGTGCGCGGCTGGTGCGCGCAGATGATCAACTATAGTGCTGTGACCGGAGATGCTGTCACAGCCTGTAAAAATGTTTGCTGTTTTAAAGCAGATCCTTGTGAGGAACTCATCCTGAACGCATTTTGCTGACGTCGGATCATTTGTTTCCTACGCCCCTGGTGGCGAGTTCCATGATGTTTTCCTGTGTCGCTTCGGATCTGTCCAGGACGCCCTGGATGATGCCTTCCTGCATGACGACGATCCTGTCGGACATTCCCAGGACTTCGGGGAGTTCGGAGGAGATCATGATGATCCCCATGCCCTCGCGGGCGAACTCGGTCATCAGCTTGTGGATCTCTGACTTGGCGCCGACGTCGATGCCTCGTGTGGGCTCGTCCAGGATCATGACCTTGACATCGCCTACCAGCCATTTGGCCAGGACGACTTTCTGCTGGTTGCCGCCGGAAAGAGTGCCGGCTTCTACATGTTCATTCGCGATCTTGATCTGCAGCATCTCGCGCATCTTTTCGACGTCATCCGAGATCTTCTTGTCATCGATCAAAACCTTTGTGTACTTCTTCATGTTGACGAGAGCTACGTTCTCGTGGATATTGCGGCCCAGGACCAGACCGTAGGTGCGGCGGTCCTCATTGACCATGGCGATGCCGTTTTTGATGGCGTCGCCTGTGCTCTTGTTATGGATTTCCCTGCCATCGAGGATGATCTGGCCGGAGGAGACGGGATCGAGGCCGAAGATGGCGCGCATGACTTCGCTCCGTCCCGCGCCGACCAGGCCTGCGAATCCGAGGATCTCGCCCTTGTGCAGCTGGAAATTGATGTTGCGGAAACGTCCGCCGTCTTCCTTGACCTGGGTCAGGTCTTTGACTTCCAGGATGACATCGCCGATCGGGACGGTGGTGTCCTTGGGGAAGACATTGGTGATCTCACGGCCGACCATGCGGGCGACCAGCTTCTGCGGGTTGTAATCGCTGGCGGGGCCGCTCTCGATCCACTTGCCGTCGCGGATGATGGTGATCTCGTCCGCGATGCGGAAGATCTCGTCCATTTTGTGGGTGATGTAGAGGATGGCGACACCCTGCTCGCGCAGAGCGAAGATCTGCTTGAAGAGGACCTCGATTTCCTCGTTGCCGATAGCGGAGGAGGGCTCGTCCATGATGATGACCGAGGCGTTGCAGCTGATAGCCTTGGCAATCTCGATCAGCTGGTGGCCGGCTATGGACAGCTCATACATTTTCTGATTGGCCTTGTAGGGCATCTCCAGCCTGTCGAGCAGGTCCTGGGTGTCCTTGTACATCTTGCCGTAGTCCACAAAGGGACCGTTTTTGGGCTCGCGGCCCAGCCAGATGTTCTCAGCCAGTGTCATCTCCAGGACCGGGTTCAGTTCCTGGTAGATCATGGCGATACCCATATTAAGAGAGTCCTTGACGGACCGGGCACCGACATGCTCACCTTTATAGATCATTTCACCTTCATCAGCTACATAGGTCCCGTTGATGATCTTCATCAGAGTGGATTTTCCGGCTCCGTTCTCAC
>DGRU01000117.1 GCA_002390025.1 Lachnospiraceae bacterium UBA4380
GCTTCCATGAACGGTGTTGACTACATCGCTTTCACAGCCGGTATCGGTGAGAACAGCGGCTTCGTTCGCGCCAAAGTCATGCAGTACCTCGGCTACCTGGGCATCAAGCTCAACGAAGAGGCAAACAAGGGCCGCGGCGAAGTGATCAAGATCTCCACCGACGACAGCGCTGTCCAGGTTTATGTCATCCCCACCAATGAGGAGCTTGCCATCGCACGCGAGACAGCAGCCCTCTGCTGATCGACTGCCGGGTCTGTGTGCCGGAAGGCCGGAACCCTCTGTCTGCCGACAGCGGAACAGGAAGCCTTGGGGCTGACAGCAAATAAGATGCCTTCGGCACTGCTTTCAATGATGATTGAATAAAATGAGACCCGGAAACTGGTTGAACAGTTTCCGGGTCTTTTTTATGCCGTGTTTTATGCCAGGAGTTATACCGTGTTTTATGCCGGTTTTTTTCTGTCATGAGCACGAAAAAGTTCAGGACATAAGGCTGATAACAATGTCTCTGGTATTGTCCATATGCTCCATTACACTGAGATAGGTATCTGCAGTGGCGTTCTTATCGTCGGACACAAGGTTGTCCAGGATAGCCTGGTGTTCGGCTACAGCGATGGAAGGTCTTCCTTCCAGCTCAAAGGTCTTCATGGCAATATCATAGAGCTGATGATTGTGGGACTCGTAGAGATTGATCAGCTCATCGTTTTTACTGAATTCCACGATGCGTCTGTGAAAAGACAGATCATAGCTGAGGATTTCCTGGAAGGAAGCATTATTTGCAACAGCATCTGCCATATTTTCATTATCCCTGAACAGGGCTTCGATGACAGCGGCAGCTTCCTTTTCCTTGCGTCTTGTGTGGAGAGTGAGTGCGCAGAATCCTTCCACAGCTGTGCGGGACTGATAGGTATTGGTGATGTCCTGCAAAGAGAGCACATGAAGGCAGAATCCGCGGCTGGGTATGATGTCGATGTAGCGGTCCTGTGACAAACGTACCAGCGCGTCTTTGAAAGGCGTGCGGGAAATGCCGATCTCTGCAGCCATCTTTGTTTCGGAATAGAACCTGCCGGATTCAAGCTCACCTCTGGTGATCTTGTCCTTCAGATATTCGTATGCTTTTTCCTGCAGCGGCTTGTATTTTGCCATATAAACTCCTATTCGATGCATTAAAGGTATCTAAAAACCCGAAAAATTAAATCAAAGTTATTGTATTGACTCTAAGGATGGATGTCAACCATTGGACACACAATATTGTGCGGCCTTCCTGTCCGGCGGCCGGCAATAGTAAGAGAAATTTTCAGATCATTCAGATCCCTTTCTCCCGGGGTTGCTGATTGAAGAAATGTTAATTAAATAACGGGTTTGTAGGAGTTATACAAATATCGAAATTATATTTTGTGAAATGTGCAGAGGGATTTTTGCTTGACCGGTATACCGGTATGCTGTACAATAAAATCATCAAAGCGGTATACCGGTACTCCGATTTTGAAGGGCGGCTTTCCACTGCAGAGGAGAGGCTGCCGGAAGATGCATAGGACATGACCACTGATATAAAGGCCGTTTTTACGGGCGGGAGAGTCATGGTAAATGATCATTTCCCGGACAAGGGAAAGAAAGGGGAACGAAATGAAAGCAGGATTTATCGGTCTTGGAATTATGGGAAGACCCATGGCAAAGAACCTTCTCAAGGCAGGCGTGGAAGTTGTCTGCGCAGACCTCAATAAAGAGGCGGTAGCGGATGTCGTCGCAAACGGTGGCAGAGAGGCCTCCTACGCGGAAATCGGAGCGGAGTGCCCCGTCATCATCACCATGGTTCCCAACGGTGATATCGTAAAGTCCATCCTTTTCGGTGAGGGCGGTGTGGCGTCCACCATCAAGGAAGGAACACTGGTCTGCGACATGAGCTCTGTCACTCCGGTCGAGTCCCAGTACTGCTACGAGAAGCTGAAAGAGAAAGGTGTCGGCTTTGTCGATGCACCTGTTTCCGGCGGAGAGCCCGGCGCAGTCGCAGGAAGCCTTGCCATCATGTGCGGCGGCGACCAGAAGGATTTTGACGCCATGAAGCCCTTCTTCGATATTCTCGGCAATTCCGCTCTTCTGATCGGTCCCAGCGGCAGCGGCTCCACTGCAAAGCTTGCAAACCAGATGATCGTCAACAACACCATCGCAGTCGTCTCCGAGGCATTCGTGTTTGCCGCAAAGGCAGGCGCAGATCCCGAGAAGGTCTATCAGGCCATCCGCGGCGGACTTGCCGGCAGCGCAGTCATGGACGCCAAGATCCCCATGATCATCGACCGCAACTTCAAGCCCGGCGGCCCCATCCGCATCAACCACAAGGACATCAAGAACTGTGTCAACTCCGCTCATGCGATTGATGTTCCGATCCCCTACACCGCACAGCTCTACGAGATCATGCAGTATCTCAAGATCCATGGTCATATGAATGATGACCACGGCGGCATCGTCCAGTACTTCGAGAAGCTGGCTGACTGCCAGGTTAAGAGACCCGAATAAGAAAAAGACAGCAGGCCGGGAAGACGCAGTCTGGTTCAGATGTGTCCGCAGGCCCCGGTACACGGTCATATGTATATTCAATAAGGAGAATTAGCGATATGTCGATCAGTGCGGATGTTTTAACTTCCTATAAGAAAATTGATGAGGCGGCGGCAGACGCCCTCCTGGCAAAAGAAATTGCCGCCAACAACAAGAAGATCGTCGTTCTGGATGACGATCCCACCGGCGTCCAGACCGTACATGACATTCATGTCTACACAAACTGGGATCACGACAGCATCAAGGCCGGCTTCGAAGAAGAGAACAACCTCTTTTACGTGATGACCAATTCCCGCGGTTTCACAGCGGAGCAGACCACAAAGGCTCATCACGAGATCGCTGCA
Organism: Lachnospiraceae bacterium UBA4380; assembly: GCA_002390025.1. Classification (GTDB taxonomy): domain Bacteria; phylum Bacillota; class Clostridia; order Lachnospirales; family Lachnospiraceae; genus CAG-791. The sequence continues at coordinate 2,895 of DGRU01000117.1, forward strand.
GTCGTGGACGAAGTGGCCAGAGAGACCGGCAGAGAGTACATCTTCATCAGCCGCAGCGACTCCACTCTGCGCGGACATTATCCGCTGGAGACAGAGCTTCTCAAGGCCGATTACGAAAAGTACACCGGCAAGCAGATCGACGGCGAGATCATGTGCCCCTTCTTCAAAGAGGGCGGGCGTTTCACCATCGGAAATGTCCACTATGTAAAATACGGCGATGAGCTGGTCAATGCCTGCGAGACAGAGTTCGCAAAGGACAAGACCTTCGGATACAAGGCAGCTTCCATGCCCGCTTATGTGGAAGAGAAGACCGGCGGCGCCTACAAGGCAGAGAATGTCACCTGCATCTCTCTCGAGGATATCCATGATATGGCCTTTGACAAGATCGAGGCTCAGCTCATGGCAGTCAGGGACTTCAACAAGATCGTCGTCAACGCAGTCGATTACGCTGACCTCAAGGTCTTCTGCGTAGCCCTCTACCGCGCAATGGCCAAGGGCAAGGTATTCATGTTCCGCACCGCGGCCGCCATCGTCAAGGTCATGGGCGGCGTGACAGACCAGCCTCTGCTCACAAGAGCCCAGATGGTCGTCAAAGAGACAGACAACGGCGGCATCATCGTTGTCGGTTCCCACACCAACAAGACGACAGCTCAGGTCGAGGAGCTCAAAAAGCTCACCGATATCGAGTTCATCGAGCTTGACGCGACCCTGGTCCGCGATGAGGAAGCTTTCGAGAACGAAGTCAGGCGCTGCCTTGCAAAGGAAGAGGAGTGCATCCGCGCAGGAAAGACCGTCTGCTGCTACACGACCAGAGCTCTGATCACAGCAGATACAGGCGACAAGGAAGACGAGCTCCGTCTGTCCGTCCGCATCTCCGATGCAGTGCAGTCTCTGGTCGGAAGACTGACCGTCACCCCCGCTTTCGTCATCGCCAAGGGAGGCATCACTTCCAGTGATGTCGGAACAAAGGCACTGGCCGTCAAGCGCGCCAATGTCCTGGGTCAGATCCGCCCCGGTATTCCTGTATGGCAGACCGGAGAGGAGAGCAAGTTCCCGCAGACCCCTTATGTCATTTTCCCCGGCAATGTCGGCGAAAATACAACTCTGCGAGAAGCGGTCGAGGTCCTCACGGCCAAATAATAATCTGAGAATTTCATAAAGGGACTTGACAATTATCTACTTAGAAAGGGAGTAAAAAATGATTAACGGATTAAGCGGACAGAGAATGCTGCTCGCCCTGGCGATCGGCATTATTCTTCTGATCATCATGGTTCTGAAAACAAAGATCCAGGCCTTCCTGGCTCTGATCACCACCACCGTTTTAGTCGGTGTCATCGGCGGCATGCCCCTTCTCAACATCACTCTGGAAGACGGAAAGACTTTCGGTATCATCAATTCGATCACCTCGGGCTTCGGCGGCACGCTGGGAAGCATCGGTATCATCATCGGCTTCGGCGTCATGATGGGACAGATCTTCGAAGTCACCGGCGCGGCCAAGCGGATGGCCTACACCTTCCTCAAGCTCTTCGGCAAGGGACGTGAAGAAGAGGCTCTGGCCTTCACCGGTTTCCTGGTATCCATCCCGATCTTCTGTGACTCCGGTTTCGTCGTTCTTGCCCCCATCGCAAAGGCTCTTTCCAAGGCGACCAAAAAGTCTGTCATCGCTCTGGGCGTCTCCCTGGCAGCAGGCCTGGTCATCACCCACTCCCTGGTTCCGCCCACACCCGGCCCTCTGGGCGTCTGCGGTATCTTCGGAATCGATGTAGGTTTCTTCATCCTTCTGGCAATCGTTCTGGCCCTGCCCATGGCCATCGCCTGCATCGTCTATGCACGCCTTGTCCTTGCCAAGAAGTATTACTGGCTCCTTGACGAAAACGACGAGCCTCATGAAGCTCCTTACCAGAAACCCGATTACGACGGCGCTTTCAGCATGGATATGACCGGTGTTCCCGGAACACTTGAGTCCTTCATGCCCCTGATCCTGCCCATCATCCTGATCCTCATCAACACCGTTGCGTCCGCACTGGGCATGAAGACCGGTATCATGGGCGTCCTGATCTTCCTGGGCCAGCCCATCATCGCAGTAGGCCTGGGCCTGATTGTAGCTATTTTCACCCTCGGCAATCGCCTTGACCGCTCCACCGCTCTGGCAGAGATGGAAAAGGGAATGATGTCCGCAGGTATCATCATGCTGGTCACCGGCGGCGGCGGTGCCCTCGGCCAGATCATCAAGGATTCCGGCCTCGGCAACTTCATGGCAGAAGGTCTTTCCCACACTGCCATCCCGATCATCATCCTGCCTCTGGTCATCTCCACTGCAATGCGTTTCATCCAGGGCTCCGGTACTGTTGCCATGACAACAGCTGCCTCCATTTCCGCACCTATCCTGATCGCTGCAGGTGTCAACCCTACACTCGGCGCCATCGCATGCTGCGTCGGCTCCCTCTTCTTCGGTTACTTCAACGATTCCTATTTCTGGGTCGTCAACCGTACACTGGGCGTCAGCGAAGCCAAGGATCAGCTGCAGATCTGGTCCATCACTTCCACCATCGCGTGGGCAGTCGGTGTTGTCGAGATCCTCGTTCTGAGTATCTTCATGCACTGATAACAGACTGGTCCGGCTGTTTTCCTCAGGTGTTCTGCTTACTTCGTGACCATTTCTGAAAAAAGAAAGAACACCTGAGAGAACAGACCGGAATTCATAGTCCCGTCATAAACCATATCCCATGCCTGCCGGTTCCATGCGGGCATGGGATATTCGGTAATATGGACAAATATGTATACTGATTCATGATTTGTATAAATGAGGAGGCAATATGGCTGCATGTATAGTAGTGGCAGATGATCTGACAGGCGCCAATGCGACCGGTGTGCTTCTGACAAAAATGCAGTATCGGGCAGCGACGATCATGTCTCTGGAGAATAATGATCCGGAGGAGATGCAGGAGTGCGACTGCCTGCTCTATCCCACAGACAGCCGGGGAGTGGACGCCGATACAGCCTACAGGAGAGTCTTCGAGGCAACAAAGACTCTGAAAAATGACAAGGTCCTGGTCTACGGCAAGCGGATCGACTCCACCCTCAGAGGAAATCTGGGAAGTGAGACAGACGCCATGCTGGATTGTCTGGGAGAGGACTACATAGCAGTGGCTGCGCCCTGCTTTCCTTCTTCGGGCAGGATCGTCATCGGCAACTATATGCTGGTGAACGGAACGCCCCTGCACAGGACCAATATCGCGCTGGACCCCAAGTGCCCGGTCAGGGTCTCCGAGGTGGACAGGCTCTTTCGGGAACAGAGTAAATACCAGGTGACCGCCATCCGCATGGGCGAGATGATGGAGGGCGTTTCGGTGCTTGCAGAAAAGATCCGCGCCTGCCATCAGGCGGGCAGCCGCATCCTGACCTTCGACTGCGTCTCCCAGGAGGACCTGGATCTGATCGCGGACGCCTGCATCGAGAGCGGGGAGAAGATCATCGCCGTAGATCCCGGCGTCTTTACCGCAACGCTGGCCAGAAAGATCATCAAACCCAGGATGGACCGCAGACAGAACCATATCCTGGTCGTCGTCGGCAGTGTCAATTCCAGCACCACGGCCCAGCTGGAGGAGTTCTGGCTGACACAGGAAGTCAACAACGTCATGGTCAGGACCCGGGAACTTCTCGAGGGAGAAGAGAGAAGGGAAGAGGAGATCAGCAGGGTCGTGAAGGAAGTCCTCGATGAAGCGGACAACTACACCACATCCTCTGTTGTCGGAGACGGCATTTATCCGGAAAACAGGATCGACTTCGTTCCTTACATGGAGAAATACGGCTGCTCCATGGAGGAAGTGACGGACATGATCAACAACTCTCTGGCGGAGATCACGGTCCGCCTGCTGCGGGCGGAGCCCCGCTTCCAGGGCCTTTATGCCTGCGGCGGCGATGTGACACAGGCTCTGAGCGGCTATTTTGGAGCGGCAGGACTGGATCTCAAGGATGAAGTTCTGCCCCTTGCCGCCTACGGCCAGTTCAGCGGCGGCGAGTTCGACGGCCTGGACTTCATCACCAAGGGCGGAAGCCAGGGCGACAGGACTGCCCTCAATGTCTGCGTCAACTACCTGAAGGAGAAACTGTTTATCTGATCTCCGGTCAGGGTGTGACGGGCAAGGACCTGTTTTTGAAAAAATCTGCGTGGCCGGCCGCTCGCGTGGTAAAATAGATAAAAGCCGGCCTCTGCGGACATTTTCATGCAAATGGATATTAAAACTGCAGATATACAGACATAAAACGGAGGAATAAAAATGGCAGAGAAAAAACCTATGATTGCAGTACCGATCGGTGATCCCGCCGGTGTAGGCCCCGAGATCGTGGCAAAGGCATGTGCCCTGGAAAAAGTCAATGATGCGGCGGATGTGATCGTCATCGGCGACCGTCAGGTCATGGAAAAAGCGATCGCCATCGTGGGCGCGGACCTCAAGGTCAATGTCGTGGAAAAACCCGCGGACGGCGACTACCGCCCCGGCATCCTGAACCTGATCGACCTCGATAATATTGACCAGTCTCAGTTCTCCTACGGCGTTGTCCAGGCTATGTGCGGCAAGG
>DGRU01000077.1 GCA_002390025.1 Lachnospiraceae bacterium UBA4380
AGCCGGGGCAGTCGACAGCGACGACGGAAGCGCCGGTATCCTGGATGTGGCCGATCTTCTTGGCAAGGATGGGTGCGGCGACCTCAGGAAGCTTGATGCTGTATGTGCCGCCGAAACCGCAGCAGACATCGGACTCTTCCATCTCGACCAGGTTGATGCCCTTTGTTGCCTTGAGGAGTTCTCTCTGCTCCTTGAAGACGCCCAGCTCTCTCTTGAGGTGGCAGGAATCATGATAGGTGATGGTAAGAGGTGTCTCATCGCCTGCCTCTGCCAGTCCGCCCAGATCATAGAAGAGCTTGCAGAAGTCGAAGGTCTTGCTGCCCAGTTCCTCTGCCTTCTTGTACATCTCGGAACCTTCCTCGAAGAAGTCCTTGTAGACGCGCAGCTGGTGTGTGCAGGTCGGGCATGCGGATACGACATAATCGTAATCTTCCGCGTGCATTGCCTCGACGTTGAGCTCAGCGGTCTTCTTCGCGTTCTCGCGGTCACCCATGAAGGTAGCGGGAGCGCCGCAGCAGGACTGACCCATAGGCATGTCAACAACGTAGCCGATGGAGTTCAGATCCGCGATGACTGCCTTGGCGATGTCAACATAAGCGAAGTCAAGCAGACATCCGGCAAACATAGCGATCTTGCCCTTGGGATTCTCGACCTTCTGCTGAATGGTCGGGAAGATATCGCGGAAAGGCACGGGAGCAATGCTCATCAGGCTTCTGCCCTCTGTCATGCCGGACAGGAACATAGGCAGATGACGGATGAAGTTGGTGCCCTTGGTGAACGGAGCCTGAGCTACGGAGGCGATACGCAGCATGGAGTGGAACAGCTTTCTGTCGCTGACCGCATCCAGAGCGAATTTATAAACGGGATTGGGATTTGCCTCATAGCTGCGCTCGCGCAGTTTCATGATCATCTCGGGGATGTGAAGTCCGCCGCCGCAGACCTCTTTGCAGCGTCCGCACTGCAGGCAGATGTTCTGGATCTCATCCGCTCTCTCCTCGGAGACCAGGAAGTGTGTCAGGATGGTGCCGATACCGCCGGTGTAGACCTTGGAGCCGTATACATGGCCGCCCAGCAGAGCGAATGCAGGACATACGTCAAGACATGCGCCGCAGCGGATGCAGTTGTAAACTTCCCTGAAATCGGGGTCCGCGAGGATGGCGCGGCGTCCCGGATCATCCAGAATGACTGCGTAGAATTCTTTCTTTGCCTTCTCATCGCTATCCTTGTCCACAGTCACCTCAGAGGCGCCTGTGTACATGGAGATATAAGAAGTGATACGCTGGCCCGTGCCGTTGCGGGGAAGGGCCTTAAAGATGTAACGGGCATCGGAGAGGCTCTTGACGAACTTCTCAATACCGAAGACATACAGATGGATCTTGGGCAGTGTGCCGACCATACGGCCGTTGCCTTCGTTACTCATTGTGAAAACGGTGCCCGTATCAGCGACAGCCACGTTTGCGCCGGAAACACCCATGTCAGCATGGATGAACTTGTCGCGCATGATCTTCCTGGCGGTCTTGACCTCCTCGGCGATGATGGGCTCGTTCTTCTCTTTTGTATACTCTGTGAAATAGTCAGCGACCTGCTCCTTGTTCAGATGCAGGGCGGGCATGACCATGTGGACGGGAGTGTTGCCCTCGAGAGCGATGATGAATTCGCCCAGGTCGGTCTCCTGTACCTGTACGCCGTCGTCGCCCAGGACTTGGTTCATGTGGATTTCCTCAGAGGCCATGGATTTGGACTTGACGATGGTCTTGACACCTTTTTCCTTTACGAGATTACGGATATACTCCATAGCCTCTTCGCCGCTCTTTGCGTGGAAAACATGTCCGCCGCGCGCTGTGCAGTTCTTTGTGAAGTCATCGATCATCTCATCGATGTGGTCTGCTGCATAGCTCTTGACTTCCTTGATGCTGTCACGTGTCGACTCAAAATCGACACCGGCATATGATTTTTCTCTCTTCGCAGGATATGTCGCACAGAATGTTCCCAGTGTTCTGCTGAGAGTCTGATTCTTCAAAGCTTCCTGAATTTCCTGCTTCAGCTCCAGACTAGCCATGATTGATTCTCTCCTTTCCTAAAAACCGGTGCGCAGTCAGCAGTGCCATGAACTCATGCACCGCATTCTCTGTCCGTACCCGTCATCAGGCATCCTGAATGATTACGATGCTGAGTCTGAGGGGACCGTGGACACCGACTGTACTGACACACTCGATATCGGCAGTTCTGCTGGGTCCGGTTATAAATCCGACAAAATTCGGCATTTCCGGCAGCGCGCAGATTACATCAAACATGGCGTCATAATCATCGACGATCGTTGACTCCTTGAGGATGCCGATATAATCTGCAGACATGGTTGCAACGATCCTCGCATCAATCTCATCTCCGACCTGCAGAATGCTTCCCAGATCTGCAACGCCGTACTGCGCTTCAGAGATTCCTCCCTGCGCAGTTTCCGCATGAAGACGGATGTGATCCGTGAAGACCTCAACACCTGCATCTCTCAGTGCAGGAACGATTCCTATCTCACGGAGAAAATCAGTCTCTGCCACACAGGCTGTCTTGATGCCTTTTGCCTGGAAAAGATCTGCTACCACTTTTCCTGCGTCTGCTTTGGCTGCCAATGAACATTCTCCGTTGACCGCTTCCAGGTTCGCTTTGAAACGTTCATACAGCGCATCCGTTGTACTCATACAGCTCACTCCTTTCTGTTACCACTACCTCCTCCGGCGATTACTGTTTCTTCTTTTATCATTCACTATAATTCACCGAATTCCCCGACGGTTAACAACAGTATATACTTACAAAAATTATATAACTTTTTTATAAATGCTTCAATTCTCTCCTCTCTATATTTGTGTATATTTACCGAGTTTTTTTCTCTTTTTCCGCAATGTGCCCAAATTTGTACAAAAACAGCGGACATTCTCCCCCTGTTTTCGCAAAAAGGACAGTCCGCACAAAATCCGCCCGCTGTTCCTGCGTCTGCACGCAGCAAGCGCCCGCGCCCGCCGGCTTCAGAGGCTTTGTGTCCTGTAGGAATTTAAAATCCCGACAAATCCGAACAAAGCCGTCCGTCCCGCTGCCATACGTGACAGTTAGAGCGGACTATGGTATATTTAATGTAGATTTGTCCGTAAAAAAGAGACCTGAAAAGCACCACTGTATTTTCCGGACATAACAGAAAAATCCGGGAATAACTCCCGGACCTGGAAAGGAAAAAAGAATGTCATCTGAAAACCCTAGCATTGACAATATCAATACAAAAATCATCGGCTGGCTGGACAAAAACAGAGACGGCTTCGGCCGCAAGATCCTCTGCTCCGGTCTCCCCATGCAGGCGGCGGAGCATATAGCACATGTTTTTCCTGACGCGGTGATCGTATTTCTGACCGATCATGATCCCGCAGAGATCACAAGAAGCCTGGAACAGCCCCTTGTGATCCGAGCCGGTCTCGGGGACTATGACGGCGGCATGTTTGACACTGTCATTTCCCTGATATTCGAGCCCCTCTGTCCGCCCCATCCTGACATGAGCGATGGAGCAGGACCTGATCCCGGACAGCCGTCCCCTGCGCCTGCCTGTCCGCAGCCTGACCGCGGCACCTTCTATCTGCGCCGCGCCGCTCTTCTCATGGACTACTATGAGAAGACCGCAGGTGCCCACCGCAGGCATCTTCGGGAAGGAGGCACCCTGCTCAACCTGGTGCTCTCTGAGCACGACGAATACCTTCTGGGCTACTGCCTCTCCCTGGCTGCCGAAGGCATGGCAGTCAGCCCGTCCGTAAAACAGATCCTCTGCCGCAGGGGCAGCGAGCGTGTGACCATGCAGGCAGTCAGAGCCGCTGCAGGCGGCCGCACAGATGTCAGCGCCCTCCTGGCAGACAACCTCAATTTCAACCTTGACAGGATGGATACGAGTGCAGAAGAGCTGGAGGGAAAAAAGGCGGAGATTCTGCTCCAGGCAGATGCCTCACAGCTCGTCCGCGGCTACAGGATCTATCTGAAGGAGGAAGCGATGGGCAAACTTGCGGTCTACACCTCCGTTCAGCGCGCGGACGTTCTCTACTATTTCACTGACATCCGGGGGGATGTCCCTTACCTGAGACGTTTCCACACAGAGGACCGCAGGAAGCTTCTGCAGCATATGGCCGGTGAACTCCACCGCCAGAAAGCGGCAGACAAAAACATAAACTGGCACGAGATCGTCCTCAACGACGACTGGAGCGAACAGGAACTGTAGTCATTTTTCAAATATGATCCTTTATGATCCCTCTTCAGATCCACGGCCCGTTGCCGCAGCCATAAATGAATAAAGCGAGGTAGTTGTATGAATCCCCTGATATTGACACAATACTATCATCAGCAGATCACCCTGGGAATGAACATTGACTTCTGCATTCGTCTCGTCATCGCCTTTATTGTCGGAACCCTGATCGGCATTGAGAGGAGCCACCGCCTGAAAGAGGCCGGTATCCGGACGCACATCATCGTCTGCTGCACAGCGGCACTGATCATGCTGATCTCCAAATACGGTTTTGCGGATCTGACATGGGGCGAGGGAGCTGCCCGCTTCGGTGCCCGCGGCGCCGATTCCGCCCGTGTCGCAGCCCAGGTCGTCAGCGGCATCAGCTTTTTGTGTGCAGGTGTTATTTTCAAAGTAGGAAGCAGTATCAAGGGTCTGACCACCGCCGCCGGAATCTGGCTGACATCCGGTCTGGGACTTGCGATCGGCGCGGGAATGTATATCCCCACCTTCTGCATGCTGATCCTCCTGTATGTTCTTCAGTACATGATCTCCCGCTTCCCCTTCTATTCGGATACAAACGGAGGAAACCATCTCCTCTTCCTTGTCAAAAGCGACTGCAATTTTGACAACATCCTGGACAGGCAGATCAAAAAATGGAACGCCCAGGTGACACAGAGCAGGATCAAGATCAACAAAAAGGACGGAACAACAGAATATGACATAGTCATCCGCCGCAAGGAAGACCTGGACTACAGGATGATCAAAAAATTTGTGAAAGCCCAGGGCGATATTATCATCTCCGTGACCATGGGCACGCTTTACATGGAGATCCATTAAGGACAAACATTCCTTCCATAAGGAAAAATTCTCCTTGAGACGGTTCGGTCAGGCAGCTGCATCCAAACAGTTCCTTTCTTCCTTTCACCCGTTCCTTATCAAGCGTGATTAAACGCGCGCCGCCGGGCGCACCATAAAACAGCATAAAACACCATAAAAAAGAGGCAGGAGCAAAACCGCTCCCGGCCTCTTTTTTTCGTGTTGATTTTTTTCACGGAACCTGTCCAATCGTTTTGAGGAAAAGACCCGCAGAAAAGATTCTTTATCCGGACTGGTCTCCCGGGGTCAGGCCATCATCAGGGCTCTCTTCTTTGTGAAAGCAGAGATCTCTCCGATATTGGTGTATTTGTGGTAGCCCTCCTCATCAGGGATCAGCAGGGTAGGTGCCTGCAGGATGTTGTTGCGCTCCGCAAATGCCGCGCCCTCTGCATTATCCGCATAGACTACCTGGTAGGTGATCCCGGCCTTCTCGAGCATCTTCTTTGCCATGCCGCAGTTGGGGCAGGTCTTTGTGGCGACCAGGATGGCCGATGCTTCCTGGACAGTCTCGGCAGCTTTCTTCTTGGCGGCCGTCTCAATGGAAGCCTGCGCTGCCGCAGTGCCGGTCACGGGAGCTGCCGCGAAAGCCTGTGCCATCCTGCGCTCCTGTGCAGCCCATGCCTGTCCGTTGATACTGCCCTTGCCGGCAAGGCCGCGGATGGGCTTGGACATCTTCTTCTCCGCATAAGTGCGGCGGTTCTTGAACTCGGAGACCTTGCCGTCGTTCCAGTTGCGGACCGGGCGGTAGTAACCGGTGATGCGGGAGTAGACTTCCGCGTCCTGACCGCAGTAGGGGCACTCGAAATGCTTGCCGGAAATATAGCCGTGGTTTACGCAGACCGAATAAGTCGGGGAGAGCGTGTAGTAAGGCAGGCGGAAGTTCTCTGCGATCTTTTTGACCAGAGCGCCCGCTGCGCGCCAGTCCGGAAGCTCCTGTCCCAGGAAGCCGTGGAAGACAGTGCCGGAGGTGTACATGGTCTGCATGTCGTCCTCCATCTCCAGGGCATCGAAAATGTCATCCGTGAAGCCGACGGGAAGGTGCGTGCTGTTGGTGTAGTAGGGAGCGCCGCCGTTCTTCTCTGCAGTGATGATCCTGGGGAACTCCTCGGTGTCATGCTTGGCAAAGCGATAGGTCGTGGACTCCGCGGGTGTCGCCTCGAGGTTGTAGAGATCGCCGTATGTCTCCTGATAATCGGAGAGACGGTCGCGCATGTGCTGCAGGACTTCCATTGCAAATGCGTGGCCCTGGCGGCCGGTGATATCGCCGGGAACCCAGGCTGCGTTCTCGATCGCTTCGTTCATGCCCACAATACCGATGGTGGAGAAGTGATTCTCAAAGGAACCCAGGTAGCGCTTGGTGTAGGGATACAGGCCCTCGTTCATCAGACGGGTGATGACCTGGCGCTTGATGCGCAGGGATCTGGCCGCGATGTCCATATAGCGGTCCAGCATGGCGTAGAACTCGTCCACATTGTTGGACATATAGGCCATGCGGGGCAGGTTCAGGGTGACGACACCGATGGAGCCGGTGCTCTCGCCGG
>DGRU01000034.1:0-1075 GCA_002390025.1 Lachnospiraceae bacterium UBA4380
CAGGACAGATATATTAAAGAAGGAAAGAGCAGGGGAATCAAGATGCGGGAACTTATGAGCAGCTTTCTGAGCAATGACAGTGCCTTCGGCAGGGCCATGACCTGGTGCGGGGTCGTGATCGCGGCAAATGTGATGTTTTTTCTCTTCAGTCTGCCGGTCGTCACGATGGGGGCTGCCTATGCGGCGCTTTCCTTCACCATGATGCGGGCCGAGCGGTCGGGCGGCCAGATCAACCCCTTCCGGGAATTCTGGAAGGGCTTTAAGACCAACTGGAAGCAGGGCACGATCGTCTTCGCGGCAGGCGCGGCCATCGCGGCCTTTCTGATCATGGATATCCGGATCGCCTCGCAGGCGGGCGGCTTTGTCGGCGCCCTCAGGATCCCGCTCACGGCCCTTCTGATCGCTTTGGTCATCATCCTGGTCTGGCTTTTCCCTGTGATCGCAGCCTTTGAGGACACCCTGCCCCACCTGCTTCGCAACAGCCTCTTTTTTGCCCTCAAGAGGGCCTGGGCCATTCCCGTGCTTCTGTTTTTCCATATTTTCCCCTTTTACCTGAGCTACACGGATCTTCAGATGCAGCCCCTCTATGCCTTTATCTGGGCCTTTTTCGGCTTCGGCCTTCTGGCCCTGCTCGACGCCAAGATCATGATCCCGGAATTCGCCCCCTACCTGCCCCGTGTGGATGAGTACGGGGACAGGATCATTGAAGCGGAGGAGGAGATCCCCGGGGACGAAGACGCAGGGGGAGAGTCCGCCTCCGGCGCGGAGAAAAGCCAGCAGGAGATCCTGGACGAAATGCGCAGGCTGGGCATGTGAGCCGGGACCATGGAAAACGGCAGATCCGCAGCATGGGAAAATGTGATCCCGGCCGGAAAAAAGTCCAAGCCCGGTCCGTGAAAAATATAAGCCGGGCCTGAAAAAATGCTTGCATTGGCAGATTTATTCTGTTACAATACACCTTGTCCTTGAGAAAACAGGTTCAGGGACAAGTAAATATGGCTCGTTGGTCAAGGGGTTAAGACGCTGCCCTCTCACGGCAGAATCATGGGTTCGATTCCCGTACGAGCTGCTTAAA
>DGRU01000034.1:1191-6738 GCA_002390025.1 Lachnospiraceae bacterium UBA4380
GGTGTATGTCACATTTAAACATAAACTGCTAGTATTTTTCCATTCAATTGTCCATTTGCAAATATTAAAATTAACAAATCTGAACGGTTGGTTAATTTCTGGGATGATTAACCGGGGAGGTGGAAATGCCCAAGAAAAAGAAGCAGGAATTTACAGGGTATACAGAAAACGCGCAGTACAGATGCCTTGAAAACCTGCAGCATATGTCAGTCACGCTGTATCTGGCATACTGCGGATGGGAAAAGACAGAGCCGCTGCAGGCCTTCGGCCCGCTGGAACGCAAAAATCACGTGTTCCACTTTGTTCTATCGGGGAAGGGACGCTTCCGGGCGGCCGGAAAGGAATGGGAGCTGACAAAGGGAGATATCTTTTATATTCCTCCGGGCGTCAGCAATGAATATATAGCAGATGAAAACGATCCCTGGGAATATGTGTGGGTCGGCTACGGCGGGATCTGGGCCGAGGAGTTTTCGGAAGCGGCAGGATTTTCAAATGATGCATTTGTCAGGAGGACAGACCGGTCTGAGGAAATCTCCCGGCTGATCCTTGGAATGCTGGGCGCGCGGTCCCTCTCCATGTCCGATGCCCTGCACAGGGAGTCCTGTCTGCTGGAGGTTTTTTCCCTGCTGATCCGGGAACAGGGATCCGGGGATTCGGTCATCCAGTCAGAGGATCCCGATTTTGTGCAGCAGGCTCTGGATTATATCACCCAGCACTTTGACAAAAACATCAGGATCTCCAGTCTGGCCTCTCATCTGGGCGTGAGCCGGAGCTACCTGAGCAGCAGCTTCAAAAAGGCAATCGGCTGTTCCCCCCAGAACTATATCCTCAACCTCAGGATGGAGCGGGCCAACAGCCTCCTCCGCAATACGACCCTTCCGGTCAACAATGTGTCCTGTCTGGTGGGCTATGAGGACCAGCTGGCCTTCTCCAAGATCTTTAAGCAGTATTACGGGATCAGCCCCAGCGAATTCCGCAAGAATGGTCAGGAGATCCGTGTTTATAATAAGAAGGGGGATTTTGATAATTCCGACCTCTGAGGATTTTGTGAAATATTAGACTTGCATTTTGACTTGACATGTGCTAATGTAACAGATGTTATTTAATATTTAATAAAATTTAATATATTATTAAATATTAAATATTAAGCTGTACATTAAAATGCAGGCTTCATTATTGATAATTATATATGGTTTTATAAAAAAGTGGGCCTGCAAGTCCACTTTTTGTTTTGTGAGAGAAGATGAAAGAAAAACAGACGCGCGGTTCCGGCAGGCAGCGGATCGAAGAGCAGGCGGAAAACATCGCCGCTCCGATCGCGGAGGAGGCCGGCACCCATATTTATGATGTGGAATATGTCCGGGAAGGTCAGGAGTATTTTCTCAATGTCTATATCGACAAGGAGGGCGGTGTCACGATCGGCGATTGCGAGAATGTGAGCCGCGTCCTGTCCGATGAGCTTGACCGCGCGGACTTTATCCGCGATCCCTACACCCTGATCGTTTCCAGTCCCGGACTTGGAAGGGCGCTGACAAAGGACAGACACCTGCAGCAGAGCATCGGACAGGATGTGGAGATCCATCTCTATAAGCCCCATCCGGATTATGGCACAAAGGATCTGAGGGGAGAGCTGACCGGCTTTGACGACAGCTCCCTGATCATTCTGGCTGACCCGCCCGCGCCTGATCCCGGAAAGGGCAAAGGAAAGGGCAAAAAGAAGGGGGCCGCGAAAAAGAATGAAGAGGGCCCTGCAGAGCCGCAGATTCCCGCGCAGGGTGAGCGCGGCAGGTTGAGTGTGGAGCGCAGCAGCATCGCGTCCGTAAGGCTGGCGTTTGATTTCTGAATGACTAATGGATAACGGCAGCCTCGAGGCCGCACTGTAAAAAAAGGAGACAGCATGAACACTGAGTTGAAAGAGGCGATCCTCGCCCTGGAAAAGGAAAAGAACATAAGCAGTGAGACGCTTTTCGAAGCAATCGAAAACGCCCTGATGACTGCCTGCAAGAGCCACTTCGGCAAGGCGGAGAACATCCGGGTGGAGATTGACAGGGATTCCTTCGATTATGCCTGCTTCGCGGAGAAGACAGTCGTCGAGACGCCGGAGGATGTCGAGGACAGCGTAGAGCAGATCGCTCTGGAGGACGCGGTAAAGATCAGCGCCAATGCCCAGGTCGGGGATGTCGTCAGGGTCGATATCGACAGCAAGGATTTCGGCCGGATCGCGACCCAGATCGCCAAGAACGTGATCATGCAGAAGATCCGCGAGGAAGAGCGCAGCGTCATCTACGATTACTATATTGAGAAACAGCGCGATATCGTCACCGGTATTGTTCAGCGCAATATCGGCCGCAATATCAGCGTCAACCTGGGCAAGGCCGACGGCATGCTCAATGAAAAGGAACAGGTTCCCGGCGAACACCTCCACCCCACAGACCGCATCAAGGTCTTCATCCTCGAGGTCCGCACCACAAACCGCGGCCCCAGGATCCTGGTCAGCCGCACTCATCCCGATCTGGTCCGCAGACTCTTTGAACAGGAAGTCGCGGAAGTCAGGGACGGCGTCATTGAGATCATGAGCATAGCCCGTGAGCCCGGCAGCCGCACCAAGATCGCCGTCAGATCAAACGATCCCAACGTTGATCCCATCGGCGCTTGTGTCGGCAACAACGGTTCCCGTGTCAACAACATCGTCGACGAACTGCGCGGCGAGAAGATCGATATCGTTGTCTGGGACGAGAACCCCGGCAACTTCATCCAGAATGCCCTTTCTCCCGCCAACGTGGTCGCGGTCTTCGCAGATCCCGAGGAGAGAGTCGCAAAGGTCGTCGTACCGGATTACCAGCTCTCTCTGGCCATCGGCAAGGAAGGACAGAACGCCAGACTTGCTGCCCGCCTGACAGGCTACAAGATTGACATCAAGAACGAGACCCAGGCAAAGGACGCTGTCGGCTTCCGCTACGAAGACTACCTCGATGCGGATGAGGACGAGTACGAAGAAGACTATGCCGAAGAGGGTTATGAAGGTGAAGAGTACGCTGAGGAAGCGTACGAAGAAGCCCCCGTCGAAGAGGCTGAGGACAGCGAATACACGGAAGAAGCTGAGATCGCTGCAGTCGAGGAAGACGCAGAGGACCAGTGACAATCGGATTGAGATAGTGACAGTGCAGGATTTTTGACTGTAAATGACGCAGGGAGAACAGAGATGCCAAAGAAAATACCGATGCGCACCTGTATCGGCTGCGGTACTTCAAAACCGAAAAAGGAGCTGATCAGGATCGTCCTGACCCGGGAGGGAGAACTCCTGGTAGATAAGACCGGCCGCGCCAACGGACGCGGCGCCTATCTGTGCGACGACCCTGCGTGTCTGCAGAGAGCCATCAAGCGCAAGGCCCTGAGCCGTGCCTTCCGCACACAGGTGCCCGAGGACGGAGCCTCACAGCTCCGGGGGCAGTTGGGAGGTGCCGATGCAGGATAGGGTGCTGATGCAGCTGGGACTTGCCGCCAGAGCGGGCAGGATCGCAGCAGGAGGCTTTTCGGCTGAAGAAGCTGTAAAGAGCAGAAAGGCACGTCTGGTGCTGATCGCGGAGGACGCCAAAGCCAACACCGTGAAGAAATTTACAGACAAGTGCACTTTTTATAAGATACCGTTTCGCTTCTACGGAACAAAAGAAGCGCTCGGCCATGCGGTCGGCAGAGAAGAGAGGGCATGCGTTGCCGTCATAGACCGCGGTTTTGCCGAGAGTATATTGAATAAACTGCAGGAGAGCACTGAGGAAAATACAGGGTAGATGCTGCAGTGAAGGAAAGAGAAAATAGTTTGTCTGCGGCAGGAGTTTTCCGGCAGACGAAACGGACAGGAATATAACCGATCGATATAGACCGGTATTAGTCAATATTTGAGGAGGGCGCAGTACAGTTGGGTTCTGACATGTTTGAAGCGAGACGGAGTGATACAGAAGATAACAAAACGGCATCTGTATCGGGTGCGGAAGAGAAAGCTGCATCCGCAGAGGGAAAGAAACCTGCTGAGGATGCCAAAAAGCCTGCCAAAAAGAAAAAGATCATTATCGTGACCGGCTCAAATACGCAGGGCGGACAGCGCGGTGCGTATTCGAGCGGTTCGGGTGCATATAATCCCGCAGGTGGTTCATCCCACGGGTCCTACGGGCAGAACCGCCAGGGCCAGGCAAGGGGCGGACAGCGCGGCGCAGGTGCCGGCAGTTCTGCCGGTCAGGCCGGCGGACGCGGACGTCAGCAGAGGCCTGGTGACGGCCGTACAGGCGACCGCAATGCCCGTGACGGCCAGAGAGGCGCCCGCGGCGGCAATGCCGGCCGCACCAGGAGCCAGGCCGCACCCGTGCGCAAGCTGATCAAGCCCACCATCCGTCAGACACAGATGGAAGTGGATTATCATAAGCCTGCACCGCAGCCCCGCAAATCCGAGGCTGTCAGAAGAGCGGAGGCTGAGGAAGAGGCCAGAAGAGCAGCCGAGGCGGCAGCAGCAGCCAAAGCGGCCGAAGAGGCAGCTGCAAAGGCTGCACAGCAGAGCGCTGCCGCGGCCGAAACTGCTCCCGCACAGGCAGAAGTGAAGGCTCCTGAACAGGCTGCGCCTGACAAGACCCCTGCGGCGGCACAGGCGGAGACTGTTTCTGCTCCTGCTGCAGCTGCGGCGGAAGAAAAGGAAGCAAACGATGCCTCCCGTCAGGGCAGGCGTGATGATTCTGCGCCCAGAGCACAGCGTTCCGGCGACCAGGCGGCGAGACAGGGATCTGATTCCGCCCGCGGCGGAAACCGTCAGGCTTCCGATGGACGCGGCGGACGCACCGGCGGCGACAGAAATGACCGCGGCGGACGCACAGGCGCACCCCGTGCCGGCGCAGATTCCCGCGACAGCCGAGGCGGCGCACGCACAGGTTCCGACAGCAGAGGCGGACGCGGCGGTGCACCCCGTGCCGGCGCTGACTCCCGCGACTCCCGTGATTCCCGCGGCGGATCCCGTCCCGGCTCTGATTCCAGAGGCGGACGCGGCGGCGCTTCCAGAGGCGGTGCAGATTCCAGAGGCGGATCCGCACGTCCCGGACAGGGCGCGGCACCCGGACGCGGAGACAAGAGCCGCGGCAAGGGCTATCAGGAGAAAGACCGCAGATCCAGAAAGGATCAGATCTATAACGAGGACGATAAGAACCAGTCCCGCAAGAACAGAGCCGGACGCTTCATCCGTCCTGAAAAGAAGGAAACAGTCCCCGCCGAGGAGCAGATCAAGACGATCTCTGTTCCCGAGAAGATCTCCATCCGCGACCTAGCAGAGCGCATGCACCTCCAGGCTGCCGAGATCATCAAGAAACTCTTCCTGCAGGGCAAGATGATGACGCCCAACAGTGAAGTTTCTTACGAAGAAGCGGAAGAAATCGCACTCGGATACGATATCCTCTGCGAGAAAGAGCAGAAAGTCGACGTCATCGAAGAACTGCTCCGTGAGGACGAAGAGGACGAGTCCGAGATGGTTTCCCGTCCGCCTGTCATCTGCGTCATGGGCCATGTCGACCA
>DGRU01000034.1:6810-7036 GCA_002390025.1 Lachnospiraceae bacterium UBA4380
ACATCCCTGCTGGATGCCATCCGCAGCACCAATGTTACAGGCAAGGAAGCCGGCGGCATCACACAGGCCATCGGTGCATACATGGTCTCCATCGACGGAAGAGATATCACCTTCCTCGATACACCCGGACACGAGGCATTCACCGCTATGCGTATGCGCGGTGCCAATTCCACCGATATCGCCATCCTGGTCGTCGCTGCAGATGACGGCGTTATGCCGCAGACCA
>DGRU01000010.1 GCA_002390025.1 Lachnospiraceae bacterium UBA4380
TATTATGGTTTTGTAGGAGATTGCTATTCTCCCCACAGTAATAAAGTCCTCCCGTAAAAGATTATTCCCTTCCAAGATATCAAAGGGATATATCAGGGTGGGGTGCGGGGGTGCGCGAAGCGCAGGGCCGCCCTTGACTTTACGCAACGATTACTGTGCCAGACAAGCAGGCCAATGGCTCAATTGGCTGTAACTTTTTTCCAGGCAATATACACAGGAATATCCTATCCTGTTGCAGCAGATCTGATTTTATTCAGCTTGCGTAGGTGTGTTCTTTCCGCCGGCCACTTTAAAGATAAACATGACTGCGAGCATGATCACGAAGCCGACCGCCAGAGAGATTACTGGGTTGCGGATCAGTCCCGCTATAATGTAGGTCACAGCGGATACAGCAGCGCAGGTAAGCGCATAGGGCATCTGGGTCGAGACATGGTTGATGTGGTTACACTGGGCACCGGCACTCGACATGATGGTGGTATCCGAAATGGGTGAGCAGTGGTCGCCGCAGACGGAGCCGGCCATGCAGGCGCTCATGGCAATGATCATGAGCTGAGGATCCGTTGTCTGGAAGCAGGCAACGACGATCGGAATCAGGATTCCGAAAGTGCCCCAGGAGGTACCGGTCGCGAAGGACAGGCCGACGGCGATCAGGAAGATGATCGCGGGCAGGAAGGAGGCAAAGCCAGCTGCGTTGTTGGCGATGATGCCGGCAACGAATTCCTTGGCGCCCAGACTTGCGGTCGTGCCGTTCAGGGTCCAGGCAAGGGTCAGAATGAGGATGGCGGGAACCATCTGCTTGAAGCCGTCCGGCAGGCATCCCATCATTTCTTCAAAGGACAGGGCGTTGCGGATCAGATAGTAGACCATGGTGATGATCAGAGCACAGAAAGAGCCCAGCACCAGTCCGACAGAAGCGTCACTGCCTGCGAAGGCATCGATGAAATTTGTGCCGCTGAAGAATCCGCCGGTGTAGATCATGCCGATAACACAGCAGATAATCAGAGAGAAGATCGGGATCAGCATATCCGCCACAACACCCACACGTCCCTGGGATTCGTCCTCCGCGTTTGCGTAGGGACGATCAGGCGTCGTATAGATATCGCCCTTCTCAATAGCATTGTATTCATGCTCTGCCATGGGGCCATAGTTGACGTGCATAAGCACGAGCATGACCATCATGGCAATGGTCAGCAGCGCGTAGTAATTGTAAGGAATAGTGCGGATAAAGAGGGCCAGACCGTTCTCGCCCTCGACAAAGCCGGAGACTGCCGCCGCCCAGCTGGAAATAGGTGCAATGATGCAGACGGGAGCAGCTGTGGCATCGATCAGATAAGCCAGCTTTGCCCTGGAGACTTTGTATTTATCAGTGACGGGGCGCATAACGCTGCCGACCGTCAGACAGTTGAAATAGTCGTCAATGAAGATCAGGACACCGAGGCCGATGGTCGCCAGCTGCGCGCCCTCACGGGTCTGAATGCGGCGGGTCGCCCAGTTGCCGAATGCAGCGCTGCCGCCGGTGCGGTTCATCAGCTGCACGATGGTGCCCAGGATGACCAGAAAGATCAGGATACCGACATTCCAGGAATCCGAAAGAGAAGCAATGATGCCGTCACTGAAGACATGGGTCATGGTGCCTTCAAAGTTAAATCCCGAATACAGAAGCGCTCCGGTCAGGATACCAATAAACAGTGAGCTGTAAACTTCCTTTGTCACCAGCGCCAGGATGATTGCGATAATAGGCGGGATCAGCGACCAGAAGCTCTGCTGGACGGTCTCCGGCGTTGTCACAAATGCCGAGATGACAAGGAATATGATCACGGCTACGAAAGCTGCGATCGTCACCCTTACGGTACGTGTCTTGTTTTCCATAACTTGTTTCCCCTTTATACTAACAACAGTTGCATATGTCCAATAGGCAGCCGATGAGACAAGTGAGTCGCGGGGGACGGTTCATCTGACTCATACCGGAAAATGAGTCCGTCAGAATCGTCCCCTGTGACTCATCCTCTGTGCTGTCCTGTTAGACAAAACTTCTATAATGTTAATACGTCAACGCGATAAAGTCAATGAATCATGTCTTTTGAAAGACATTTTTTCTCGGCTTCCGCGGGCCTGCTCTGTCCTGCGCGCGTATCCCAGGACTGAAGTCACGGGTATTGAGCGATAAAGAATAAAAGTGAGACAAGAAGAATCCTTCCTCTTGTCTCACCTCTTTTCTCAATTTGCATTATTTCTTCACGATTTCCGTCTCTGCTTCTGTTGTCAGGAGATCGGCCGCGCCTTCTGTCACATAGAGTTTCCCGTCTTTATCTTCCAGGATGTAGTCAAATTTGTCGGCATTGCTGCGCCAGTATTTCTCTGCCTGCTCTTTTCCCATGATGAAGAGGGAAGTCGAGAGTCCGTCGGCCAGTGTGCCGTCTTTGCTGATGATGGTCGCAGAGATAATGCCGCTGTCAGCGGGGTAGCCGGTGCGGGGGTCAATGATGTGATGGTAGCGGACACCGTCTTTTTCAAAAAATCTCTCATATCCGCCGGAGGTGATCACGCACTTGTCTTCAATGTCCAGGACACCCAGATAATCGAGTTCGCTCTCCGGGTTCTGGATCGCAACGCGCCAGGGTTTTCCGTTCTCCTTGGCTCCGAGGGCCTGCACATTGCCGCCCAGGCTGACAAGGCCGTGCTTAACGCCGTGCTCTTTAAAGACTTCCATGACGCGGCTGCTGGTAAATCCCTTGGCGATTCCGCCCAGATCAATTTCCATCCCCGGAATTCCCAGGGTGATCTGTGTCTTCGGGGTCTCTTCCGCTGCCTGTCCCGCGGCGGTTGTTCCTTCTGCCGCTGCTGCAGCTGCCGTTTCTGCAGGTGCTCCGGCGGTCTGCTCCGCTGCCTGGCCGCTGCCGGTACTGCCTTCGGCTGCTGCCTCTGCAGTTTTCGGTGCAGTATTCCGGTCAGCAGCTGCTGTCTGCGCGGGGACCGCGGCGCCGCCGATTGTAATCTTTGAAGGATCCGCAGTTTTCAGAGCCGTTTTGATCTCTTCCGCTGTCGGGACGCGGTATTCCTGGGTCGGGAAGCCCCAAAGCTTCATGACCGGATAGATCGCAATGTCGAAAAGGCCGCCGGTCTCTTTGTAGAGAGTCTGGGATTCCTCGATCAGGCGCAGTGTATCCTCCGATACAGCTCCTGTCCCCGCCGCATTCAACATCGAAATCTCACTTTCGGGATTTCCGGTGGAGAGCATGTCGTCAATCCGGTGAATCTCCTCCGCTGCCGCGACAACCGCTTCCTCTGCATGATCTCCGTAAGCCAGGAGATTCATATAGGTATCCATGGCAAAGACATCGATGGAGACGCCGCCGTCCTCGCGTGCATAGGGAGTCTCCGGGATCTCGACGCTTTCCGCAGAAGATTCCTGTCCTGTACCCGCAGCTGTCTGCGAATTGTTTTCGCCCGCAGAACCATCTGCCCTGTCAGAGGAATCATCCGGAACAGCCGCAGTCTGCGCCGCGGTGCTCTGCGCGGCGGCAGAATCTCCCGCAGCCTCCTTTGCCGCCGGTTTACTGCCGCACGCCGCAAGTGCTGCCGCTAATACGATTGCCAGTGAAATATTGAGTATTTTTTTTATTATCTTCTTGGTCATCCTTCTCTCGTTTCTCTCAGGTATCCGATCCAGCAGTACCGGGACTGTACAAAAAGCAACAGTGCTGCCGCACAGAGCTCCATGAGGCATCACTGTCTGCTATGATAAACGTTTTCAATCTTTCCTGTCAATCACCGGGCGAATCCCCTTGAAGCCTCTGCCCCATGTTCACAAAAAGCGGCACAGACCGAGCCAGACGCCGAGCGCAAAAAAGACAGCCGCCCGGAAGAGAGCATAGATGATTTCGTTTTTAAATACAACGTCCGCGGGGTATTGAAGATTGTTTTTGGGGCAGACACCGGTGCATTTTCCACAGGAAATACACTCTCCGTTGCGGATTCCGTCCGTCTCCAGTTTCAGTCCAACAGGGCACGTGTTTTTGCACGCAGAACATCCCTTCAGACAGTTGGGAGCGTCTCTGTGCAATACCGCAAAGGGCATAATCGGCAGTACGGTAAAGAAAGCCCCCAGCGGGCACAGGAACTGGCAGAAGAACCGGCTCTGTACTGCCATTCCGATCAGGATCAGAATCAGGCAGATGATTCCGGGGAGGTAGTCCGCGGTCGGGAGTTTCAGCGCGGTGAACCTTGAAAAGACATCCCACGGGCTGGTTCCCTGCAGAGAATCCATCAGACCTGCAGCTGTCATGAGAACAATGAAGGCAAGATTCAGGTATTTGAGTTTTTGCAGGACCGGAAGTGCCTGTTTTGGCAGGGAAAGCTGTTTTCTCTTTTTCAGGATTTTCTTCTGGAAAATGCCGGACAGCCAGTAAACCAGATCCCCAAGAGCACCGAAGGAACACACGTATCCGCAGAAAAATCTGCCGAACAGCACTGTGAACCCTCCCAGTCCGATCAGAACCATGGCAAAGCTGTTTATTTCCAGGACGCTTCCCGCTCCCATCGTACGGAAAATGTATTTGATTCCGTTAAAGCCGGCTACAAATGCTCCCGGCATGGTCACAAAAAACAGTACCTGTACAGCCGCTCTCACCATTGCTCTGTTCCGGTTCGCGGTCCTCCTTTTTACAGATGCAGGAACCGGTTTCTTTACTTGTTCATTTTGCTGATCCATTTGAGGATGTCCTCCTTATCAGACAGAATACCTGCTCTGATGATTCTGTGAGCAGGTATTCCAAAATGGCAGTCGATTGTCAGCCCTGATCCACACAGCGCATCCGCAGTGCAGCCGGCAGAGGGTCACTTCAGAGCCTTCCTGAGCGCTTCCGTCACTGCATTAATCAGTCCTTTCGAAGTAAATGTTGCTCCGCTGATCGTATCTACGTCCACCCCCTGTGTCTGCAGCATGCGGTCCAGAAGTGATTCAACCTGCATGAGATATGCGGGGTCTTCTCCGGAGACGTCCAGCAGGCGGATCTCCGTAATATCCCCTCCATCGATCGTCACTTCCACACTGACCGGACCGCCAAAGCCTTCTGCAGTGCCTTCATAGACCCCGTCCGCGTAAGGGGAGGTCTTTTCCGCGTCCGCCATCTGCCTGCGCACTTCCCGGTTTGCCGCTTCCACCTCTGCGATTTCCGCCGCGTTTTCAGCTTCCTCCTCGGCCTTTCTGGAGGCCTTTGCCTGGTAGGGAACAAAAGCGGCAAAAACAAGCATAAAGCAGAGCACCTTCGTAATAAAATTTCTGTATTTCATCCTGATAAATTCCCATTAATTCCCGTTCGCGTCAGGATTTTCGGCATCGGAAAGAGCCTTTTCTGCCGCTTTGATCATTGCTTTCGAGGAATATGTCGCTCCGCTGACCGCATCCAGCCCGGAGGAGGACTGGCGGTCTTTGATCTGGTCGGGGATACCGTCATAATGCTTACCCTTTTTGGACCTGCCGTCGGCAGCATAGCCGAAGTAGAGATCGTTGCTCTCCGGATCCTCCGAATCATCATCTGTCTTTTTGACTGAGACATCTGTGATCTTCCCGTCTTTGATGACGATCGTCACTTTGATCTTATAAGTGAAAAGCGGGTCATCCTCGTAATCTTCACATTTTGCGGTCGCCGAATAGGTACCATCAAGATACTTATTCGTATTTTTCTCTTCTTGAGGTTCTTCCGTTCCGGTTTTCCCGGTTTCGCTGCCTTCTTCTCCGCCATCGGAGCCTGTCCCGCTTCCTTCTCCGGTCTCTCCGGTGTTTCCGGCCTCTGTGCTCCCGGTCCCGCTGCCTTCCCCGGTCT
>DGRU01000138.1 GCA_002390025.1 Lachnospiraceae bacterium UBA4380
GATCGATATCCTTATTGACGGCTTCGTCAGCATTTTCAATGACCGGCTGCTCTACATTTGCTACATGCTTCGCATCATAATAGCTGTACTGACGGAAGGTGACCGCCTTAAAATAGCTGCCCACCACCGGCAGCCTCTGCATTGCATACGCAGCCTCTGCGTTCAGGTTCGGAATAATGACACTGATCGCCAATACGGCTGCCGCTGCCGCAGCCACCCGAAGCAGATGCCGTTTCATACCGATCCTTTTCACAGGCCGGGCGGCCTCCGCAATCCATGCTTCATCCATTTCCCCGATTCCCTCCAGTAATTCCATCTTCTTCATAGCAGACCCTCCTTCTATAATGCTTTCTTTAACGACTGCCGTAATCTGTACAGCGTCGTCTTCGCGTTGCCTTCCGTCATCTGCGCATAGCCGGCAGCCTGCCTTACGGAATCCAGGTAAAAATACCGCCTTACAAACAAGACTCTCTCCCTCTTGGGAAGCCCTGCCACAAACGCGTTGATCACCTCTCCGACAAACGCTGCCGCAGCTGTATCCGGCGTCGTATCCCGGCCATCAGGCAGACACTCTGCCAGCTCCTCCAGCGAAACAGCTACTGCATTGCTCCTTCTCTTTTTCGCATTGGCAGCCTTGTATCGATTCAATGCCAGATTGCGGGCGATCTTAGCCGCATAGGCTCCCAGGCTCTTCGGCCTGTTGGGCGGAATCGCATTCCATAGTGCCATCAGAGTATCGTTGACACACTCTTTGGCATCCTCCTCATCACCTAAAATACGCCTTGTGATGCTCTCGCAAAGGCGGCTGTATTTGGTCTCGACCTCCGTCAGCGCCTGTTCGTTCCGCGCAGTCATAAGGTCGATGATCTGTTCATCGGTCACCTGCTTCACCTCCTTTTTGCCTTACATATTGTATGACAACATTCCGGGAAAAAGGTTACAAGTTTTTTTGATTGTGTATACTATAGACGGGTTATTCTATCAGACATCTGCATCATAGAACTAGAAAGGATACAAAATCATGTCAGACGAATCAGTCCATATCATAGAGATTAAAAAAGTGTCTACGAAGACAACGACTGGGAGGCAGATCTACTTCGCGAGGAGCTTCACAAAAAGGGCGTCTTTCTTTTGAACCTGATGTCTTCGCCGGGTGCCGGCAAGACCACAACGCTGACCCGTACCATTGAGGCTCTCAAGAATCAGTATCGCATTTGACAGATTAGTTATTTGTAAACTAAACTCTTCAAAAGAAAGGAATACAGATTATGGAAGATAACAGCAAAAAGAAAATGACGCCAGAAGAAATGGAAAACGACTTCAAGGACAAGATGTTCCAAGCCTTATCGCAGAAGAATCCGGGTGTTCACAGAGATGAAAATGGATTCATCGTATTACCCATGCGTGTGAGGAGAAGAAAACCTACTGGATCTGGTGATCCTCACACGTAGATAGAATAAAATCTTTACATCGGAGTTCTTGTGACATTTGTGGCGTTTGTGGCATTTTATATCTCAATTATTCAAAAGAAAACCGGCAGACAGGTAAAATCCCGTTTGCCGGTTTTCTTTTTCATTTGATGACCTTAAAATGCTTTAATGCCATTAGTACATATTGTTCTTTTTCTGTAAGATTCTCACATTCACATTCGATTTTCATATCAAGCTTGAACTCATCTATACCGCACTTTTCCTTAACCTGACTAATCGATGAATTGCTTACAATAACTCCATATCTTTTTAGAATCCAAGCCCTGATAGTTGAAAAAGTGATGTCCAACCGCTCTACATCGAACATTTCAAGGGTTTTCGCCTCAAAAATCATACAAAACGTGAACTTCAGAACCGCTAAAACAAAGTTTGGATAGCGGTTCGTCTGTTCCGCCTCGAGTGGAGCAGACGGGAGTCGAACCCGTGTCCAAAAACCGATTCCCTGTTCTTCTACTATCATAGTCCGTCATTTGACATTCCCTCTGTCCTGCGGGGAAGGACACCCTCAGAAGTTCAGTAGTTCCTTATACGCCCGGCGGTGCGGAACCTTCCCGTCGTCGTTTCTCACAAAGTCGATGCCGGATTCTCAGCGTGTGAGTGCGCTAAGGCCGACACAAGCTGCAATTAAGCAGCAAGAGCAAATTCTTTGTTATTTGCGTTTAATTTTAAGTTTGCCATTTAACGCATTGCATACGGATAGCTTCACCAGCTGCACAGTCCCTGTCGAAACCGGTACTGCCCCAAGATGATTGTGCTGATTATTGTAGCATTTCGCCGGTATAAAGTCAATTGAGCACCAGCTTTCGCTTTTCTTACGAATCATGTCCGTACCGAAGCATCTCGTCTGCTCTGAAGCATTGTGTCTGTTCCGTCGGAATGTCAGTCCTGTTGGGCGGTTGAAATGTCAGTTTCCTTGGAATGACAGACCTGCTGGTATGTCAGTGCCGACTGCAGATCCTTTGGCCTACATCTGCTCTCTGGATCTGCTATTTTTCCTCTCTTCCTGCAGTTTCTGCAGAGTTTTTCCGATCTCCCGGCACGCGGGCACACATCAGATCTGCATTTTTCTTTACTCCCCTGCGAAGCCTGCATTGTCAAACAAAGTTCTTGCAGATCTCACGGCATCCAGGCACACATAAGATCTGCTATTCTTCCTTTTTCCCTGAACGCCTTGGTTTTTCAGCAGATCTTCCGGCATCCAATCCCAATTCGGATCTGCTTTACAACCTTACAGCATGAGACAGGCCCCGGCACTGCCGGCTCTGCGCGCCAAACCATACAGCATGAGGCAGGCCCCGGCGCTTGCGCGCCGGACTGCCAGATGCTGTCAGGCGGTCTTCTTTCCCGGACTTCTCACCTGAAAACAGCCCCGATCGCCGGATAATCCGACAATCGGGGCTTCAAATCAGAAACTCACTTCTTCTCCACCGCCTCGAAGCTTCCCAGGCAGCGGACCTCGGGGATCTTTGCGATGCTCTCCAGAGTCTTTTTCGAAATCCCGCCGGACTTCTCCACCTCGATAATGTACCGGTAAGACCCCAGCCTGCTTCCTTCCGGCCTGTCGTGAATGGTGACCAGCTCCAGCCCGGCATTGTGGATCTCAATGATGATATCGTCTATTCTGTTTGCCTCACAGACAGCCACAAAAACAGCACGCGTATGCCCGTCCTCTGTGCCAGGGTCGGAGGAAAGCACGTAAAACCGTGTCTTGTTGGTGTCGGTTATCTGCACATTTTCCGCCAGAACCTCAAGTCCGTAGAGCTTTGCCGCACCGGGCGCGGCAACCGCTGCTATGGTCTTATCTCCGGTATCGGCGACATAGCTTGCCGCGGCTGCGGTGCTGTCCATCTCCCGCGCTTCAGCATCCGGCAGATGCTCTTTTCTCCATTCGGCACTCTGGACGATGCCCTGGGCATGGGAGCAGACTGCCTGGATATCATCCAGAGACGCTCCGGGTACGCCCATCAGGGTCTGACTGATCGGGAGGATGACCTCTCCGACCACATAGATATCCTCTTCTGCGAGGAGCGCATCAATATAGTTTAACGTCGCGCCGCCCAGGGTATTTTCCTGGGGAATCAGCGCATAGTCCGCTTTCCCTTCTACCACATCCGCTATGGCTAAGGGAACGGTCGCCTCCGGAAGCATAGCCTCTGCCGCAGGGAAGAAGAATTGTGCCGCTTCCTCGGTGTATGTCCCCTGGGGCCCAAGATAGCTGACCCTGACATTCTCCTTCACCTCGGCTGACACATTTGACACATTTGACGCATTTGACACATTCGTCTCTTTCATCGGCGTCGTCTGACAGCCGGCCGCAAGAGAGACGAACGCAGCCGCCATGATAAGTGCTGTCAGGCGCATCACCGGTTTGCGCATCATATCATGCTTCATAGTTCTCCTTTCTCCTGTCCGGGCGGCTTACAAAGACGACAAGCAGCAGAACAATCAGGACCACCGGCGAGAACACCGCACCGTAAAAAGCGTCCCAATTGAACGGTTTCTGCAGAACCAGCAGCCGCAGACCATGATAGAGAAGTTCTTC
>DGRU01000178.1:0-4916 GCA_002390025.1 Lachnospiraceae bacterium UBA4380
AAAAGTGTAAAACCGCGGAAGAGACAGGTGCAAATGCAGACTCCCAATGAGATTGAGATAGAGGTATTTATGGAGAAGAGAAAAGTCAGTCTGATCGCTCTGGATATGGACGGCACACTTTTGATGTCCGACAAGAGCATCCACCCGGATACAGTCCGGGATATCGCCTTTGCCGCAGAGCAGGGGGTTCAAATGGTCTACTGTTCAGGACGGGATATAGTTGAACTGGATCCCTACACGGGAACGCTTCCTCAGATCCGCTACGGAATCTGTACCAGCGGTTCCGTCGTCTATGATTTTCAGGAAAAAAAGAATATCTTCCGACGCGCTGTCCCGCAGCAGACCGTGCTGGAGATCATCCGCCTGGTGGGGGAGAGGACCGGCATGATCCATTTCCTGGGGGATGGATACTCGATTACCTGCGGGGAACAGATCGAGCACATGGAAGACTATCACATGGGAATCTACAAAGAGATGTACCGCCGCGTCGCAACTGCCGTGGAGAGCATGCAGGAGGAGGCTCTGTGTCATGACTCTGTTCCCAAGGTGAACATCTATTTCCGGTCGGAAGAGGACCGGGACAGGGCTTTTCAGAAGCTGAGGCACCTGCCTCTCACCTTTGCGCAGGCAGAGAAAACATCGCTCGAGATGACTGCCCCCGGCGTCTCCAAGGCGCTGGGACTGGAGAAGCTTGCAGGCCATCTGGGGATTCCCATGGAGGAGACCGCAGGCATCGGGGATGCCGACAATGACAGCGCTGTCCTGCGGGCAGTGGGGCTCTCCGTCGCGATGGGGAACGCTGAGGACAAGATCAAAGAGATGTGTGACATGATTACAGACGACAACGATCACAACGGCGTCGGCAAGGCAATCCGGGAGATGATCGCAGCCGGGAGATGATCGCAGGCAGCAGATGATCGGCGCCGGAAGATGATGCCTCTTGCGGGCATGCCGCAGGTGTGACCCCGTGCTGCGCATGGGCGCAGGCGAAAACTGCGGGAATCAGGAAGCTGCAGGGAAATATGAACCCGTGCTGCGCATGGGCGCAGGACCTGCAAGCGGATCGTGAATGTTTTTAGAAAAACAGTTGGGATGAAGAGCCGGCACAGGTGTGACATGTAAGGAAAGAGCCGGCACAGGTGTGACTTGTAAGGAAAGAGACAACATGGAGAAAGACAAAAAGATGCTGCCGCGCAATATGGAGGTGCGGGGCGCACGTGTACATAACCTGAAAAATATCGATGTGGATATTCCGCTGAACACGATCACGGCCATTGCGGGCGTCTCGGGATCGGGAAAATCCTCCCTGGCCCTGGGGGTCCTCTACGCGGAAGGATCCAGACGCTATCTGGAATCGCTTTCCACTTATACGCGCCGCAGAATGACACAGGCGGCGCGGGCGCATGTGGACGAGGTCCGCTATGTACCCGCCTCGCTGGCCCTCCACCAGCGCCCCGGTGTGCCTGGGATCCGCTCTACCTTCGGGACCATGACAGAGCTGCTCAACAGCCTGCGGCTCATGTTCTCGCGGCTTGCCAGCCACCGCTGCCCCAACGGCCACTACGCGGAGCCCTCCATGGATGTGGCGGCTATGCAGGAGACCGTCTGCCCGGTGTGCGGCGAGGGCTTTTACGGGCCCGGCGCGGAGGAACTGGCCTTCAACAGCAGCGGGGCATGTCCGACCTGCGGCGGGACCGGCATCACCCGCACAGTCGACGAATCGACCCTTGTGCCCAATGAGGAGCTGACCATCGACGAGGGCGCAGTCGTGGTCTGGGGGACCCTCATGTGGTCCCTGATGAAGGACGTGTGCCGGGAGATGGGTGTGCGCACGGATGTGCCCTTCAAAGACCTCACGGACGAAGAAAAGGAGATGGTCTACCACGGACCCGCCGAGAAGAAGCATATTTTCTATATGAACCCGCAGACCAAACAGTCCACAGAAATGGATTTTACTTATTTCAATGCGGTCTACACTGTGGAAAATGCCCTGTCCAAAGTAAAAGACGAGAAGGGCATGAAGCGGATCGAGCGCTTCCTCAAGGAGGGCGTCTGCCCCGATTGCCACGGGACACGGCTGTCCGGGGCTGCCCGGGCGCCCCGCCTGCGGGGAATCGGACTCGACCAGGCGACTGCCATGACCCTCTCGGACCTCATTCCCTGGGTCAAAGGAGTGCCGGGATCCCTGCCTGAGTCCATGCGCCCCATGGCCAAAAATATCGTGGAATCCTTCCTGGACACCTCGGTCCGCCTTATGGATCTGGGCCTGGGCTATCTGTCCCTGGACCGCGCTGCCTCTACCCTGTCCACCGGAGAGCGCCAGCGCGTGCAGCTGGCCAGGGCGGTCCGCAACCGGACCACCGGCGTCCTCTATGTGCTGGATGAGCCCTCCATCGGTCTGCATCCATACAACCTGAAGGGGCTGACCGGCGTCATGGATGACCTGGCGGCGGACGGCAATACCGTGGTGATCGTAGACCACGATACCCAGGTGTTGTCCCATGCGGACTGGATGATCGAGATGGGACCCGGCGCCGGCGCTGCAGGCGGTACCGTGATCGCAGAGGGCACCATTGAGCAAATTGAACAAAATCCCGAATCCGTGATCGGCCCCTATCTGTCGGGAGAATATGCGATTTCCTCTGAAAAGGCGCAAGAGGACCTTTTTTCAAAGGGGACCATCCATATGCAGACCGGCCCCATCCACACGGTGCATCCTTTGGATGTCTGCATTCCCAAAGGCAGGCTCACGGTGGTCACCGGCGTCTCCGGCTCCGGAAAGACGACCATGATCCTGGAGAGCCTGATCCCTGCCCTTTCCGCTTCCGTAGACGGAAAAAAGCTGCCCGCCCATGTGAAATCCATACAAGCTCCGGGCATCCGTCAGGTGAAACTGATCGACGCTACGCCCATCGGCATCAATGTGCGCTCCACAGTGGCAACCTATGCAAATGTCCACGATGAACTGCGCAAGATCTATGCCCGGACGCCGGACGCAAAGGCGCGCGGATACAAGGCGGGAGATTTTTCCTATAACACAGGAAAACTCCGCTGCCCGACCTGCGACGGAACCGGCCAGATCTCTCTGGATGTGCAGTTTCTGCCCGATGTCGACATCCCCTGCCCGGACTGCCGGGGCAGGCGTTACCGCCGGGAGGCGCATGACATTCTGCGCAGGGCGAAGAACGGGACTTCCTTCAGCCTGCCGGATCTGATGTCCATGAGCGTTGACGAGGCCATGCAGGCGTGTTCGGACCTTGCGACGACCCGCAGACGCCTGCAGGTCCTGCACGATCTTGGCCTGGGCTACCTTACCCTGGGAGAGGAGACACCCGGCCTGTCTGGCGGCGAGGCGCAGCGCCTCAAGCTGGCCAGCGAGATGGGCAGAGGCCAGGAGGACTCCGTCTTTGTCTTTGACGAGCCCACCATCGGCCTTCATCCTAAAGATGTGCGTGTGCTCCTTGAGGTCTTCCGCAGCCTGCTCGACCACGGCGCTACTGTGATCGTCATCGAGCATGATCTCGATGTGATCCGAAGCGCCGACTACATCATCGACATGGGCCCCGGAGGGGGCGCAGAGGGCGGCCGCATTGTAGTCAGCGGAAGCCCGGCTGAGGTCCGTGCCTGCCCTGAGAGCCTGACCGGGCAATACATGTGAATGAGGAGACAGGTGGAGACAGGAGAAGGATCAATGCGCACAGTCAATGCGGACAGACAATCGAATCGGTCCCGCCAAGTCATCGCGATCACGATGGCTGTTTTTCTGGCGCTCTTTGTCTCTGTTTCCATGGCTTTTCTTGTCCGGAACGGCGGGCTGATTGCGTTGACGGTTGTTTTTTGAAGAGCATATATTATATAAAAAAGAATGCGCAGGTACCGGGGAACCGGATGCCTGCGCATTGTTTGTGTGTAGATTCAGAAGGCGGTGGTGTGCGGACGTTTGAGG
The DNA here is from genome assembly GCA_002390025.1 of Lachnospiraceae bacterium UBA4380. Lineage (GTDB taxonomy): Bacteria > Bacillota > Clostridia > Lachnospirales > Lachnospiraceae > CAG-791. Next base: position 3,947 of record DGRU01000178.1, read on the forward strand.
AGAGTCCGCAGCGCCGATCTAGTGTCGAACAGTATAAAGACCTTATACGATATTGCTATTTAGAATATTAGACAATACCCTGTGCTTCCATAGCGTTGAGGACCTTCTCGAAGCCGGCGATGTTGGCGCCTGCTACGTAGTTGCCTTCCATGCCGTACTTCTTGGAAGCAGCATCGATGTTGTGGTAGATGTTGACCATGATGCCCTGGAGCTTCTGGTCGACTTCTTCGAATGTCCAGGAGAGACGCTCGGAGTTCTGGCTCATTTCCAGTGCGGAAGTAGCTACGCCGCCGGCGTTGGATGCCTTGCCGGGAACGAAGAGGACGCCGTTCTCCTGCAGGTACTGGGTTGCTTCCAGAGTGGTGGGCATGTTAGCGCCTTCGCAGACTGCATAAACGCCGTTGGCAACGAGTGCCTTTGCATCATCGAGGTGCAGCTCGTTCTGGGTTGCGCAGGGAAGTGCGACATCAACCTTGATGCTCCAGACGCCTCTGCCTTCATGATACTCAGCGGAGGGCTTTGCAGCCTTGTACTCGGTCAGGCGTGCACGCTTGACTTCCTTGACTTCCTTGAGCAGAGCGACATCGATTCCTTCGGGATCATAGATCCAGCCTGTGGAATCAGAGCAGGTGACGACCTTGGCGCCCAGCTGCTGAGCCTTCTCGATCGCATAGATTGCGACGTTGCCTGCGCCGGAGACGGAGACGGTCTTGCCTTCGAGGCTTGTGCCGTGATCTTTCAGAAGTTCCTGGGTCAGATATACGAGGCCGTAGCCGGTAGCCTGGGTTCTTGCCAGGGAGCCGCCGTAGGTGAGGCCCTTGCCGGTCAGAACGCCTTCATAGAGGGCAGTGATTCTCTTGTACTGGCCGTACAGGAAGCCGATCTCGCGGCCGCCTACGCCGATATCGCCGGCGGGTACGTCAGTGTCTGCGCCGATATGTCTGTAAAGCTCTGTCATGAAGCTCTGGCA
>DGRU01000178.1:5048-6693 GCA_002390025.1 Lachnospiraceae bacterium UBA4380
CGATGGGAAGACCGGTCAGGGAGTTTTTGAAGACCTGCTCGAAGCCGAGGAATTTGATGATACCCAGGTTTACGGAAGGGTGGAAACGAAGGCCGCCCTTGTAAGGTCCGATCGCGCTGTTGAACTGTACACGGAAACCATTGTTGACCTGAACCTGACCCTTGTCATCGACCCACGGAACGCGGAAGAGGATGGCTCTCTCGGGGGTGGTCAGACGCTCAAGCAGAGCTTCCTTGCGGAACTTCTCTTCGTTTGCTTCGATGACAACGCGGAGAGACTCAAGGACTTCTTTGACTGCCTGGTGGAATTCGGGCTGAGCGGGATTCTGCGCAATTACCTTCTCCAGAACTTCATCAACATAAGACATAAAAATACCTCCTTAATGTGGTCTGCCGAAAGGCTCCGGTACAGTAACGGTCAGAGAATGTGCCGTGTGCTGTAAACAGGCTCATAGTTCTGATTGGTCCGGAATGTATACAAAGTGACTGAAAATGTACGATAATGCATAATTGTATACAATCGACAGGTCAAATGATTTCCGAAACCGAGCTGCCGGGGGAGATGTACACCTCAGACAAACTCGAATTTCTTCAAAAAAACAACTATACGATGCATTATAATGCCTCTCTTACGATACGACAAGAGAAAAATGCAAAAAATCGCCAAAAATGAATATTTGAATATATGAATTCTGGGATAATTGTATACAACAATACAATTCTGAGACATTGCTGCCGCTTTGTTGCTTTAAAGCATGTGTGATCTGTTGCCTGCCGCGTCCTCCGGTCGCTTTTCTTCAGTCAAGTCCTGCTGCCGCAGTAGTGATCTTTTACTCTTGAAACACTTCTGTCGCTTCGCTTTTTCGAGGCACGCGTGACCTTTTGCCTGCCACGTCCTCCGGTCGCTTTTCTTCAGTCAAGTCCCGCTGCCGCAGTAGTGATCTTTTACTCTTGAAACACTTCTGTCGCTTCGCTTTCTCAAGGCATGCGTGACCTTTTGCCTGCCACGTCCCCCGGTCGCTTTGGTCCAGTCAAGTCTCTTTGCCGAAGTGGTGATCTTTTACTCTTGCGATGTCTCCGTCGCTTCGCTTCTCCGGTACATGCATGACCTTTTACACGAACACGCCCTATATCGCCAGGCCTTCTTCGAGGAGGTAGTGATCTTTTGCTCTTGAAGCACTTCTGTCGCTTCGCTTTCTCAACAATTAAAAAACAGGCTGCGGCACCATCCAATAGGCGGTGCGCAGCCTGGGCAATTGCAAATATCAATTGTAAAACAAATATCAATTGCAAAACTGTAAGGAATAATATTTGCAGCGGACGGATTCCAGCTGCCTCCGGATGCTTCCAGGGCAGGGTTTACAGCAGACGGATTCCTGCTTTCTGCAGAATCTTCTCGGTCTCTTCGGGCCAGAGCGAAGACTGGACCTCTCCGATGTGGGCCTTGCGCAGGAAGAACATGCAGATACGGGACTGTCCGATACCGCCGCCGATGGTGTAAGGGAGCTCGTCGTTCAGGATGGCCTTCTGGAAGGGAAGCTTTGCGCGCTCTTCACAGCCGGCCTTTTTGAGCTGTTCCGCCAGGGACTTTGCGTCTACGCGGATGCCCATGGAGGAGAGTTCGAGGGCGATATCCAGGACGGGAT
>DGRU01000074.1 GCA_002390025.1 Lachnospiraceae bacterium UBA4380
ACGACCATGAGCATGACCATCACCACCATCACGAACATGATCATGGCCATCACCATCACGTCCACAGAAATCTGGGCGATATCCAGGCGATTGTATCCGGCATGGACATTCAGCAAGCTGTCCGTGAGAATATCATGAAAGTCTACGGGGTGATCGCGCAGGCGGAGAGTCACGCTCACAACAGACCTGTGGAGCAGGTGCATTTCCACGAAGTGGGATCTATGGACGCGGTGGCGGATATCACAGCCTTCTGCCTGCTGCTGTCGGAACTTGCACCTGACAAGGTCCTCGCCTCCCCGGTCAGGATCGGATTCGGCGAGGTGAAGTGCGCCCATGGTATCCTGCCGGTCCCGGCTCCTGCCACGGCATGGATCCTGCAGGATATTCCTGTTTACGCCGGCAATATCCGCGGTGAGCTCTGCACACCGACCGGCGCAGCACTGCTCAAATGCTTTGCCGAAGATTTCTGTACTCTTCCCCAGATGAAAGTGCAGAAGATCGGCCTTGGCTGCGGCAAAAAGGACTTCCCGCAGGCCAACTGTGTCCGGGCTATGATCGGCGAGACACCGGATTCCGGTGAGACGATTCTGGAGCTGACCTGCAACCTGGATGACATGACACCCGAGGCACTGGGATTTGCCATGGAGGAAATCCTGGCCGCGGGCGCGGTGGATGTCTTCACGGTTCCGGTCACCATGAAGAAGAGCCGTCCCGGCTTCCTTCTGACCTGTATGTGCCGGGAATCCCTTCGCGAAGAGATCCTGCGGATCATTTTCCTGCACACAACGACACTCGGAGTGAGGGAGAACATCTGCAATCGATATACCCTGAGACGTGAGATCGAGATCCGCGATACGGCGGACGGGCAGATCCGGCGGAAGACTGCCAGCGGCTGGGGCACAAAGCGTGAAAAGTATGAATTTGACGATTTGGCCCGGATCGCCCGCCAAAAAGGCATCAGCCTGGCCCGGGCGGCGGAAATTGCGGAGAAGTATTTCAGCTGATCAAACCCGGAAATAAAAAGTACGAAAAAAAATACAATCTGCACATTGACACCCTTTGCGCATTTTTGTATGATGCATAGGTATGTTTTGGCAGAAGTCCGTGTATCCTTCTGTCTGTATTCCGGAAGATCCGGTAACTGTTTGCGCGGCTGCACAGTGAAAATGATCTGATGGAAATAAGCTGCGGACATATTTGGCAAGTCCTGCGGCCAACGGTATCAGAAACACGTATTTGTTTGAAAATAGTTTAATTTCGGAGGAAATAAAATGGCAAACATTAAATCTGCCAAGAAGAGAATCATCACCAGCCAGAAGAGAGCAGCTAAGAACAAAGCTGTCAAGTCCGGTGTCAAGACCGCCGTCAAGAAGGTCCGCCTTGCTGTCGAAGCTAACGACGCAGCTGCAGCTGCAGCAGCATTTGAGAATGCAAAGTCTGTCATCGACAAGGCTGCTTCCAAGGGTGTTCTGCACAAAAACACCGCTGCCCGCAAGGTCTCCAGACTGGCTGCTGCTGTCAAGAAGGCTCAGTAATTCTGAACTGATTGCATGACAGCCCGGTCATATGACCGGTAATATAAAAAAGACAGTAAAACCCTCCTGTGGATCATTTCGCGGGAGGGTTTGTTTATGTAGCCGGAAGATTCGGAACATCCCGGACTTCGGAGCATCCCGGACTTCGGAACATCCCGGATTTATGAACGCCCCGGACTTCAGAACATCCCGGCTATGCGTAACAGCCAGGGCTCAGGAATCAGCCCGGATCCGCGGATCAGTCCGACTCAGTCATGATCAGAACTGTGCGTGGGCAGCCTTGCGGCACATCTCCTCAAGCCAGGCAATATTCTGCATGGCATCTTTCCAGGCGGCGGGGACACAGTCGTAACCGTAGTAGAGTCCGGCAAGCCCGCCTGCCACAGCGCCGACGGTATCTGCGTCGTCCCCAAGGTTTACCCCCTGAAGAAGAGCGTCCTTGAGACTCGCAGTCGTCACCAGAGTCCAGACAGCAGCCTCCAGCGTATGGACGACATAGCCGCTGCTCCTGATCTTATCTGCGGGAAGTTTTGCAAAGCTTTCCAGATCCTTCATTCTTGCGTAGGAGGCGAGCTCATCATCCATCTTATTCTGCCTGTAGAAGGACATGGCCGCATCCATGCCGCGCTGCAGAATCCCTCGCATCGAACAAACGGAGGCGTCTGTCCGGCTGTTTCCAGCGCTGTCTGCACTATTGAAAAAGCCCCGATTTTTCAGGATCTCTTTACACATAAAGTAATAGATTCCGGATGCGGTGCAGGCGCGGAGATGGTTGTGAGTCAGAAGAGTGGCGTTGTGGACTGCCTGAACAGCCTCTTTTCCCGTAAAAGTGCCTTCTTTTTCCTTCATTGCAGCGTAGAGGCACACAGGCATGATCCGCATCAGCCCGCCGTTGCCGTTTGCCTTTTCGCCGGTTTTCCCGCAGGAATTCCACTTGTGCGTCCGGCTGTATCGGTCGATTGCATCCAGGCAGGTTATGCCCTGGTCATAGGCTCTTCCGAAAGGCGTATATACACCATCACTGTCCCAGCGTATGAACCTGTCCATGATGTCGTCATAGTCCAGGGTCCCTTTCTGAATGAGGCTGTCCAGAGTGGCCAGTGTCATGCTGCCGTCATCTGTCCAGCTGCCGGCCGGCATATGGAATACACCGCCTGCCTCCATACCTTTTACAAGCCCCCTCTTCTGTACGGAAGCGCGGCTCATAAACTGAACGGGATTTCCCAGAGCGTCTCCGATCAGAACTCCCATCACTGCGTCTGTCCAGATTGTATTGTCTCTATTGTCTGCGCACACTTCAGCTGCGCCTTTATTGTTTACATTGAGATCCATGGTATTATTCATCATTCCCTTCATTTTTTACTCCTTTTCCCGTCTTTATTCCATTGCATTAGTGCTCTTAGCGCTTTCTATGGTACTATTATATAATCAGGTGAGAGAAAAAAGGTCGCGCGAAAAGCGACATCGGGGAAAAATATAACTCGAGTTATGGAATAATAAAGTGACATTTCATCTGTCCCGGCTTTCTCTTCATTATTACTGTGTTTTTTTCATAATCTGCCGCCTTGCCCGCAATCATCAGACAGACATTCCGCCGCTGCATTTTCACGGAGCGGTGTGCCGGGCAATCGGCTGCTGCATAAAATCAAAAGTTATCTGTACAGACCCACCTGAAC
>DGRU01000017.1 GCA_002390025.1 Lachnospiraceae bacterium UBA4380
GCCGCTTACGAGCAAGCTCGACGCGTCTCACTGTTGATTTGTCTGCGCATGGCTCATTGCTAACGCGCAAAAGGCCGGAGATACGCACCCTGTGCGTACCCCCGGCCTTCGGGACATGTCATTATTTGGTTAAACCAAGAGGTTTTTTTAAACCGTAATTCCGAATAAAGAGGACGGCGATCGATCGCTCGCCTTTTCCTCTTATGGCTGGTGATCAACAGGTGAGACAGCCATCATTCGTCATTTGACATTTCAGCCTTTTTTCCTGTTGTAGGTAACTACAGAAGCGCCTGCGAAGACACCTGCAGCCATGAGCCACAGCATCCAGCTGTTGTCCATGCCGGTCTTGGGAGACTTCTTGCCGGAAGAGGAGCTGCTGCTCTTGCTGGAAGAAGAGCTGCTGGAGCTGCCGGACTTCTTCTGGCCGACGAGGCAGAAGGGAGACAGAGAACTGACAGTGATCTTAGTTCCCGCAACGATCTCCTGGCCATTGCCTGCATAGTTGTGCACCATAGCGAACTTGGAGTACTTGGAAGAGGCATGTGCGGAGAAGTCAACTGTGTATGTGCCGTCTGCATTAGCTTTTACATACTCAGTGCCGGCCTCATCGGAAGCACCGTCAGCATCGTCTGCATCCTCGATGTCAACCCAGCCATAGACGATTTCAGACGTGGCGGGATCGAGGCCTGCAGCTTCGAGCTTGGCATCATCGATGTTCTTGATGGCCATAGCGCTCATTGCCATGCCCAGTGTCATAGCAATAACCATTGCTACGGCCAGTAACCTTTTCGTTAACAGTTTCATAGTTTTACTCCTTTCTATAAAGTTTTTTCTGCCGGGTAATTCCGGTCAGTATATAGATAAACGATGCCGCGCATCGGTTATCTCCCTGTCTGTGCTTCTTCTGATGCCGCCCCCTGCGCCGCACTGTCCGTTTTGGGCAGTACTTCGGGGTTCATCAGAAGGCACTGGACCAGATAGCGCTGGTCCTCATAGGCATTGCATGTGGAAAGTGTCAGGATATGGCTGTCTTTGTTCAGCACCGTATTCTGATCCACAAATCCTGTCATCGACTGCTGCGCCAGAATCTCCTGCTGGAATTTATCCAGTACAAAAGGATCTGTAAAATTGTCGTTTGCCAGGAGGAGATGCCTGTCATCATAATTATACGCAGCAAATATTTTATAATGCAAGACCCTGTCGGGCAAATAAACTATAACATCTTTGTTTTTTTCAAAAAATGCCCTGTCTTCGTAAAGATGAAGATTCTGGAACATGGATCCGTTGCTCATATCATGTCCGTAGAGCACGGTGACAGGATCTGTAAAGTCGCGCTTATTATAATTTTCCGAGTAGATCGAACCCGCAAACTCGGCAACTTTGTCCGCCCGGTGATTCAGATAAAAGCTCTGATCCCCCTCCACCATCTGGCAGACGGGATAATCCACCTGGGTATTGGGGATACGGATCCAGGCATAGGCGTCGGGGCAGGTCTCCCACAATGTTGTAAAGTCGATCGGGATTTCCTCCTGCGGCGCGGATGCCGCGGAAGTCTGTGCCGCCTGAGCGGTAACTGCCGTGACCACCTCCGCCGCCTTCTCGACGGGAGTTTCGGGAGACTCGGGAGACTCCGCAGGTTCCTCTATAGTCGATTTCTGTATTTCCGCATAGACATCGCTTCCGCTCCGTGTCTTATACCACATCAGTCCGCCGATCAGCACACAGATCACTGCTGCAGAAGTCAAGATATTAAACAAAAGCCTGTTGTTTTTTTTATTCATAGTAGTTGTCAATCCTTACATCCGCACATGACGGCAGGCGAAAATCACTGTTCTCCTGTCTGTGTATAAAAGAGCTCGAGGACCATCCTGTAGAGGGCTGCGTCATCAACCCTGTACACATCATAGACATCTTCGTGCCCCGTTTCGCCCGGAATTGTCTGAATGCCTCCGGTGCGCTCTGCAACGGCGATGTCCACAAACTGGTCGTTGGACATGTTCGTGACCATCTCCTCTTTCATGGTCTCAAAAAGCGTTGTGACTGTGGAGGCGTCTTTTTGCTGTTCCTGTGCAAGTTTCGAGGCAAAAGCCTCCAGGAACACCTTCTGACGATTCATGCGGGTAATGGCGCTCTGTTCTATCTGCGTGTCCCTGCTCCGGACAAAGATCTCCGTGTTCGTCTCATCGAGAATGACCTTGTTTCCCTTGACGAAAGCAGGATTTTTGCCGGAGAGAGAGTCATCCGGCACGGTGACCTCCACTCCGCCCAGAAGCTGTGTCAGCCTGGAGATGCTGTCCAGATTGATGGCTGCATAGCCGCCTATGGGAAGTCCGCTCAAAAGTCTGGACACTGCCGCGGATGTCAGCTCACAGCTTTTGCGCTTTCCGTCGCCGTAGGCATACTGCAGATTCAGATGATCTGAATAGAAGCCCAGCGACTCTCCGCCGGGTGTAAATCTCTCGATCTGTGTGATGGTATCCCGGGGGATCGCCAGACCGACCGTCGTCTCCTGTACGCGGTCGTAGCTGATCAGGAAAACGGAATCACTCTGTCCTGCAGAGCCGGGCTCCTTGGGATCCTGAATGGATCCGTCCGTATCAACACCCAGAAGGAGATAATTCGTCAGATGATCATTATAGACATAGGTCTTTCCGTCGTAGACGATGGCATCAGGATCTGATTTCTCCGCGGTCCATCCCTGTGAACTGCTGTCCGCCTCTCTCTTCTCCGAATGGGAAATGCCGGTCCTGCCGAAAACACCCAGCGTGATGCAGAGAACTGCCGCCGCCAGCAGTATGACCACTGCAGCGATGATCAGCATCATTCTCTTCCGCTGCTGCTGTCTGCGATTTTGTTTTCTATTATCCATCCCGCTCACTCCAGATCCGGTTCAGGAAATCTCAGGGGTCTTCCTAGTTGGACTCGGCCCCGTACTTGGAATACTCTCCGTACTTGCCGTATTTTCCATACTTGCCGTATTTGGATCCGTAATAACCTTCGCCCTCACGGCCGGCACGGTTGAGAACTGCGCCGAGAATACGGCATCCGGACTTCTCGATCTGGTCCTTGACGCGCTGTGCCGCCTGACGGCTCGCTGCGCCGCTCTCCAGAATGAGGACAGCGCCGTCACAGTACTGGCCGACCAGGGCAGCGTCAATGACCTGCCCCAGAGGCGGTGTGTCTACAAATACATAGTCGTATCTCTGCGATTCCATCTTCAGGAGGGTGCTGAACTGCTCATCACCCAGCATCTCTGCCGGATTCGGGGCATAGTGACCCGCCAGAATGACCGACAGGTTTTCAAAACAAGTCGGATATATAATCTGATCAACGCGGTCGATCTGTCCGCTCAGGAACTCGGAGAGGCCCACAACTTCTCCGACAACGCCGTATCTCTCCAGGAATACGGATTTGCGGATATCGGCGTCCACATAGAGAACCTTTTTGCCCGCGTTGGCCATCTCCTGCGCCAGACGGAAACTGACCTCGCTCTTTCCCTCTCCGCTGAAGACACTGGTGATCATGATGATCTTGTTTTTCTTACCTGAGAACTGTATATTTGCACGCAGCTTTTTGAT
>DGRU01000224.1 GCA_002390025.1 Lachnospiraceae bacterium UBA4380
GTAGCCCGATTTTGCGGACGCAGTCGACATGCCAGAAAGAAGCCAGGAAATCGACCCATTTTTCACTTCCATCAGGGCGCTTAGGACTGGAGAACAGTTCATTAACGCCCGGGAAGGTCATATCAGACATTGAGATCAGGTTGGTTTTGGCAGAGACCATCAGCCCGGTAAGAAAAGTTTTCTGAGTATTCAATGTTTTGAGTTGATTGCGAATGGTATCCATAGAAGAATACTGACGCAAATCTTCCCAATTGTCAAGAGCGTATTTGGCGATCTTTTTGGAGTCAGCCGGATCGGACTTAACTTTACGGAGAGAGTTGTTGCCGAAGTCCTTGATGAGATGAGGGTTCACAGCACAGGTAAAAATCCCGGCCTCGTGGAGAGTCAGGAGTACCGGTTCATGATAACGACCGGTGCACTCCATCACGGCCCTGGATTCTCCGGGGAGAGAGCAGATCAGCTCAGACAGGTCACGGAGCCCCTTTTTGGAGTGCTCCACATTGAAAGGCTTTCTAATGATCACTCCGCCGGGCTGGAGAATGGAGACGGTGCTTTTACCTTTGGAAACATCAATACCGACTGCGTTCAACATACATGAACCTCCTAAAGAATAATGGCATGGGTACCAGCGGCTATCCATTGCTTATTCCATCTCCCGGGGTATCATGCGAACGTGCACTCAGGCAGTTCTACCTGCTTAAACCGAACGGCTGCAAATGGAGGGCTGGCTGACGGGCTTTCTTACGGGCGCCGATGGCCCAAGGAGAACGGCGTCACACCGATGCCCATCCATTATACAGCTTTAGCAATGAATCGGTTAGTCCTTTCTGGCTGAAAGGCCTCTAACCACCACAAATATATTATAGGAGGAGCTTTTGCAATGAAGCTTGAACTGATCACAGAAGGATTATTGCAGCTGTTGAAGGAAAACAACTATAATCCAAACACCATTGTCTTCTATGAAAGAGAATGGAAAAGACTCCGGTCGTTTCTCATGCGCGAGTACGGGGATTCCGAATTCGACATGGAGCGCGGTCTTTTGTACCTTGAGAAACAATACGGGATCATTGGCAACTATAACGACGGAACCCTGAGCCAGCAGAGAGTCCAGCTGTTAAGGGTGATCCACATGCTGGAGGATTACAGCCTTCACCAGATCCTGACGCGGAGGTATTACGCCCATAAGAATCCTATTTCGCTGAAAGAGGATTTTGAGGCGCTTTGTTCCGGGTATGCAGACTTTATGGCTGGCAGTGAATTGTCGGCCACCACTTTTTGCCACTACAAACGGTCAGCGACATTGTTTCTTGACTATCTTACTCAGAAGAAAGTTCCTTCTGTCTCAGATATCACTATGGATACTTGCAATTCATACCTGAAAACATTTGCCGGATATACATTTAAGACCGTTGAGCAGCAGGTCTGCGGCCTGCGGCACTTTCTGAGATTCCTGTACTCATCCGGGATGATCAGTGAATCTCTTGCGGACCGTCTTCACATGCCTGCTGTTTCCAAAAGTGCCAAAATCCCTTCCACCTGGCAGAATGGCGAACTGAAAGCGATGATTGCCGCCATCGACAGAAACAGTCCCCTCGGGAAACGTGATTACGCTATGATCCTTCTTGCATGCATTCTCGGCATCAGAATCGGGGACATTAAAAAGTTAAGGTTCCGAGATTTCAATTGGGAAGAAAAAAGCTTATCCTTTATCCAGCATAAAACGCACAAGCTTATAACTCTTCCCCTTCCTGACGCAGTTGGATGGGCGGTCATTGACTATATCAGGAACGGACGACCTTCCTACTATGATTCCGACATTATCTTCCTGAAGCATATGCCGCCGTTTGATCCAATCTCTGACAATGATCACCTCGCACAGCGGATCGTTTATTACATGAGAAAGGCAGGAATCGACAGGCGGAAGAAAAAGCATTCCGGTTTTCACTCCCTGCGTCACTCTGCCGGTTCCATGCTTTTGGAAATGGAAACCCCGCTTCCGGTCATCTCAGAAATCCTGGGCCATTCCGACTCCAACGTCACGGCTGTCTATCTGAAAACGGACCTTAAGATGCTTGCGGAATGCGTTCTTTCTACGGAGGGCTTCCGGTATGAATGACGTATCCTACAGCAGCGTTTTTAAGAAGGAGCTCTCTGATCTTGTTGAAGTAAAACAGTCTGTCGGGTTTGATTACACCACTCAGGCCAGAGCTTTTGCGAGAGTTGACCGGTTTTTCATCAGCATTGGACTTTCCGAAAAACGGATCACCAAAGATATCTGTGATGCCTGGTGCCGGAAACGCAGCTACGAGACCCAGACCAATCAGTCGACTCGCATAAGTTCTCTGCGGATTTTCTGCAGATATCTGAATGATATCGGCATACCGGCCTATATTCCGCCAAAAGGAATCACCTCCAAACGGCCGAAGTACGACGCCCATATATATACGGATGAAGAACTTCAGCGCTTCTTCCAGGCAGTGGATGACAGCCAGTCCGTGCCGAGCGAGTGTCCCTATCGCGGTCTGGTTATGCCGGTCTTTTTCCGCATCCTGTATACAAGCGGGCTGCGTGTGTCAGAGCTTCGGCTTCTAAGGGTTAGTGATATCGATTTTAACGGCGGGTATATAACTATAAGGAACGCCAAAAACCACAAGGACCGCATTGTTCCCATCCACCCGGAGCTGATGAACGGATGCCGCAGAATCAAAGATGCCATTCACTGCGATTCGCCTGATGATGAATTCTTTTTCATGCTTAGAGCCGGACAGCCGATGCCACTTGCTAACGTTTATAAAAACTTCAGGCGGTATCTCGACAGGGCAGGGATTTCACACACGTGGAAAGGGCCGAGAGTACATGACTTCAGACATACGTACTGCGTAAATCTGCTGCGCAAATGGGTTGATGAAGGCAAGGATCTCATGGCGTTCCTTCCATACATGAGGACTATGCTTGGCCATGAAGGTTTCGAAGAGACTGCTTATTACCTGAAACTTACATCGGAAAGGTTTCCCTACATTAAGCTTCAATTAAAGTCTTCGTTCCCGAACCTGTTACAGGAGGTCTCCATTGATGAGCACGAGTTCTACTGACTTTGCTTCCTTTATAACGGATTTCCTGACAGACTATTTACCACTGCAACGCTGTTATTCCAAAAACACAATCCTGAGTTACCGGGATACATTCAAGCTTTTCCTGCGGTTTATCTCAGAGGAGAAAGGAATCAGCCTGAAGGAGTTCAGGGTAAAGGACTTCACCCGCAGTATTGTTATTGAGTTCCTTGACTCCTACAGAAAAAACGGAGCCAGCAGTTCCGCCGCGAATCAGCGGCTTGCAGCGATTAAAGCGTTTGCTTCCTTTGCACAGATTGAATGTGTCGAATATCTGTCTCCTCTGATGGATGTTTCCGGCATTAAGTCCAGAAAAGCTCCTGCAAAAGAAGTCTCATACCTGTCCACAGAGCACATGTCACTACTGATTAACAGGCCTGACCCGAATACTCCGACAGGGCTTCGGCACAGGGTTATCCTGACGCTTCTTTACGATAGTGGCTGTAGGGTCCAGGAGCTGTGTGATATCACTATAGGAGACATTTACCTGAACCATGATTCTACAGTAAGACTCCATGGAAAGGGCAATAAGTACCGTACTGTTGTTATTTCAGATGAAACTGCTGACCTGATCCGCAAATATATCAGCAGGTACAGGAAAGGAGCCTTGAAAGAGCTGCCCCTTGTTACCAACAGGTATTATCAAAAGCTGGAACGTGATGGCGTTAACTATATCATAAAGAAATATGTGGCCGAGGTCCGGAAGGAAGATCCTTCTTTTCCGGAAACGGTTCACTGTCATATGTTTCGGCATAGTAAAGCAATGCACATGTTGGAAGCGGGAATCAACATCATCTATATCCGGGACTTTTTAGGTCACGAAGATATCTCTACGACAAACGTATACCTCAGGGCCGACAATCGTCTGAGGAACGAAGCGATCAGTAAGCTTTCTCCCCGGATTACCAGTGATACTGAATTACCCGATTGGAGCAAGGACAGAGATCTTATGGAGTTTTTAAACTCCTTAAAGTAAACAAGGTGTTATGCCGAGATAAAACGAGACAGATGCAGCATTTTTCAGGGAAAATCGGCATCAACTCGGCATAACATCTATCTTCGCATAAGGAAGT
>DGRU01000001.1:0-1967 GCA_002390025.1 Lachnospiraceae bacterium UBA4380
AAGATGAGCGATATGGACGGTGTCTCGGAGTGCAAAAATATCGTCAAGCGCGCCTATGCCTGGGGCATGCCTGCCATTGCCATCACAGACCACGGCAATATCCAGGCCTTCCCGGATGCAGGCCATGTGCGCGAGGATCTACTGAAATCCGAAAATAAGAAGAGGAAGGAAAAGGGAGAGCCCCCCGTCGACAGCCAGGACTTTTTCAAGGTCCTCTACGGCGTGGAATGCTATCTGGTCGACGACCTTGTAAAGAGTGTTGTGCCCGTTCCCGAAGAGGATCTGGACGCAGCCGTCAAGGACCGGCCGGTCGTGGTCTTCGACCTGGAGACCACCGGCTTTTCTCCTGAAAAGAACAAAATTATCGAGATCGGCGCGGTCAAGATCGAGAAGGGACAGATCCGCGACCGCTTTTCCAAATTTGTCAACCCGGAGCTGCCCATCCCCTACAGGATCACCCAGCTCACCGGCATTTCCGACAGCATGGTCATCGGCGCAGAGACGATCGAAGAGGTGCTGCCTGATTTCCTGCGCTTCTGCGAAGGCTGTATCCTTGTGGGACACAACGTCCAGTTTGACATCGGCTTCATCAGAGCCAACGCCGGACGTCTGGGCCTGCCCTGTCATTTTACGACGGCGGACACCCTGGGAATGGCCAGGGCCCTGCTGCCCGGCCACGCCAAATACACCCTGGACGCAGTGGCCAAGCTGCTGGGAGTATCTTTGGACAATCACCACAGAGCCGTGGATGATGCCGAGTGTACGGCGGGGATCTGGATGAAAATGCTGCCCCTTCTGGAGCAGCAAAATGTCCTGTCCCTGGGCCAGATCGATGCCTTCTGCAGGCCGACGCCGGACACGGTCAAGCGCCTTCGGACCCACCACTGTATCCTGCTGGCCAAAAATACGACCGGCCGGACCAACCTCTACACCCTGGTCAGTGAATCGCACCTGACTTATTTTTTCAAAAAGCCGCGTATACCCAAGAGCCTGCTTATGAAATACCGGGAGGGAATCCTGGTCGGCAGCGCCTGTGTCATGGGCGAGCTGATGGAGGCTGTTCTGGAGGAGCGCTCGGATGAGGTCCTTGCGGGCATCGTGGATTTCTATGATTATCTGGAGATCCAGCCCCGCGACAACAACCGTTTCCTTCTGGAATCTCCCAAAATGCAGGACAAATATCCGCAGATCAAAACGGAAGAGGATCTTTTGAACCTCAACCGCACGATCGTGCGCCTGGGCGAGCAGGCGGGAAAGCCTGTTGTTGCCACGGGAGACGTGCATTTCCTTGATCCCGAGGATGAGATCTACCGGTCCATCATCCAGGAGGGCATGGGCATGTCCGATGAGGACCCCGCCCCTCTGTATCTTCACACCACGGGCGAGATGCTGGAGGAGTTTGCCTATCTGGGCGCAAAAAAAGCCCAGGAGGTGGTCATCGACAATCCACGCAGGATCGCGGATATGGTGGACGCCCTGTCCCCCGTCCGCCCCGACAAGTGTCCGCCTGTCATCCCCAACAGTGATGAGAACCTGCGCAGGATCTGCTATGACAAGGCCCACAGCATGTACGGCGACCCCCTGCCCGAAATCGTCCAGGAACGTCTGGAGAGGGAACTGCGCTCCATTATTTCCAACGGCTACTCGGTCATGTACATCATCGCCCAGAAGCTGGTCTGGAAGTCCGTCGAGGACGGATACCTGGTCGGATCCCGAGGGTCCGTCGGCTCCTCCTTCGTGGCCACCATGTCGGGGATCACGGAGGTCAACCCCCTCCCGCCCCATTATTACTGCACCAACTGTCACTACACCGATTTTGATTCGGACCTGGTCAAGCAGTACCAGGGTAAATGCGGGATCGACATGCCCCGCATGAAGTGCCCCCGCTGCGGGCAGGAACTCAAAAAGGACGGCTTCGACATTCCCTTTGAGACTTTCCTCGGTTTCAAGGGCGACAAGGAGCCGGA
>DGRU01000001.1:2026-4999 GCA_002390025.1 Lachnospiraceae bacterium UBA4380
ATCGACCTGAACTTCTCGGGCGAGTACCAGTCCAAGGCTCACGCCTACACCAAGGTCATTTTCGGCCATGAACAGACCTTCAAGGCCGGCACCATCGCGACCGTGGCCGACAAGACCGCTTACGGCTACGTCAAGCATTATTTTGAAAAAAAGGGCATCGCCAAGCGAAACTGCGAGATCGAAAGGCTTCTGGCCGGCTGTACGGGAATCCGGCGCAGCACCGGCCAGCACCCGGGCGGCATCGTCGTCCTGCCTCTGGGGGAGAACATCAACACCTTCACCCCTGTCCAGCATCCCGCAAACGACATGACGACCGATATCATCACGACCCACTTTGACTATCACTCGATCGACCACAACCTCCTAAAGCTCGATATCCTGGGACACGACGATCCGACCATGATCCGCATGCTGCAGGATCTGACCGGCCTGGATCCCACGGAGATCCCCCTGGACGATCCGGACGTCATGAAACTGTTTTCCAGCACCGAGTCACTGGGGATCACCACGGAAGAGAACGGCGGCATTGACGTCGGTTCGCTGGGAATTCCCGAGTTTGGAACCAAGTTTGTCATCGGCATGCTCGATGACACCAGGCCCACTACCATGTCGGAACTGGTCCGTATTTCCGGCCTCTCCCACGGCACGGATGTGTGGCTGGGCAACGCCCAGACCCTGATCCAGGAGGGCAAGGCAGTCCTGTCTACCGCCATCTGCACCCGCGACGATATCATGTCCTATCTGATCGCCCAGGGCATGGACAAGTCCCTGTCCTTCAAGACCATGGAGTCTGTCCGAAAGGGCAAGGGCCTGACACCGGAGATGAAGGAGGCCATGCGGGCCGCCAATGTCCCCGAGTGGTATATTGATTCCTGCCTCAAGATCAAGTACATGTTCCCCCGCGCCCACGCAGCCGCCTACGTCATGATGGCTCTGCGCATCGCCTACTGCAAAGTACACTATCCCCTGGCCTACTATGCAGCCTATTACAGTATCCGTGCCTCGGCTTTCTCCTATGAGATCATGTGCCGCGGCCGGGACCACCTGCTTGCAGTCATGGAGGATTACCAGCGCCGGAAAGATACCCTGACTCCCAAGGAGCAGACGACTCTCGACGACTGTCTGGTCGTCAGAGAGATGTATGCCCGCGGCTTCGAGTTTGTGCCGATCGACATCTATACGGCCCAGTCCCGTCTCTGCTCCATCGTAGACGGAAAGATCATGCCCAGCTTGAAGAGCATCGACGGAATGGGTGAAAAAGCGGCCGACGCGGTAGTGGAGGCCAGAAAAGACGGCCCCTTCATCTCCCGCGACGACTTCTGGAACCGCACCAAGGTGCCCAAGACGGTCATCGAGAAGATGCATGAACTCGGCCTTCTGGGAGATCTCCCCCAGACCAACCAGATCTCCCTCTTTGACATGTTTGAGTAAGGGATTCATCTGTTTGAGTAAGGGATTCATCTGTTTGAGTGACGGATCCACAGGTCAGGGCAGGGAATATTCATTTTTGAGTGACGGATATTAATTGACGGATATTAATTTTGAAGTGACGCATTGATTTGTTCGAACAGCGGATTTTTTTTCGCCGGAGGTTTTTTATGAAGATTACCCACATTTATCACAGCGCATTTTTGGTGACAATGGAGGAAAGTGTACTTTTGTTTGACTGGTACAAGCGCAGTCTTCCGGAGATTCCGGCGGACAAAAAGCTCTATGTCTTCTGCTCCCACAGCCACGAAGACCACTACAGCCCGCAGATCTGGGAACTGCAAAAAAAACATCCTGATGTCACCTACATCCTGGACGAGGGGATCGCGGACGCGGCGGCTCATCCCGAGGCCGATATCGTTACGGTTCGTCCAAGGCAGACCTTGGAGATTCCCACGGACGGGGCAGGCACAGCTTCCCTGAAAATCATCACCCTGGAGTCCACGGACATGGGCGTCGCCTTCTATATTGAGACGGAGGGAAAGCGCCTTTATCACGCCGGAGACCTCAATGTCTGGTTCTGGAATGACGAACCCATGGAGGATAATATTGCCTCCGAGAAAAAATGCCGCGAAGAAATGCAGTTTCTGGCGGACTGCATCCGGAAGCAGGGTCCGGATGCGGACAGAAGAGGCTCAGACGGAGGGCCGGAGCTTGTGGATGTCGCTTTTGTCCCCCTCGATTACCGGCTGGAAGAGCATGCGCCGCGCTGCATCGCCTCCTTTATGGAGATTTTAGGGGCCGCTCATGTCTTCCCCATGCATTACTGGGGACGCGAGGCCCAGGTCAGAGAATATCTGAAGGATGAGCGCATTGCGCGGTATGCTGACAGGATCAGCTTTGACAGCGAAGCGGAGATCCGTGACTGAAGCGAGTATTATCTGAAGTAGTCATTTCACAAGAAAAAACCGGGATCCGTCAATCATGACGAATCCCGGTTTTCTGCGTGGATTAGGCGGGAATCGAACCCGCGTCCAAAAGCCCATTCAGTGTACTTCTACGATCATATCCTGTTCTTGCGGACAAGTCCATTTCCCGCATCCGGCGAGAGAACAGTCAATCTGGCCGGTTTGGTAGCTTCATCATACGCCCATAGCCGCAAAGCTTAAGCCATGTCGTTTCCCGCTTTCATGATGCCGTATCCGGAAGATGCGGGTGTCTCCCGGGCGACACGCAGCTCTTAGGCTGCGAGTGCTACTCTATCGTTAGCGTTTATTTTTAATTTTGCCGTTTGACGCTCGGCTCCGGATCGCTTCTCCACCTGCAAGACCCCTGTCGAAACCTTTACTAACCCATGTAAAAGTGCAGCAGACCTTCAGGCTGTTGCCGGCAGTGTATGACAAATAGTGCAATACATCTGCTGTGTTTTCACAGTATACTTCTAAAAATGATGAAAATCAATAGCTTTGTAGTATAATCTATAAAGCGGAGCAGCAGAGTACCACATCCATAGGAGCCAGTGCACCGCATGGTTGTGGGTGAATG
>DGRU01000053.1 GCA_002390025.1 Lachnospiraceae bacterium UBA4380
TCGATAAACTGGTCTCCGGAGAACTCGATCGCATAGGCCAGTACGGACTCCCGGTCGATCATGCCCAGGACGCCGGTCTCACCAAGACCCATTCCTGCGGCGATCTCCTTCGCCCTGGCGATGCTCAGATCTTTTCCGTCGCCGATATATTTTTCCTTGCCCGCAACACCTGTCACGGTAAATCCGGGAACGAGGAAATACATTCTGCCGTCTGTCTTGAAGGCATCCACTACATTCTGGAAGAAATCAGACTTGTTGATCTCCTTGTCGGAATCATAGCGGTCTGTCAGATCCATCAACATGCCCTTGGAGATGTAGCTGTTGACGGGCATATAGTCGTTGAGGACCAGAATGTCCGGGACATTGCCGGAGACAATATCCGTGTTCATCCTGGACAGGCCGGTCGAGTCGTTATACTCATCCTCCGCCAGGTCGTACTGGCTGTAATCCTGGATGGTGATCCTGAAATCACTGTTCTCCTTATTGAACTTAATGACCTCGCTGCGCACGTCGTAGGAAATATAATAGCCGCCCAGGGTGATTTCCTTGCGGTCCTTGACATCCTCAGGTGCCACCGGTTCCAGGATATAGGTATCAAGCTTCACTTCCGTTCCATAGCCCTGGATCACAAATCTGCCGTCCTCGAGTTCGATCAGACGGCTGACGCCTTCGACATCCAGATCGGAGTTGACATAGTTGACGATCGCACTGATCTTGTCAGATCCGAGAGTTGCCTTGTAAATACCTGTTTCAGAGGCAATGTAGAGATTGTCCTGTCTTCCGGGGAAAATACTTGCTCCCACAAGGGCGGAAGGCAGTGTGATGCTGTCCTCGAATTTTTTACTGCCGCTGTTGTAGCGGAGGATCTTTGTGGCAGAGCCGGTATCGTCCGACATCAGGACCGTGCCGTCGCTCATCGCATAGAGGATACCTGTCAGATCATCCTCTGAGGCGACTTCGCAGACAGCCTCCTTAAAGGAGCCGTCTTCTGCGGAATAGAGGTCAACGCCCTCGGAGGAAACAATCAGGAGACCGTCATCTGAAGGGACAATAGATTCAATGTAAAAATACAGTTCATTCTTGGGTGTCCTGACGTCCTTGATCCATTTTTGTTTTCCGTCCGGTGTGACGCAGCAGATCTGGAAGGAAGTCTCGGCATCCTCGCTCAGTCCTTCCGGTATTTCGGCGTCTGCATCCAGATTGTTGTCAAGCATGTAATCCAGTGCTTCCGAATTGGAAGTATTTGCAATGCCCAGGTAGAAGCATCCGTCCTTGAAAGCGCATGCTGTGACCTCTCCGGATTCGGAATCCAGCTTATAGTCCACCCGCTCTAATCCGGAACCGTCTTCCTTGAAATGGACGAGTTCATAGGTCTCGTAGCCTTCGCCCTCATAGTTGTAATTGAATCCATAGAGAACGCCGTCCTCCATGGCCAGAAGCTGGAGTCCTTCTGTGGCGAAATCGTCTCCCAGGGAGATCATCTCGGATCTTGCCACGCCGTCCTTGCTGGTGATCTCAGGCATAGTACCTGTCGCAGAAGCTGAACCGCCCCCGCCTGCGCCGCCGGCCTGTTCTCCTTTTCCGCCGCCTCCGCAGCCGGCTGCGGAAAGAGCCAGAACGGCACACAGGGCAGCTGCCGCAAAACGTCTGAATCCTTTTCTTAATCTGCTCATAGAAATATCCTTCTTTTCATATATGCGGTCTCGCCTCCCCACGGCGTTTCCGAATACTGTTATTTCGTCCGCCGTAAAACCGCACATGCTCTGTGCCGTAAATGACGGTTTCTATTCATCTCTCCTTTTAAAAGCATCTTTTGAAAGCATCCGTTCAATCGAAGCTCCGCTCAGGCAGGAGAACCGTCCGTGTCTCCGGAAGCGGCGCCTTCCTCCCGTGCCGGCCCGCTGTCAGAGACCTCAGTGTTCTCTTCCGCGGTGTCTTCAGATTCGGACAGAGTGTCTTCCTCATTCACCGATGCATTCTCCGATGCATCCTCAGACTCAGGCAGAGTCTCTTTCTCCTTTTCCGATGTGTCCTCAGGCTCAGGCAGAGTTTCTGTGGCCTTGTCATCAGAATTACCTTCAGTCTCTTGAGCCGCAATTCCGGCAGACTCTTGATCTGCCCCGGCTGCATCGGACTCTTTTTCTGTCTCGATCGCTTCAGGGTCCTCCCCGGACAGTCCTGCTTCGGAGCGTTTTCCGTAGATGCGCTCGGACTGGCGGTCATAGATCCTGTCCTGAATATCGCGGACGACACCGCCGACCGTCCAGCTCTTGTGGGTCGCATACCAGATCACAAGCCACAGGAGGAACAAAACCGGCGAAAACCGCAGTATCAGCCACAGCAGGGCGTAAGGGATCAGGACGTCCTCCCAGGCAAGAGCAACATTTTCCCAGTAGGGATAGCGGATCGGAGCGACCTGCATGCTTCGCACGCCGGGCTGCGCCAGAAGTGTCACAAGACGGAATATATCGAAGCGGCGGGTATTGTCCACAATTGTTGCAAGTTCCATGGGAAAAGGAACCTGTTCCAGACGGCTCCTGACTTTTCGGACAGCATAGCCCTGAACAGGATTCGGGATCACTACCTCATAGCAGGTCACCCGGTTTCGATTTACAACTTCCTTCTGTTCCTCTTCCTCACCGTCTTTGGCAGTCCCGGAGCTTCCTTTTGAAGAGCCGGAATCTTTCCGGTCCAGGTTCTCTGCGCCGGGATCATCGTCAAGCTCCTCTCCCAGATCGGATTCCTCCTCCTTCAGAGGTTCTCCTGTATCCTCTCCTTCTCCGGTATCACCGGATCCGTCGGAAGAGGAACCGGATTCCAGTCCTCCGATCGTATCTGACAGAGTTCCCTTTTTCCCGGGGTGTTCTTCCGCATCCGCAGGCATATAGGCGGCCGTGGTCGGCACTGCAGGGTCCGCTGCAGCCTTCTCGCTATGGACAGGCTTCGCATCAGGTACAAAGGCGTCCCCACCGGAGATGTCCATGTTTTCACCGTCCTGGGTTGTTTCGCCCTCCTCTGACGCTGCAGTGGCATCCGTATACTTGCAGAGTGAGTCATAGGACATGTATACAAGATAACTTCCGATTCCGGAATCCTTATAAAAACGTTCGCGGGGCTGACGGAAAACACCTGCGATCACATGAGGGGTTCCCCCGATCGACACCGTCATTCCCACAATGTTGGGAGATCCAAACAGACGCCAGGCTGTCTGGTCATCCAGAAGGATCCTGTCCTTCATCAGATCATCATCGGCAAAATAATAGCCGTCGATCATTTCCAGCGGATGGAAATTGAAAAAATCTCCCCCCACTCCAATCGCATTGACAGTGACTGTTTCAGAGCCGACAGTTATGTCCGCACTGCCCATTCCGCAGTAGCTCTGCTCGATCAGTCTTGCGCCGTTCTCGGTCTGTGTCTCAGACAGGGCAATCGCATCCGCCTGCAGATCCAGCATCAGCCCGGTATACATTGCTTTTACCGTGTCCTCCGACGCACCGCTCCCCTCTGCGAGAAAAGCGCTGACCTGAGCAAAGTTTCCCTCCTCAGACCATCTCTGTGCAGCGTTCTGATCGATCAGTTTGTCCGTCGTCCGCCTGCACACAGCGCCCAGGATCACCGAGGCGATCCAGAACACTATGCAGAGCACAAGTCCGACCTTCTGCCACATATGCATATTTTTCAGTGTGCTGCGGATGATGCGGGCTGTGCCGCGGCTTCCTGTCCGGACAGCATCACGAAATTTTTTATTCAGTTTGCTGTCAGACATCGTCGCCCCTTTTTATGCATCGGCATTATTTTTGAGCTTATTCTTCGGCTTCCTCTTCCTCAGCCAGGCGAACCTGATCGCCGGAGGAAACCGCCCTGGTAGATGTTGTGATTACATAAGTGTAGGCACCGATAGCTCCGCTGATTGCAGAGTTGGTATCATCCTTTGCCAGAACCTTGACGCTTTCGCGGGAAACGATATATCTGTTTCCGAGAGGGCTCTGCCTGGTCTTGAGAACCAGCACAAAGGTGCCGTTTGAGTCGTTGCGGACAGCAGAATTGGGAACAACAAGATCATAGGTCTTGGAGCTCTCAGCAATCTGCAGCTGTACATTGTCGCCGGCCGAAACCGCGGCGCTGTCGATCTCAAATTTCAGAAGTCTCGAATTCTGGGGGTCGCTGCTGTCGGCAGTGATCTGCCTGAGAACCGCCTTGAAATCATCGTCATATTCCCAGTAGTTCTGCGGCTCCGCCTCGTCGCCCACCTGAAGCTTCTGGGCCTGCTCCTTGGTGACGGAGAAGCTGACAGTCAGCTTTTTGCCGTCGATCCGGATGATCGCCGCGGAAGAGTCAGCGGCCGCTGTCTCACCGGAACTGTAGGAGAGGTTGATAACCGTGCCGTCCACCGGAGAGACGATGGTGGCGCCGATGTTCTCATCCTCCAGCTTGGTGACCTTGGCCTGGGCCAGGGTGATCTGATTCTGAAGGCTCTTCAGCTCAAGCTCGGAACTGATGCTGTTGACCACCTTTTCCTGCAGGGACTTGGCGATCTCCAGTTCGGCTTCCGCGTCGATGTTGCGGTTTGTGGCCTTCTCCAGATCTCTTTCCGCCTTGGACTTCTTCTTGGAAGAACCGCCGTCATCACTGGAGGGAGAGGGATCGACATCCTCTTCGTCCTCTTCATCCAATTCGTCGCCGCCGCTTATGGTCCCTGTACTGGCCGTGGCGGGAGTTCCTCCGCCGGAGGTGTCCGTACTCGCCGCCAGCTTGTCCAGTGCAGCCTTGGCAGCAGCCGCCTCTTTGGTCGCGGATTCCAGCCTGCGATTTGCAGATCCGAGTTCTGCCTGCATCTGATCGTCCGAGCGGTAGTTGCCTGCGCGCAGCCTGGTGATATCGTCGTCACTCAGAGAGCCGTCAAACAGCTTCTTGGTGTAATCCGACTGGAGGCTGGCCAGCTCCTGCCTTGCGGTCCGAAGATCCTCGGACTCATTGTCCTCCAGATAATACAGGACATCGCCGCGCTTGACCTTCTGGTCCACACGGACGGCAACCCTCTTGATCTGTCTGGACTGCGCCATCATGACATTGTAGGGATCGTCGACTTCCGCCGTTCCCTGTCCGCGGATCCTGGGCGAGACCTCACCCTGGGCAACGACATGGGTCGCCACCTGCGGCAGCGTGTAGTTCATGATCGTCCTGGAAAAGAAAGTCAATGCCAGAAGAATCAGCAGAAAGACGATCGTGATATTTTTGATAATATCTTTCCGTCTCTGGGATTTTCGGAACTGCTCCAGTTCTTTGTCTTCGATTTTCAAACTTTCGGCCATGATTTCCTGTTCACTCCTGCAATAAATTGATGTAAGATTATTCCTTTATGCCGCCCTGATAGACGATTCCCTCCACCAGATATTCTTCTCCGTACAGGAAGACCATCATGGGAAGGACCATATAAATGACTGCGACTGCAAATGCCAGCGAGATCTCCCCCGAATTGATCTTGGAGAGAAATACGGAGAGAGGATGCAGCTGATCGTCTGAAAGAAGGATCAGCGGCTGTTCAACCATGTTCCAGTAGTCGATGAAAAGCAGGATCGCGATCGAGGCGATGCCTCCGCGGCAGTTGGGCAGACAGATCTTCGTAAAAATCTGCCACTCTCCCGCGCCGTCGATCTCCGCAGCCTCATAAATGGACTTGGGGATCCTGCGCATATATTTGGTGAGCATGTAGACAGCGAAAGGCGAGAAGAAACCGGGAAGCCAGATTGCCCACCTCGTGTCCAGAATGTTCAGCCATTTTGATACCAGATAGTTGGGCACCAGCGTGACCTGATAGGGCATGAGCATCAGGATGA
>DGRU01000044.1:0-1689 GCA_002390025.1 Lachnospiraceae bacterium UBA4380
TTTTTGCGGACGGAAAAACGGAAAGAAAAAACTGCCAAAAATTTTGACCGAATCAGACAACGACATTTTTGTAAACTTTTTGGTGCTGCACAGACACTTTGATACAAGACAGGACCTTGATGTGAATGATAAAATGGTTATTGAACAGACTGCCTGGAAATGTCAGGGTGTTTTGCAGTCGTGAACGGCAGGCATGAATAATTTACAGCAATGGATTCAGGAGGATATGAAACTATGTGGGCTGACAACAGCGTGTTTTATCAGATCTATACACTGGGATTCTGCGGAGCTCCCTATGCCAATGAAGGTGATGCACAGGAAGAGACGGCGCTGCACCGGATCACAAAGGTGACGGAGTGGATCCCCCATATGAAGAAGCTGGGGATCGATGCAGTGTATTTCTGTCCCTTGTTTGAGTCTGACACGCACGGATATAACACCAGGGATTACAAAAAGATCGATGTCCGCCTGGGCACCAATGAGGATTTTAAAGAGGTCTGCAGGCAGCTGCATGAAAACGGGATCCGTGTCGTTCTGGACGGTGTCTTCAACCACGTCGGACGGGGATTCTACCAGTTTCAGGATGTGGTCAAAAACCGGGAGAATTCCCCTTACAGGGACTGGTTCCATATCAATTTTTACGGAAATTCCAACTATAATGACGGACTGTGGTATGAGGGCTGGGAAGGAAACTATGACCTGGTCAAGCTCAATCTCCGCAATGAGGAAGTTATCGCGCATCTCTTTGACGCCATCCGCTACTGGGTGGAATATTTTGAAATCGACGGACTCAGACTGGATGTGGCCTACTGTCTTGACAGGGATTTTATCCACCGGCTGCGCAGCTTTACGGATTCGCTCAAGGAGGATTTCTTCCTGGTAGGCGAGATCCTGGGCGGTGATTACAAGGTCATCATGGGAGACGGAAAGCTCCACTCCGCCACCAATTATGAGTGCTACAAGGGCATTCATTCGGCCTTTAACAGCATGAACATGTTCGAGATCGTCCACTCCCTGATCAGGCAGTTCGGCTCTGATCCCTGGACCCTGTACCGTGGATATCACCTTCTGTCTTTTGTCGACAACCACGATGTGAGCAGGATCGCCACCATCCTGCAGAAAAAAGAGCATCTTCCCCTGGTCTATGCCATGTGCTTCGGTATGCCCGGCATCCCCTGCATCTACTATGGAAGCGAATGGGGAGCAGAGGGGGACAAGAAAAACGGCGATCCTTCCCTGCGCCCCTGTTTTGAGGAGGCTCAGTGGAATGAGCTCTCTGACTGGATAAGTCATCTTTCCGCGGCAAGGAAAAAATCCGAAGCACTCTGCAATGGCAGCTTCCGCAGCGTCCTTCTGACCAACAAACAGTGCATCTTTGAGCGAAAGACAGACAAGGAGCGGGTCCTGGTTGCCATCAATGCCGACGCCGAGGAGTATGTCGCGCACTTTGATGCCGGCTGCGGTATGGCAGTCGACCTCATCACCGGAAAGAAACATGATTTTGGCGGCGGCAGTCACCTGGCCCCCTACAGCGCCGCTTTCTGGCTGATGGAAAAATGATCAATAACGGAAAATAATAAGTAAAATAAATACTTGATGATTCAGGACCCGCCCGCGGGTCCTGCGTGCAGCCCATGACGGTAGTTATAGAAGGTTTGCAGGAATTCCAACAATCTACCGCGAGTCCTG
>DGRU01000044.1:1833-19083 GCA_002390025.1 Lachnospiraceae bacterium UBA4380
GGGAAACTGTAAACCGAGAGAAAGCAAAAGGGAGGATCTCCATGCTCCATATAGAATCTCCTGAGATTCGAAAGTGTCTCCTGCAGGGGAAATTCGGTCTGGAAAAAGAGGGACTGCGTGTATATGAGGATGCCTCGATGGCGCAGACACCGCATCCCTTCCCGGATGACAGCCATATTACCCGCGATTTTTCCGAGAATCAGACAGAGATCAATACCAGCGCCGAGCCCTCCGCCGAGGGAGCTGTGCTTGCTCTGGAGGCCTATGCGCGCCGGATCCGCAATACGATCAGCAGTTTCCCCCGCCCTGAATATATCTGGCCTTTTTCCAATCCGCCTTTTCTGGCGGGGGAGGAGGATATTCCAATCGCACAGTTTGCGGGAGAGCTTGCATCGAAGACGGCCTACCGGGAATATCTCTCGGGCAGGTACGGCCGCTACAAGATGACTTTCTCCGGAATTCATGTGAATTACTCTTTCTCGGACGAATTGCTGAAGAAGGAGTTTTCTCTGCGGGGAGAGGGGCGGTCCCGCTCCTTCAGGGACGGCTTTTATCTGGAACTGGCGGAAAAGGCGGCCGCCTACGGCTGGCTCCTGGTCATCCTCACGGCGGCAAGCCCTGTGCTGGACGCCAGTTATTTTGAGAGAGAATCCATTTCTTCTCAAAGCCGAAGGTCATCCGCCGCGGGGGACCGTGCGGATGAAAAAATGTCTGGCAGGAGCCTGAAGGGAAGGGATGTTTTTACCGGGATGGCGAGCGTTCGCTGCAGTGAACTGGGCTACTGGAATGATTTTGTGCCGGTTTTTGATTACACAAACATCCAGCGCTACGCGGACGGCATCCGCCGGTATGTGGACGCGGGCCTTCTGTATTCCGTGTCGGAACTCTATTTTCCCGTGCGGCTCAAATCCAAGGGTGAGAACAGTCTCGATGCCCTCAAGGAGACCGGCGTCGACCACATCGAACTGCGCATGTTCGATCTCAACCCCCTGGCTTCAGGCGGCCTGGATGTGCGGGATGTGCAGTTTACCCAGCTGTTCCTGATCTGGCTGGCTTCTCTGCCCAGGCGCAACATGTCTCTTGCCGATCAGGTTCAGTCTGTGCAGAATTTCAAAAATGCCGCCCGCTATGATCTGCGCACCGTGCACATTGTCATGCCCGAGTTCAGAGAAAGCCCGGTGGAAAACGCTCTGGAAGCGGCCCTTCATACAATGGAGAGGATCCGCGCGTTTTACCGTCCCCTGCTGCCGGAGCTCCCCGACTGGGTGGAGCCGGTCCTGCGCTTTGAGAATGAAAAACTGAAAAATCCCCAAAAACGCTATGCGGCGGTCGTGCGGGAAAGGTTTTCCGGCACATTTTTGGAAAAAGGGATGGAATATGCCATGCAGGAGACATTGAAACGCTGACGTTCAGGTACTATAATATAACAGCGGGAATACGGTATTTTATTCATTTTTTCCGAACATGCCGCTCACCGGATTGGCAGCGATGCGGTTACAGGATGTTTGAGCTGTCCCGCGGCAAAACATCAGGACTTGCAGTCGGCAGTTCCGGAAATTTGTGCTCCGAGAAGGGAGGGGGTGTCTGTGGAAAAAAATATGGACAGCACCATAAAAGAAGTCAAGGGGAATACCATGGACACCAGTGAAGAGATGTCCCCTTTGCAGGCCGGCTCGATCGATCAGCTGTCGCTGGACGAGATCTGTGCGCTGGCGGAGGAGAATGCCCGCCTCAGGCAGGAACTGAGGATCAGGGACAATGATATCCTCAGCCATGACCAGGTATTCGATTCGATCGTCAGCGGGACACTGCATCTGATCCTCGTCATGTCCGTCACCACTTACAAGGCGGAATTCATCACGTCCAATATTGATATCGCGCTCGGAATCAGCCGCAGCGAAGCCATGGAGGATGTGCGCAATATCAGTCATATTTTTGATAACATCGAGGACTATAACAGGCTGGAGGAAATCTTCATCCACCGGAAAAACGGCGCGCGCCGTCTGTATCTGACTTATGTCATTCACCTCCCCTACGGGCGGTCTGACAGGGTTGCTGTTGTCCTGCTGTGCAAATCCAACATTGCAAAGACCGATCTCGAAGAGATGATGATCCAGCAGACACAGGATATCAACCGCGCGGCGGGGTATTTCCTTGCCAGCATGTCGCATGATTTCCGCGTGCCGATCAATTCGATCTCCGGCATGGTCATGCTGCTGATGAAGAATTCCAACAATCCTGCCAAGGTGATGGAATACGCCCACCGGATCGGTGTGGCCTGCCATGAGATCCTGACCACAGTGGACCAGATCCTGGATATGAGCCGCCTGGAGACTTCGGAGGCGGAACTGGCGAGCGAGGAATTCGGACTCGGTCTGGTACTGGAGGAAGTCTCTTCGATCACATCGAGCCTTGCCAAGGCGAGGGATCAGAAATTTGTCTTTTCCGCTGCAGGCATCGAGCACGATATTGTCCTGGGAGACCGTGACAGGATCACGGAGATCCTTCGAGGGATCCTTTCCAATGCGGTCAAATATACACCGCCCGGCGGACGCGTGGAGCTGACGGTCACGGGCGTGCCGGATGAAAACAATGAAAATGTCTCTCTGATCTTCGAGGTGCGGGATACCGGCATCGGGATGGAGAGAGAGCAGATGCAGAAATATTTCCGCGACGAGATTCCGGAAAACGCTGAGAGCGAACCCGGGCGCGGGACGGGGATCTGGCTCACCCGGAGACTGATCGAGATGATGGGCGGCAGTATTTCAGCCCAGAGTCTGCCGGGAGAGGGGACCATCATATGGATCCGCATGAGGCTCAAGATGGTCAACAGCGGAGGCTCCGAATTCTGGAAGCAGCACGGGATCAAGCGCATGCTGGTCGCCAACAACAACCTGCAGGAGGCCGCCAGGATCCGCAATCTGATGGAGAGCGCAGGTGTCAACGCAACGAGCATCTCCAGCGGATACGGAACGGTAAAGCTGATCGAGCAGGCGGCTGTCGCAGAGGACGAGTACGATCTGATCCTTCTGGATGAGGATCTTCAGGATATGGACTGGCACGAGGTCGTAAACAGCGTGCGCAGGATGTCCTGGATCCGGATGCCCCATATTTTCCTGATGACAAGCCGTCATTTTTATGATGAGGAGCGGCGCGGGGCCGGAATCGGACAGACCCTGCAGAAACCGTTCTATGTATCAGGACTGCACAGGCTGGTGGAACAGGTCTGCGAGGTCTCCGGAAACGGAAGCGGCGATTACGAAGCAGGTTCGGATACCATGACAGGACTTCGTTTCCTGGCCGCGGAAGACAATACGATCAATGCCGATATGCTCAAGGATCTTCTTGAGATGTCCGGGGCCCGCTGTGAGATTGCCGGAAACGGCAGGGCAGCCCTCGCCATGTTCAGCAATTCCAGACCGGGCTTTTACGATGCGATCCTGATGGATCTGCAGATGCCTGTCATGGACGGCTATGCCGCGGCAGCTGCGATCCGCGCTCTGAACCGTGAAGACGCAAAGTCGATTCCGATCATCGCAATGACGGGCAGCACCTACGAAGAGGACATCAACCGCACCTATGAGTCGGGCATGAACGCCCATATCACGAAACCTCTTGATATCCGGGTGCTGCAGAGCCATGTGCGGCACCTCCGTGATCAATGATGCCGGAATAGCATTTCTGTTCGGGGCTTGATGCGAATGGAGAATATGAGTTTTTTTCAGAGATTGATCAGCAGGATCCGGGAGTGGTTTCAGAAGCTTCTGCGCGCTCTGTTTCCTGCAGATGTCCTGGGTCAGATCAACAGGACTGACGAGAGCACAGAGGAAGCTGCGCCGATCGGTGAGGGACCTCCGGAGCTTTCGGAGGAAGAGAGGAGATCTATGATGGAGACACCTGTTGAAAGACGGCATATACGGTTTTTCGGCCGTGTCCAGGGTGTCGGCTTCCGCTATCATATCATGTATGATGCGCGAAACCACGGCCTTACCGGCTGGGTGCAGAATCTTGCCGACGGAAGTGTCGAGGTGGAGATCCAGGGGCCTTCCGCCATAATCGACCATGTGATCCTGAATCTGGGAAGAGGGCGCTGGATCCGCATTGACGAAATGGAATCTGAGAAAATACCTGTTGTCCGGGATGAACGCGGATTCAAAGTGACAGGATATTATTAAAGACGTAAAAAACCATATGCCGCCGGTACCGCCCGGCGGCATATTTGCTAGAAGTATTTGCCAGGGCATTTGCTGGAAGTATTTGCCAGGGCATTTGCTGGAAGCATTTACCGGAAACTTTTGCCGGAAGCAGTATGTCTGCCGGGATAATTGTAAGCAGAAACTGTGAACGGAAACAGTTACGGCATAAGATTATATCGGGAGAGCAGAAAATGGGAAATTGTGCGGCGCTGAGTACGCTATGCTACATGGAAAAAGACGGAAAATATCTGATGCTGCATCGCACGGTCAAAAAAAACGATGTCAACAAGGACAAGTGGATCGGCGTCGGCGGGCATTTTGAGGCCGATGAGAGTCCGGAGGAGTGCCTGCTGCGGGAGGTGCGCGAGGAGACCGGCTACCGGCTGACTTCCTGGAGATTCAGGGGGATTGTCACCTTTGTCTCCGGGGACGGTGTCACGGAATATATGCATCTGTTCACAGCGGACGGGTTCGAGGGAGAGCCAATTGCCTGTGACGAGGGACAGCTGGAATGGGTGGACATCGGGCAGGTCTGGAAACTCAACATCTGGGAGGGGGACAAGATCTTTTTCCGCCTGATCGATGAGGACGTCCCTTTCTTTTCCCTGAAGCTTGTCTACAACGGCAGCGGCGGCCTTGTGTCCGCTGCGCTGAACGGGGAAGCCATGGAGCTCTTCGACATTCTCAGGGAGGACGGGACCAAATCCGGCCTGGTCCGGGAGCGGGGAGTGGCCCACCGGGACGGGAGCCTGCACGAGACCGTGCACACCTGGATCGTCAGGAAAGCTGCGGGGGAGGACAGGCGCTGGGAGGTGCTCCTGCAGAAACGCAGCGCGATCAAGGATTCCAATCCCGGATGTTACGACATATCGTCCGCAGGTCACCTATCGAGCGGAGATATTCCGCTGGAAGGAGCTCTGCGGGAACTGAAGGAGGAACTGGGGCTCACGGCAGAGCGGGAGGATTTCCACTATGTCGGAAAGCACCGGGGATCCTATCAGGCGCCTTTCCACGGAAGACTCTTCCGCGACAATGAGCTCAGCAATGTCTATGTCCTCACAAAACACTTTGATGAGAGGGAACTGTCCCTGCAGGAGAGCGAGGTGGAGTCCGTCCTGTGGATGGACTACGAGACCTGCAGGAGGAGGATCCATGAGGGAACACTTCCCAACTGCATCTACGAAGACGAGTTTGACATGGTCGGCGACTATCTGAAAACAATCACCTGAAAAAAGAGGAAAACAAAATGGCATTATCCACATATACCTACGAACAGCTCGGGTTCGGAACGGAGCTGGGGCCCCTGACTGACAAGGAGAAGGACGCACTTGAAAAATCCTGGGCGGCAGCCTTCGCTGCGGATATTTTTCCCTTTATTGACGAGAGGATCTTCATCCCGCTCTACAGCGAGAGAAAGTCCAGAAGAAATGTCCCGGTAAATGTGCTGGCGGGCGCCCTGCTCCTCCAGGAGATGCGCGGCATGTCCGATGAGGATCTGGTGGAGGCAGCCATGTTTGACCTGCGTCTGAGGACGGCCCTCCACATCACCAATGCGGTCGGCCAGCCACTGAGTCTGCGTACCATACAGCGCTTCCGCACGCGTCTG
The DNA here is from genome assembly GCA_002390025.1 of Lachnospiraceae bacterium UBA4380. GTDB lineage: Bacteria > Bacillota > Clostridia > Lachnospirales > Lachnospiraceae > CAG-791. The sequence goes on from DGRU01000044.1 coordinate 7,636, forward strand.
AAGAGATACAGGGAGGCAAGCGGCGAAGACCTGCTCCGGGTCTGTTTCGACGGGATCGAGGACAAAATCACTCCCTTTATGGAAAAATACGCAAAATATATGGCCGGTTCCGGCCAGCCCTCTCCGGAGAGCCGGGGCAGGCGCCGGGGAACAGCCCGTGCAAACGGCACAGAGGAAAATGCAGCTGCTTCCGCTGCCCGCACAGATGGATCAGCAAAGGAAGGAAAGGCAGAGGGCCGGGCATTGCAGGCCGGGGAGAAGCAGTTTGATCCCGCAGTCCTGTCAGATCCGGCCGTCTTTAAGCAGAACTGCCTTCCTGCGCACTCGGACCATGTCTTTTTTGCAGATGAAACGGAGCTGGAGAGAGGGGGACAGCAGCCCGCGGGAACAGCCGGAGACTCGGTTTTTCGCTGTTCCCTGAACGGTCTGTGGAAGTTTTCCTGTGCGGATAAGCCTGCGGACGCGCCTGCCGGCTTCGAGGCGCCCTCCTATGACTGCCGTACATGGGCGGACATAAGGGTCCCTGCCCATATCCAGATGGAAGGCTATGATGTCCCGGCCTATATCAATTATCAGTATCCATGGGACGGCCGCGAGGATATCGTTCCCGGTGAGATCCCGGAACATTTTAATCCCACGGCTTCCTATGTGAAATATTTTTCAGTCCCGGCATCGATGCAGTCCCTGCTGGAGCAGGGAAGTCCTCTCATCGTCTCCTTCCAGGGCGTGGAGAGCGGTTTCGCCCTCTGGTGCAACGGGCACTATGTCGGCTACAGCGAGGACAGCTTTACCCCCTCGGAATTTGACCTGACACCCTTTCTCGCAGCGGGAGAAAACAAGCTGGCCGTGCGGGTCTTCAAGTGGACTGCCTCCAGCTGGCTGGAGAGCCAGGACTTTTTCCGCTTCAGCGGGATCTTCCGCGATGTCTATCTCTATACGGTTCCCCGCGCCCACCTCTATGATCTGCGGATTCGCCCGACCCTGGACGATACGCTGACGGTCGGCACACTTTCCATCGAGGCACAGATCCGGCTTTCAGGGAAAAACGGGACAAAAAAGAAGGCCGGCGCGGGCGCAGGAGAGCGTCTGCTCCTTTACTATGCCCTCACCAGGGGGGAAGAGCAGGTTTTGTGCGGCGCCGCGGATGTCCCTGCGGATGCATTTGACAAAAAGTCAGGTTCTGCCCTTGTGTCGATCCGGGAGATGGCTGCATCCCCGGTTCTCTGGAGCGCGGAGGACCCTCAGCTCTACGACCTCACACTCCGCCTGGTCAGTGAAAAAAGACCGGAGACCGGCCCGGAACAGACGGACAATACGTCCCTGTCATCCGCGGGCGGATCCACAGAAGGATCCGCTGGTGCCGGGAAGGCAGCTGAGACGGAACAGGTCCTTCTGGAAATTGTCCGGGAGAGGGTGGGCTTCCGCCGCTTTGAGATGAAAGACGGCCTGATGTGCCTCAACGGCAGGCGCATTGTTTTCCGCGGCGTCAACCGCCATGAATTTACCTGCGACAGCGGCCGTGTCGTATCGCCGGAAGTGACCCGCCAGGACCTTGTCCTGATGAAGCAGAACAATATCAATGCCGTGCGCACCTGCCATTATCCCAACGGCTCCGCTCTCTATCGTCTCTGCGATGAACTGGGACTGTATCTGATCGCGGAAAACAATATGGAGTCCCATGGCAGCTGGGCACCGACAGAACTTGGCCTTCCCACACCCGGTATCGTGCCGGGGGACGATGAACGCTGGCGTGAACTGCTGCTGGACAGGGTCAACTCCTGCTGGCAGAGGGACAAAAACCATCCCTCCATCCTGATCTGGTCGGTGGGCAATGAGTCCTTCGGCGGCACGGTGATCCGCGACATGGCGGACCGCTTCCGCTCCCTCGATGAAGACAGGCTCGTGCATTATGAAGGAATCTTCCACGACCGCACCTGGCCGCAGACCAGTGATATGGAGACCCAGATGTACCCTTCTGCGGAAGCCATAGAGACATTTCTTAAGGAAAATACGGACAAACCCTTTATCTGCTGTGAATACACCCATGCCATGGGCAATTCCTGCGGAGGCATGCATCTCTATACCGACCTGAGCCTGCGAGAGCCCCGCTATCAGGGCGGCTTTATCTGGGATTTCGTCGATCAGTCCATCCGCAGGAAAAACCGTTACGGGCAGGAGTTCCAGGCCTATGGCGGTGATTTCGGCGAGCGCCCCACCGACTACGACTTCTCCGGAAACGGGATCGTCGACGGAACCCGCCGCCCCTATGCCGGCAAGATGCAGGAGGTCAAATACAATTATCAGAGCATACGCTTTGAGGTACACGAAGACCTGGTCCGCATCATGAACGACAATCTCTTTACCGCAACAGACCGCTATACCTGCCTTGTGTGCCTGGACAGAGAAGGGATCAGAGTCGGAGAAGCGGTTCTGAAGACTGCGGTTGCTCCCCTCTCGGAAGAGGAGTACACCCTGCCGGATCCTATCCTGAAAAAAATCGGACAGATCCGCGCAGAGGCGGCAGCCGGGGGACAGGCCGCCGAATATACCGTGACGGTCTCCATGTGCCTCAGTGAAGACTGCGCCTGGGCGGAAAAGGGCCATGAACTTGCCTTCGGACAGGGCGTTTTCCTGACAGAGACGACAGAGATGACAGAGAAAAAGGCACAGGAGGATAAAACGATCCCCGCTTCCCCTGAGCAGGAACCGGAGGAATCCGCCCGGGACAGCGGTGAGGGCAGAGAGAGCAGAGAAAACAAAGAGGCCGGAGATTATACAGAAGCCGGAGAAATCAGAGATTATAAAGAGGCCGGAGAGATCAGAGGAACGGACTGGAACAGAACCATTACCTTACAGACTTCATGCGGAAGGCTGGAACTGACCCGGGGCAGTTTTAATATCGGCATCCGGGGGGAGAACTTCGACGCCCTGTTTTCCATTCTCCAGTGCGGCCTCGTCTCCTTCCGGCGGGGGGGCAATCCCTTTGCGGGAGGCGGCATGACCGGCTGCGCGGGAGGACCCGCCGCCGGCAGCGGCGCCGGATTTACGGGCTGCGAACTTTTTGAGAAAATGCCCCGTCCCTGCTTCTGGCGGGCACCCACCAGCAATGATACGGGCAATCACATGGCGGCCCGCCTCGGCGTGTGGAAACTGGCGGAGGAATACCAGATTCCCCGCCCCGAGACCCTTCGGATCTTTGCACAGGAGGACTCCGTTCTGCTGCAGATCCGGCATGCCCTTCCGGTCTCGGCAATGACTTCTCCGGACATGCTTCCCGGAGTCACAGTCGGCTACAGGTTCTATGCGGACGGGCGGCTTACCTTGTCAATGGACTGGGAGCCCGTATTGACAGGGGAAGGCGCAGAAATCTGCCCGGCCCTTCCTCCTATGCCGGTCTTCGGCTTTAACTTCCGCCTGAATGCGGATCTTGACCGGTTTACCTACTATGGAAGGGGACCCGCCGAGAATTATATCGACCGCTGCCGCGGAGCGAAACTCGGAACCTTCAGCAGCACAGCGGAGGAGAACCTCTCACCCTATCTGGTCCCTCAGGAATGCGGGAACCGCACCGGCGTGCGGTGGGCATCAGTCACGGACCGCCGCGGCAGAGGCCTGCTCTTTACAGCGGATGACAGCAATACAGCCGGACTGCCTGCAGCATGTGAGGAAAATGCCTGCTCCGGCGGCAGCAGGGGCATGGAACTTACCGTCCTTCCCTACACAGCGCAGGAACTCGAGGCGGCTTCCCACGCCTATGAACTGCCGCCTGTGCACTACACCGATGTGCGCTGTGCCCTGATGCAGATGGGTGTCGGCGGCGACGACAGCTGGGGTGCGCAGACCCTCCCGCAGTACTGCCTGCCCGCAGACCGGAAGCTTCACTTTGAAATGACCGTCGAAGGAATCTGACGGCTGACATAAAACACTCTCAGTTCAAACTGAACGAATTGAACAAACTGAACGAATTGAACAAACTGAACGAACTGATTACAGCTGCCCCCGGGCAGGATCCTGTGATGGGAACCTGCCCGGGGGCCTTTTTTGTCTCCTGCAGGGCCTTAAAAGGACAAAGCCATTCTGATCCCAATCAATATTTGGTATAGTTATAATCGGGACTTCACAAAATACAGGAATAATGTTAGTATTAGGCTTATGGTTACGATTGCAGTCATAGATCATAGGAGGTTTACATGATCCAACTATCAAGCAGAAGCAGGGAGTTTTCCCTGCGCAAATGCCTGACAGCATTACTACTCACTGTAATCTTGTTGATTGCAGTTCCGGAATCACTGTATACCGTACCCGCAGAAGCAGCAACAGCCCCGACATGGGCAGTCATCATCGGAACTAACCTGGGAGGAAACGCAGCCAGACTGAAGAATTACAAAAATGTTGTTGTAGATGTACAATATTATTACCCGAACGAGATTAAAAGACTGAAAGCCGGGGGGAGAAAAGTTTATTCCTATATGAGTATCGGAAGCCTTGAGACCTACAGGCCCTATTACAAGCGCTTCAAGAAATATACCCTCGGCAGGTATGACAACTGGGACAATGAGCGCTGGATGGATGTGTCCAAGAAACCCTGGCAGAACTTTATCGTAGACGAACTCGTCGCAAGTGTCCGCAGAAAGGGCTGTGACGGACTCTGGCTGGATAATACGGATGTCTATTATGAATATCACCGAGAATCCATCTACAAGGGACTGCTCAACATTATCTCCCGGATCCACAGCAAAAATATTCCCATCTATATCAACGGAGGAGACGAGTTTGTCACCCGCCTGATCAACAGCGGAAAAGGGAGACTGATCAACGGCGTGTTCCAGGAGGAAGTAATCACATCGATCAAAAGCTACAGCGGCAACCGTTTCGGGAGACAGACAAAGAGCGACAGGAATTATTTTGAGGCCTATCTTCGCAAGGTGAAAAGGGCAGGCCTCAACGCCGCAGTCCTGGAATATACCAAGAGTGCTGCCATGCGCAGGGAGATCATCGCTTTCTGCAATAAGAACAAGTACTCCTACTACATTTCCTCGGACGTTCATCTGAAGTAAATCTGGAAGTAAATAATCATGCCGGTCCGCCGGCATCCAATGACTGCAAACTGTAAAGGAGATAGAATGGAATACAGAAGATTTGGCGATACCATTATAGCCAGAATGGACAAAGGTGAGGAAATCGTCGAGCAGGTGCGCTGCATTGCCCTCAAAGAGCAGATCAGACTTGCATCGGTTGAGGCGCTGGGAGCCCTCAGTGAGTTTCATGTGGGGCTGTTCGACGTCAATGAAAAAAAGTTTCACGGCAACTATTTCCAGGGCGCCTATGAGATCGTGTCTCTGACCGGGACCATCAATACCAAAGACGGAGAGTTCTACACGCATCTGCATATGAGTGCGGCAGATGTGGAGGCAAGGGTATTCGGCGGGCATCTGGTGGATGCCACGATCAGTGCCACCTGTGAGATGGTGATCCGCATCCTGGATGGATGCGTGGACCGCAAATTCAGCGACGAAGTCGGTCTGAACCTGTTCGAATTCTGAACGCGTCTACAATAACACTTACAGGAGGAATTACCATGGCAGAAGAAAAGATGGAAAAAAATGGTCTTGCGGCTGAGAACAGCAGTACATGTGCGGCAATGCCCCTGATCGGAGACAGGGCGCCGGCCTTCCGCTCGATGACAACGATGGGAAAATGCAATTTCCCTGAGGATTACAAGGGGAAATGGGTGGTCTTTTTCTCCCATCCCGCAGATTTTACACCTGTCTGCACGACGGAGTTTATCGCTCTGGCAAGACGTGCGGAGGAATTCCGCGCCATCAACACGGAGCTTCTGGGGCTGTCGATCGACTCCCTGCATTCTCACCTGGCCTGGGCGGAGAGCATCGAGCATATCGATCTGGACGGAAAAGGAAAAGTGGAGATCCCTTTCCCGATCGTGGCCGATATCAGCATGAAGGTGGCAAAACAGTACGGCATGCTGCAGACCGTGGCCAGCACACAGACCGTGCGCGCCGTCTTCATCATTGACCCCGATTCCATCATCCGCGCCATCCTGTTTTATCCCATGTCAACAGGACGCAATATCGACGAGATCAAGAGAATCCTCCTCTCACTCCAGAAGCATGATGCCGAAAACATCTCGACGCCCGCGGACTGGAATCCCGGCAGCGATGTGGTGCTTCCCGCCCCGCTGACTCTGGAGATCGCCAAAGGAAGACTTGAAGATCCCGATGAAAATCTGAAAAAATACAGCTGGTATCTCACGATGAAGAAAGAGAGCTGAAAAGAAAGCTGAAAAGAGAGCTGAGAAAGCTGAGAGTAAAACAGCAGTCATACAGGCAGAACAAGAGGTCCCATCCCGGCAGCAGGCCGGGGTGGGATTTTATTTTTTGTTTATAATTTTTATAAATTATATATTGACTATGTGTTCTATAAGGTGTATAACATATATCATAAAGAGAACAAAGGAAACAGTTGAGGGATCATTGAAGAGGAAATGAAGCGGTAGAGTGCCGCTGCAGTCCCTCAGCTGATAATAAAAAAGGAGGTATACATTATGTTCAGACCTACAGTTTTTACAAGAGACAACTTCTGGAGAAACCCTTTCTATGAATTTGACAGGATGTTCCCGGATTTCTGGACCGACAACACAGAGCTGGAGAAGAGCTTCTCCGGTTTCTCCACAGACGTGATGGAAAAGGACGGCAATTACATTCTGCAGGCTGAGCTTCCCGGCTTTGCCAAAGAGGATATCACCATCGATCTCAAGAACGATGTCCTGACCATCGCCGCTTCCCACAAGGACGAGAAGAAGGAAGAGGACAAGGAGACCAAATATCTTCGCAGAGAGCGCAGAGAGAGCTCCTATTCCAGAAGCTTCCGCGTTGCAAATGTCATTCCCGAAGACATCTCCGCATCTTACGAGAACGGTGTCCTGGAAGTCACCTTCCCCAAGAGGGACAAGCTTCCCGAGAAAGAGGCACAGCGCATCGCGATCAAATAAATGACCGCAGGCGGTTCAGCCCCTGATGCGTACCGGCAGACGCATACCGGGGCAATGGAACCTGAAAACAGAGATAGTTTGGAAAAAATATGAAAAGAGAGGTGACTGAAAAGTAATATCTGAAAAGAGAAGTCATTAAACAACTGTTTTGAGACAACTGCTTTGACATTTACATTTTTTCCTTCTAGAATTTAACTGCACGGACAGCTGGTTACAGCTGCCCGCGCAGTTTTTCTGTTTTAATCGCAATGTTATTTTTTTTCAGCTTTTTTTTTTCCGGATCGATGTTTAGACTTTATGCTGATTGGAGTGTTTCTGCTTAATGCGTTTTTCACGGAGGAATATTAAATGGAAGATCAGATTCTGGAATGGGCAAAGGAACTGCAGAGCATTGCGCAGGCGGGACTCTATTACGGGAAGGATGTATATGACCGGGAACGCTACCAGCGGGTCCGGGATATTGCCGCGCAGATGCTGTCCATGCGGGCGGATCTCCCCATGGACAAAGTGATCGAGGTTTTCTGCTCGGACACCTGTTATCAGACACCCAAGGTCGATACGCGCGCGGCCATCTTCCTGAACGGCAAAATCCTGCTGGTCCGGGAGAATGACGGGCGCTGGTCCATGCCGGGCGGATGGTGCGAATACAACCTTGCCCCTGCGGACAATGCTGTCAAGGAGGCCAGGGAGGAAGCGGGCGTCGACATCGCTGTGAAAAAGCTGATCGCTGTACACGACAAAGACAAACACAATCCCAAACCCTATCTCTTCGGTATAGTCAAAATCTTTTATCTGTGTGAATTGATCGGAGGGGAATTTGCCCCCAATATCGAGACCTCCGCGAGCGGCTTTTTCGGCCCTGACGAGATCCCTCCCCTGGAGGAAGAAAAATGCAGTGAGGAACAGGTCAGGATGTGCTTTGAGGCCTGCGCTTCGGAAAACTGGGTTGTTCAGTTTGACTGATTTTTTCTGACTGACATTTTTTTCTACTTTTTTCTGACTTTTTTCTGACATTTTTTAATCCACATTTTATTCTCCATTGCCTAGTATCCGTGTCTTCAGACATGGGATAAATGCGCAAAAAGGGAAACTTGCTTCAGCGCGCAGAACCCGCGGCATCAGTAGGCAGCACACGCGGCACACAGTGCCCAATATACGCGGCATCAGCCGCGGGACAGGCGTGCAAGACCTTCAGACCATGCCTGCGCGGAAATCTCTTTGACCATGCCTGCGCCCTGACACGGTACGGTACTGGCGGAAAAAGGCAGGAAAAACAGGATAATTTTATGTTGACAAATCAACAAACGGGTGCTAAGATGGGCAAACGTTGATAAATCAACAAGAATTATGCCTATAAAACGGAGGAAAAAATGTCTATTCGCATTATTACAGATTCCACTGTTGATGCTCATGCATCCTATACAAAGAGATTTTCTATCGTTCCGCTGACAGTAACTTTCGGTGAAGAGGAATTCAGTGACGGCGTCAACCTGTCCAAGCAGGAGTTTTACAGCAAACTGGAGACCAGCGACGTGCTTCCCAAGACCAGCCAGGCTTCTCCGGATGCCTTCGCACGGGTCTTCAAGACACTGGGCAGGGACGAGCAGGCCATCGTGATCACGGTCACATCCAGACTTTCCGGCACATATCAGAGCGCCCGGATCGCTGCGGAGGACTTTCCCAATGTAAGAGTCGTCGACAGCCGCAATGTCTCCATCGGATCCGGCGTCCTCGCAGAGTACGCGCAGAGGTGCGTTGACAGGGGGATGGAACTGGATGAATTGTTTGAACACCTGATTCAGAAGCGCGACGAGGTCTGTCTGGTTGCCAGGCTTGACACGCTGGAGTATCTTAAAAAAGGTGGCAGGATCTCAGGAGCGACGGCCTTTGCCGGCGGTGTTCTGAATATCAAACCGGTCGTGACCATGAAGGACGGAAATCTTGTCATGCTCGGCAAGGCCAGGGGCTCCAAAAAGGCCAACAACTTCCTGGTCGAGCAGGTCGAGAAAAACGGTGTCGATTATGAGAATCCCATTCTGCTGGGATACACCGGTACCAGCGATGCAATGCTGCAGGAATATATCTCGGACAGCCGCACTCTCTATGAGGGAAAAGTGGAGCATCTGGATTGTGAACAGCTCTGCAGTGTCATCGGCACCCATGCCGGGCCCGGCGCTGTGGCGATTGCCTTTTTCCGTAAAAACGGCAGCCCGCTCTGATTTCGGGCACATGCCGGTTCTGCCGCCCGCCTGAAGGACTGGGCCTGTAAAAGGCGCCCCGGGCAGGGCAGCCAGGCCGTTTCCCGGCAGAATTATCTGCTATATTTCGTAAAGAAGGACTTCTATCATGATTAATCGCTTTGAACACTTTACGATGGATATCTTCAGCATTTCCAGATCCTGGAACCGGCTCGCCAACGAGGAGATGAAAAAATACGGACTGCGCGGCGCCTACGCCCTCTACCTGGTGGTGATCAGGAGCGGTGAGGGACAGATGACCGCCGCCAGGCTGGCGGATCTGTGCCAGCGCGACAAAGCGGATGTCTCCCGCGCGATTGCCGCATTTCAGAAAAAAGGAATCCTGGAACCGTACGGAGAATCGAAATACAGGGCCTCGCTGACCCTGACAGAAAAAGGAAAAGAACTGACCGAGCAGATCAGCCGCCGCGCATCCGAGATGATCGAGCTCGCCGGGCAGGGGATCTCCGAAGAAATGCGTGAAAACATGTATCAATGCCTGGACAGTATCGCTCTGAGGATGAGGGAGATCAGTGAATCCTGAGGCCTCTGAAGATGCCTTCAGAATACGCCCTTTGGTGCAGGCGGATGTGCTCCGCGCGGGTCTTTATGTACTTAGGGAGGGTCTTTATGTGCTCCGGGCGGGTCTTTACTGTGACCGGAAAATGCTGTTCAGATTTCTCTGACAGCATTTTTTCTTGCCTTTTTGGGAAATCGGAGTAAGATTATGCGTGTCTTGCAAATACACGGACAGGGAGAAATGATATCATGGACAGGTATATTCTTGCATCGCAGTCGCCGCGCAGGCGGGAACTGCTGCATCTGGTTTTGAACGAATATGAAGTGATCCCGGCGCAGGGAGAGGAGATCGTGCGCAGCACAGATCCCGCCGAGGTCGTACAGGAGCTTTCTCTTCAGAAGGCGATGGAAGTGGCGAAAAGGGTACAGCCCTGTGACGGAGACCGCATGATCGTGATCGGCGCGGACACAGTGGTCGCGGTGGACGGAGAGATCCTCGGAAAACCTGAAGACCGCGCGGATGCTTCCCGCATGATCAGCATGCTGCAGGGGCGGGAGCATCACGTCTACACGGGCGTTACGGTGTGCTGTGTGGAGAAAGCCCGGGAGATCAGCCATTTCTCATTCAGTGAGGAGACCGCTGTTGATGTATTTCCCATGAACCGGGGCGAGATCGAAGGGTATATTTCCCTCAAAGAGCCCTATGACAAGGCGGGCGCCTACGGGATCCAGGGAGCCTTCAGCATTTTTATCCGCGGGATCCGCGGCGACTACAACAATGTGGTCGGTCTGCCGGCCGCCCGCCTCTATCACGAACTGGCAGAGCATGATCTGCTGTGATATGTGATGATCCGCAGTAATAGAAACAGACAAAATAGAAACCGGATGGAACCATAAGGTGAACCATCCGGTTTTTGCTTTTTCTGTCAGATGCGGGTTGACCCGCAATTTCAACCCGGCACTTGTGCAGGCGGGGCAGAGAGAAAACTGTATCAGTAGTCTTCCAGGAAGCTGTGCCGTTCCCCGTTGATCTTGTAGCCCAGGACCTTGTTGAGAACGACGTTCTCGGTGGCGCGGAAGAGATTGCTCTCCACCTGGGGAATGGTTTTGGCCAGGGAGGCGATCAGGCGCTTGGTCTCCAGGCGCTTGGAGGCGGATGGCTCGTCGGAGATCCCCTCCTGGGCGAGGGCCTCTGTGAAGCGGCAGGCGCACTGCAGAAAGCGCAGCCCGTTGTGGTCCCGCCAGCGAATGATGTCTTTTTCCCGGATGAGGTACATGGGGCGGATCAGCTCCATTCCCTCGAAATTGGTGCTGCGGAGCTTGGGCATCATACCCTGGTACTGACCGGAGTAGAGCATGCCCATGAGGATGGTCTCGATGACATCGTCGTAGTGGTGTCCCAGGGCGATCTTGTTGCAGCCGTGTTCTTTTGCGAAGCGGTAGAGATAGCCGCGGCGCATGCGGGCGCACAGATAGCAGGGGGACTTTTCTATGGTGTAGACGGCGTCGAAGATATTGGTATCGCAGATCTCGACGGGGATGCCGAGCAGCTCCGCGTTCTTCTCAATGAGCTGCCTGTTCTCTGACAGATACCCGGGATCCATGCTCAGAAAAACCAGAGAAAAGGGAAACTTGTTGTGGCGCTTGAGCTCCTGGAAGAGCTTGGCCATCAGCATGGAATCC
>DGRU01000044.1:19131-29030 GCA_002390025.1 Lachnospiraceae bacterium UBA4380
GCATGGAATCCTTGCCGCCGGAAATACAGACCGCGATCCGGTCGCCTTCCTCCACGAGCTGATACTGTACGACAGCCTTTTCAAAGCGGCCCACCAGATCATGTTTGAAGGTCCGGCGAAGGGTCTTGTCCACATCGCTTCGGTATTTTTCAAGATCAAGACCGGGTTCGTATATATTTATATTTCTGTAATCAACATTCATATTTAGAAAAATCCACTACTCGCTCGAAAGGCTTTACACCTTGCTCGAAGGGCTTTACCACTCGTTTGAAAGGCTCTGCCGCTTGCTCGAAGGGTTTTACCACTCGATTTCCTGCTCGGTGTATTTTTCGTCGCAGTAGCGGCAGCGGTAGATTTTGCGCCTTGAGTCGGCGAGATAAAACATGTGCTGAACACCCTGCTCGATCGAGGTGATGCAGCGGGGGTTGGTGCATTTGATGACGTTTTTGACTTCTTTGGGCAGGGAGATGCTCTTTTTCTCGACAAGCTCGCCGCCCTTGATGATATTGACGGTGACATCGGGGTCAATGAAGGCGATGACGTCCAGATCGATGGAGTGGGCATCCGTCTCAATCTTGAGGATATCTTTTTTGCCCATGGCATTGCTGCGGGCGTTTTTGATGATGGCGACAGTGCAGTCGAGTTTATTGAGCTCCAGATAATGATAGATCAGCATGCTCTTTCCGGCCTGGATGTGGTCGAGCACGATTCCGTTTTCAATTTTTCCTACATTCAGCATTCCTGTCTCCTTTTCTGAAGGAAGTCTATCTGTTTCGAAGTGTTTTCTGCCGCTTCATGGTGTGAGGCTGCTGCTTATGGAGCAAAAAACATGGCCGTCCTGCGGAGAAAACGCGGATGCGGTCTGCTCCCGGAGCAGGTGCGGCTCAGACCGGTGAATTACAGGGGAAGCTTGCCGCCGCCTTCTTCGGTGATGCTGCCGTCGTCGTTGACTTTGATCCCGAGCAGGGCCAGGATCAGGGCCATGCGGACGTAGACGCCGTACTGGACCTGGCGGAAATAGGCCGCGCGGGGGTCGCTGTCGACCTCGACGGAAATCTCGTTGACGCGGGGGAGAGGATGTAGAACAAACATGTCGTTCTTTGCCCTTCGCATGATCTTTCTGGTCAGAATATAGAAATCTTTCAGGCGGATGTAGTCCTCTTCATTGAAGAAACGCTCGCGCTGTACACGTGTCATGTAGAGGATGTCCAGGCGTCCGATGACGTCATCCAGGCGGATGTATTCTTCATAGGGAATGCTTTTTTCGTCGAGCATGTCGATGACGTAGTCGGGGATGCGCAGCTCGTTGGGAGAGATGAAGATAAAGCGCACACCCGGATAGCGGGACATGGCCTCGATCAGGGAGTGGACGGTGCGGCCGAATTTAAGGTCGCCGCACAGACCGATGGTCATGTTGTTGAGCCGCTTTTTCAGGGAGCGGATCGTCATGAGGTCCGTCAGGGTCTGTGTGGGGTGCTGATGACCGCCGTCTCCGCAGTTGATGACCGGAATTCTGGAGGCCTGTTTTGCGACCATGGCGGCGCCTTCCTTGGGATGACGGATGGCGGCAATGTCAGCGAAACAGGAGACGGTGCGGATTGTATCAGCGATGCTCTCGCCCTTGGAGACGGAGGAGCTGTTCGCGTCGGAGAAACCCATCACGGAGCCGCCCATGTTCAGCATGGCGGTCTCTGTGCTCAGACGCGTGCGGGTGGATGGCTCATAGAAGAGCGTTGCAAGTTTCTTTCCATGGCATGCATCAGCGTACTTTTTTGGATTTGCCTCGATGTCTGCCGCGATGTCGAAAATGGCGTCGAGTTCGCTTACAGAAAAATCCAGTGGTGTCAGAATATGGCGCATAGACGGATCCTTTCTTTGAACATTGAGTACGATCACAATTCCTTATAGCAGATGAACTTAAGTGAGTGATTCAAAGGCAATTTCCTTTGCCTGAAGGAACCTGCGGATTGCTTTGTCCCACAATATATCAGCATTTTTATTCATAGTAAAGCTTTTCATGGAAATTCCCGAGAGCAGGGATGCCCGGCCGTCCTTGTAGCGGATAGTCAGAACAAAGGCGCCGACGCAGGAGAGAAGCTCCTGATCGCCCTCTTTCTCAAGCATGTTTTTCATGAGCTCCGGTTTCAGGTGCAGGACGAACTGAAAGGAGACGGGAGCCTTTTTCCCCCGGATCAGTTCCCGCAGGGAGGGGCGGACTTCACTCCAGGCCGCATAGTCGTAGGGACGCCGAGCGGGGTCCTCCCAGACGTCTTTTTCAAAAAAGTCCCGGTTGAGCCTGCCGTCGATCTGCCAGTTGACAGCCATCTGCAGTGTGCCCTCGGCCAGGAGGAAGGAGTCAAAGGTATTTCCTGAAAACAGCCCTGACATGAAACTGCCAAGGCCGGTGATTGTAAGTGCGATCATGTCCGCAACCTCATTATAAAGGACGTCAGATAAACTCTATGGTTACAGCAAGAGAGCGCAGAAGTATAATCAGAGCAATCTGCACCATCAGGATCAGCGGGAGGCCGAAACGGAATTTGGCCTTGCGGGTCTTGTGGTGGAAGAGAAACATGCCCAGGATGGAGCCGATAGACCCGCCGACGACGGCGAACAGCAGCAGGACTGCTTCGGGGATGCGGTAGCGGTGCTCCATGGCCCGGATCTTGTCGGAGGCCATAGAGGCAATGCCTATGAAATTGATGGCGATCAGGTAGACTATAAGTATGATTTTCGGAACCATTCGTGTACCTCGTGAAGAATCAGATAATGGATTGTGCCGTGTGCGCGGCGGTTCTGCAGGCTGTCTGCATTGCGCCCGTGCGCGTGGTTTTTCAGGCTGCCTGCATTGCGCCTGCGTGCGGAGGCGTTTACTGGTTGTCTGCATAGCGCCTGTGCGCGGCGGTTCTGCGAGCTGCCTGCTTTGCGCCTGTGCGCAGTGCTTTTCCTATTCTAATGGCAATCCCGTTCAGGCGCAAGAGACTTCGCAAAAACGCTTCCTACAGGAACGCCTTTAACAGGAACGCCTCTTATAAAAACGCCTCTTACAAGAACGCTCCTTACAAGGACGCTCCTTACAAGGACGCCACATACAAGAACGCCTCTTACAAGAATGCTCCTTACAAGGACGCCGCATACAAGAACGCCTCTTACACATGCGGATCATGTGCTGACATCCCGGCGGGGGGGCATGGCCGGAAAGGGCAGATAGCAAGAAAGCCATACCGGAGAGGCCGGTATGGCTGTAGTGTCTGTTATTTACCAGTGCAGGGCTGCAGAGTGCCTGCTGATTACTTGTCCAGAAGACCTGCCTGCTGCATCTTCATAGCGCGGACCTTTGTAGAGAGGCCGAACAGGGTGATGAAGCCGCCGGCATCGTGATGGTCATAGAGGTCGCCGGTGGTGAAGGAGGCAAGGCTCTCGCTGTACAGGGAGTAGGGAGAGGTTGTGCCGGCCTTGATGATGTTGCCCTTGTAGAGGCCCATCTTTACTTCGCCGGTGACATATTTCTGGGTGGACTCGATGAAGGCCTGCTCTGCCTCGCGGAGAGGAGAGAACCACTTGCCTTCGTAAACCAGGCTTGCGAACTTGTGGCCGATCTCGTCTTTGAGCTCATAGGTCTCGCGGTCGAGGATGAGCTCTTCGAGCTGCTGGTGTGCTTCCATCAGGATGGTTCCGCCGGGAGTCTCATAGACGCCGCGGGACTTCATGCCGACGACACGGTTCTCGACGATGTCGATGATGCCGATGCCGTTCTCGCCGCCCAGCTTGTTGAGCTTGCGGATGATATTGGCTACGGACATGGCCTCGCCGTTCAGAGTCTTGGGAACACCCGCCTCGAAGGTCAGGGTGATGTAGGTGATCTCATCGGGAGCCTTCATGGGAGTCTGGCTCAGGACAAGGAGATGGTCATAGTTGGGAGCCAGGGAAGGATCTTCGAGCTCGAGGCCTTCATGGCTGATGTGCCAGAGGTTGCGGTCACGGCTGTAGCTGCTGTCTGCGGAGAAGGGAAGATCGATGCCGTGTGCCTGGCAGTATGCGATCTCGGACTCACGGGAGTCCATATTCCACTTGGGGCTTCTCCATGCAGCGATGATGTTGAGGTCGGGAGCCAGAGCCTTGATGCCCAGCTCGAAACGGATCTGGTCGTTGCCCTTGCCGGTAGCGCCGTGGCAGATCGTGGTCGCGCCTTCCTTGCGGGCAATCTCAACAAGCTTCTTGGCGATCAGAGGACGGGCCATGGAAGTGCCCAGGAGGTATTTGTTCTCATACACAGCGTGCGCCTGTACGCAGGGAACGATGTATTCGTCGGCAAATTCTTCTGTTACGTCGATGATGTAGAGCTTCTCGGCGCCGCAGTATTTTGCGCGCTCATCGAGATGATCAAGCTCCTCTTCCTGTCCGCAGTCGATGCAGACGCAGATGACGTCAAAACCGTAGTTCTCTTTCAGCCAGGGAATGATCGCCGTTGTGTCAAGACCGCCGCTGTATGCCAGAATAACTTTCTCGTTTGCTGTGCCCATGATAAAAACCTCCTGTTTTCCTTTTATAATACTGTCTCGAATCTCTGCGTCTGTTTTCAGCGCCGGGCGTCCGAGGCAGAACTGTCAGTTTAAGTGCTGTGCGCTTGTCCGCAACAACGATTATCACTATACAACATTGAATATCCGATTGCAAGCCCTAAAATGTGAATAATATTAAATATTTTTGCATATTATATGCATAAAAACAAAATATTTGCATATTTACTGGACATATATACAAAGCGGGTGTATATTATTTTACGACGCGTCCGCCGGCGGTCCTGCGGGACAGTATTGCCGGATCTGACAGACATATGGCCTCCCGGAACCTGTTTTTCTTTGCATCCAGGAGGGATCTGCGCGAATTATCTTTCTTGCATGTGGGAGAGATTGTATTATAATGGAATAACATGCGTAAAAATAAGAAGACAGCAATGATCAATCTCAGAGACTGATCTCAGGGATTGGTTTCAGAGTTTGATCGATTGCAGAGATTGAGAGATTTATGACACAACAGAAAATGCCGGATCAGATCCGTGTGCGGGCCATGGTCATCGAAGACTATGAGCAGGTTCGTCATCTGTGGATGACTATTCACGGGTTCGGAATCCGAAGTATAGATGATACAAAAGAAGAAGTGGCCCGCTTTCTGAAGAGAAACCCCACGACCAGTGTTGTGGCGGTGTGCGGCGAGAAAGTTGTCGGTGCGATCCTGTGCGGAAGCGACGGGCGCCAGGGATGCCTCTACCATGTTTGTGTCGCCAGGAAATTCCGCAGACAGGGAATCGGGCGGCGGATGGTCGGCTACTGTATGAACGCGCTGCGAAGGGAGAGGATCAACCGGGTGACCCTGATCGCATTTACCAAAAACGATGTGGGCAATGCCTTCTGGAGGCAGATCGGCTGGACCTGCCGGCAGGACTGCAATTACTATCAGTTCATCCTGAACGAGGAAAACATCACTAAATTTGTCGAGTACCAGGAGGACTGACTTCCCTGACTGCAGGAAAAACGCGGAAAAAAACAGGTATTTATCAAAACAGGTATTTTTTATCAAAACAGGAACATTACCTGTCAAAGCAGAAATCAGGGATATTCTTATCAAAACAGGAATAGTAAAACAGCAATCATTATTTCGAAACAGGATTCAATAATAAATATAAGGAAAACAATATAAGCAATATAAGGAAGAGGTAGCGTATGGGCAGTGTAAAAGTGACAAGGATTGAGGGCGGCGTCACAGCCGCAAAAGGATTTTCGGCGGCATCGACAGCAGCCAGGATCAAATATGAGGGCAGAACGGATATGGCGATGATCTACAGCGCTTCTCCGTGCACAGCCGCAGGCACGTTTACCAGGAACGTGGTCAAGGCTGCGCCTGTCATCTGGGACAGAGACCTTGTAAAGAGCAGAAAGCCCATGCATGCAGTCGTCGTCAATTCCGGTATCGCCAATGCCTGCACGGGACAGGAGGGACTGGACTACTGCAGACTGACCGCGGAGGCAGCGGCAGCAAGCCTGCAGATCCCCGCTGATTCCGTTCTGGTCGGATCCACCGGCGTCATCGGTTTCCAGCTGCCCATCGACCGCATTCAGGCAGGTGTCGCGGCACTGGCAAAGAATTTGGGAACGGATATCGAACACGGCACAGCGGCAGCAAAGGCCATTATGACGACCGATACCCACAAAAAGGAATGTGCCTGCACCTTCGAGATCGACGGGAAAACCGTGACGGTCGGCGGAATGTCCAAGGGCTCCGGCATGATCCATCCCAATATGTGCACCATGCTGGCCTATGTGACAACCGACGCGGCCGTGGAGGCGGATGTGCTGCAGACTGCAGTGAGTGCGATCGTGGACGAGACTTTCAATATGATCTCTGTCGACGGCGATACTTCCACAAATGATACTCTGCTCGTCCTGGCAAACGGCGAGGCGCAGAATGCGGTGATCAGCGCGGCGGAAGGACCGGCTTACGAGGCACTCTATGAAGCTCTGTACATCATCTGCAGGGAACTCGCCATGCAGATGGCGGGCGACGGCGAGGGCGCAACAAAGCTCATCGAAGTCAATGTGCAGGGAATGGATACGATCGCCAACGCAAGAACTCTTGCCAAATCCGTCATCTGCTCCAGCCTGACCAAGGCGGCTGTCTACGGAAGCGACGCCAACTGGGGCCGTATCCTCTGTGCCCTGGGCTATGCCGGTGTGGAGTTCGACCCGGGCGACCTGCAGCTGTATTTTGTGGACGGCGATAAGAACATGCTGATCTTCACCGACGGCGCGGCAGCAGATTACAGCGAAGAGGAGGCCACAGAGCTTCTGAAGAAGGAAAAAGTCACGATCCTCGCGCAGTTCCATATGGGAGAGGCTTCCGCAACTGCCTGGGGATGCGATCTGACCTATGATTATGTCAAGATCAATGCGGATTACCGCAGCTGATACTTTTTCTTCATCGCGCAGGACCCGCGGCTTCGGTCACGGGATAAGCGTGTAAATAAGACTATATGTTTTATTGCGCAGGACCTTCGGATGGGTCCTGTACAAAACGAAAAGAGACACAGACCGGAAACAGGCCGGGAAACAGCCCAGGAGACACAGACCGGAAACAGGCCGGGAAACAGCCCAGGAGACAGACCCGGGAAACAGACCGAGACACAGACCAGGAGACAGACCCGGAAAACAGACCGGATGATAGACCGGGATTACAGGAACTGCCCGGAAAGAGCAGGATAAGACGATCAGAATATCAGGAAGGATAAAAAATATGGAACCGTATCTGAATAAAGAACAGACAGAGGCGCAGCAGAAGGCACAGGTGCTGATCGAGGCGCTCCCCTATATTCAGAAATTCAACCGCAAGATCATCGTCGTCAAGTACGGCGGCAGCGCCATGAGCGATGAGGAACTGCAGCGCAGCGTCATTCAGGACGTCACCCTGCTCAAACTCGTCGGCTTCAAGCCCATCATAGTCCATGGCGGCGGAAAGGCAATCAGCAGCTGGGTCAAAAAGAGCGGCAAGGAAGCAAAGTTTATCAACGGCCTTCGCGTCACGGATGCCGAGACCTGCGAGATCGCCGAGATGGTCCTGGGCAGCGTGTCCAAAAAGCTTGTATCCATGGTTTCCGAGCTGGGAATCCGCGCAGTCGGCATCAGCGGCAAGGACGGAAATCTCCTGCATGTGAAAAAGAAATATGCGGACGGCCAGGACATCGGCTTTGTCGGCGAAGTCACAGATGTGGATCCCAAGGTCCTCTTTGACCTGCTCGAGAACGACTATCTGCCCATCGTTGCGCCGCTCGGCATGGATGATGATTTCAACACTTATAATATCAATGCGGATGAGGCAGCCAGCGCCATCGCGCGCGCTGTCTGTGCAGATAAGCTTGTCTATCTCACTGACATCACAGGCGTTCTCAGAAGCCTGGATGAGCCCGATTCCCTGATCAGCCGCATCAATATCGCTGAGGCGGAGGAACTCGTAAAAGACGGTATCGTAGGCGGCGGCATGCTTCCCAAGCTGGCCAACTGCACGGACGCCGTCCGAGGCGGCGTTCACCGCGTCCATATCCTGGACGGCCGTATCCCCCACTGCCTGCTGCTCGAGATCTTTACGGACAAGGGCGTCGGCACCGTATTTTACAAGGGCGATTACAACGCAGAGCGCGGCTATTAATGCCGGCTCCCCCAAAAAATCAGCAGTTTGAAAAAAGCTGTTCAGGATCCTGTGTCCCGAACAGCTGCACATAACGAGATTTATCAGAGGATTTATCATGTCAGAGAATAAAATGCAGGCAATGATCGAGCAGGCGGAGAAAGACCTGCTCCACACCTATAACCGCTACCAGGTCGTCCTGGACCACGGTGAGGGGATGTATCTCTATGATGTAAACGGCAAAAAGTATCTGGATTTTATGTCGGGCATCGCAGTTTTTGCGCTGGGATACGGTAACCAGGCCTATAATGACGCCCTCAAGGCGCAGATCGACAAGATCCTTCACACATCCAACTATTTTTACAATGAGCCCGCCATCAATGCGGCGGCCAGGATGAAAAAGGCGTCCGGCATGGACCGCGTCTTCTTTACCAACAGCGGCGCAGAGGCTGTCGAGGGCGCCCTCAAGTCCGCCATGAAGCATGCATTTCTGAAGGACGGCAGAAGAAGCCACCAGATCATCGCCATGGAGAATTCTTTCCACGGCCGCACCTACGGTGCCCTGTCCGTCACGGGAAATCCCCACTACCGCGAGGCATTCGGCACGATGCCCTGTGACGTGCAGTTTGCACAGCTCAACGACCTGGACAGCGTAAAGGCCCTGGTCAATGACGAGACCTGTGCAGTGATCGTCGAGCCCGTTCAGGGTGAAGGCGGCCTCAAGCCTGCGACCGAGGAATTCCTCAAGGGCCTTCGGAAACTCTGTGATGAGAAAGAAATCCTTCTGATCTTCGATGAGATCCAGTGCGGTATGGGACGCACCGGCTCCATGTTCGCATGGCATCGCTACGGCGTCCGCCCCGACATAATGACCTGTGCCAAGGCTCTGGGCTGCGGTGTGCCGGTCGGCGCATTTATGATGACAGAAGAAATCGGACAGAGCTCTCTCGTGGCCGGTGACCACGGCACCACCTACGGCGGCAATCCCTTTGCCTGTGCGGCGATCAATGCGGTCCTCGACCAGTACGAGGCCCTGGATCTGGTCCATCACGTCACCGAGACTGCCCCCTATCTGACCCAGACACTCGAGAGCCTGAAGGCGGAATTCGAGTGCATCACAGAGCACCGCGGCATCGGATTTATGCAGGGCCTTGTCTTTGATCGCCCTGTGGGACCGATCATCAAAGACGCCATGGACCACGGCCTGATCATGATCAACGCCGGCTCCAATATCCTTCGCTTTGTTCCTGCCCTGATCACAGAGCGCAAGCACATCGACGAGATGGCAGAGATCCTGCGCGGCGCAATCGCAAGAAACATGATGTAAACAGCGATGCGAGAGCACAGAATGTGCGGAGCAACAAAATATATTGAGTAGAACAAAATACAGAGACTGAAATTGCACTTATGAGGTTGCGGGATGCCAGCGGTTGCTGCCACCCCGCCTTTTTTTCGATATTTTATACTATGTCGAAAAAAAGAAAAGCGACATATCGGATTCATTAGCCCGAGATCACCCATGTTCACCCATGTCAGGGAAAAAGAAAAGCGACATTTCCAATCCGAAAGCGCGGGGTCACTACATTTGGAAGCCGGGCGATCCTTTTTTTATAGAAATTCGGAAGTCAAGTGATTCTTTGTTTATATGAAAAATCCGGCCGAAGCCGGATTTTCCTGAATTGTTTTTATACTGACTTCTTGTGCGCCCCGTTCAGGACCAT
>DGRU01000141.1:0-4366 GCA_002390025.1 Lachnospiraceae bacterium UBA4380
CTCAATTACTATCTGGCGGAAAAAGGACTGGACAAGGTCAGCCAGATCAAGGGCCTTGCCCTGGATTATGTCAGTAACACGACAGATGTCCTTGAGCGCGACACGGTGATCTTCCCCAAATTCCACCGCGACCGCTGCATTGGCTGCGGCAGATGCTCCATCTCCTGCGCAGACGGCGGCCACCAGGCGATTCGCATGGGAGAGGACCGCAGACCCATCCTGGACGGGAAAAAGTGCGTAGGCTGCCACCTCTGCCTTCTCGTCTGTCCTCAGCGCGCCATCACTTCCAGCCGAAAGAGGATCAGCAGAAAGTGAGCGAAAGCGGAGACAGGGGTTTGGAGACAAAGAACCGTCCCATGTCTCCAACCCCCTTTTTGATTGCATGGTTTTTCTCAAGGGAGTATACTAAGCGTATGCTTTTCTGCGATAAAGTGTTAATCTCTTCTAAACAGCATCAGGTCTTGTATAAAAACCCGCTATCGCACATGAAAGTACATTGCAGAGCAGCCCGGTTCCCGGAGAGGGAAGCAGGGCAGTTCTGTATCTGAATCTGAATCAATGGTTTTGCTCCGGCAGAAGACCTTTTTCTCCGCCGGGGTCTGGAAAGGAAGTAAACATGCACACAGAGTTCCTCATGGGAAATGCGGCAATTGCCCGCGGCGCCATCGCGGCAGGTGTGAACCTGGTTGCCGGCTATCCCGGTACGCCCTCCACAGAGGCATTGGAGACCGTTGCGAAGTACCGCACGCAGGACACCTATGTCGAGTGGTCTGTCAATGAGAAGTCTGCTATGGAGGTGGCGGCAGGCGCAGCCTATTCCGGCGCCAGAACCCTCGTCACCATGAAGCAGGTGGGCCTCAATGTCGCCTCGGATCCGCTGATGAGCCTCGAATATGTGGGTGTCAAAGGCGGTATGGTCATCCTGGTCGCCGACGACCCGGGTCCGATTTCCTCACAGACAGAACAGGATACCCGTCATTATTCTTATTTCAGCAAGCTCCCCTGTTTCGATCCTTCCTCTGTGCAGGAAGCCTATGAAATGATCCAGGAGGCTTTTGACTTTTCCGAAAAATACAGCACACCTGTTTTCTTCCGTCCCACGACCAGGATCTGCCACGCCTATGCGTCGATCGAGGTCAAGGATGAGGACGAATATGTTCATCACCAGGCGGACGGATTTAAAAAAGATACCTCCCGCTGGGTCATTTTCCCCCGCCTGTCCTACGCCAATCACAAAAAGATTGAGGCCAGAAATGTCGAGCTGTCCGGAGTTTTTTCCGAATACAGCAGAAATAGCTGTATTCCTGAAAAAGGTATCTATGCGGAGCAGGAAAATGGCAGTTCTTCCAAAGAAAGCCATCCTGTGAAAAAAGGCATCGCGGCGGGCGGCATCAGCCTGGCGCTGACCCTGGACAACCTGAACGATGCTGCCGACGCACCCAGGATCCTGAAAGTGGCTACGCCTCACCCCTTCCCCGAGCAGCTGGCTGTCCGTTTTCTGGAGGGGCTGGACGAGGTCCTGGTCATCGAGGAGCTGGATCCCGTCATCGAAAAAGAGCTGATTTATATCGCGGGCAAGTATCATCTGAATGTCACGGTCAGGGGCAAGCTCACCGGCGACACTGAGGCTGCCGGCGAGAATTCCCCCAACCTGGTCGCAGGATATCTGGACAGGTTCCTGGAAAGGACGCCTGCCAAAAAAGCAGACCTGCCTGCGCCGCCTCCGATTCCGGTCAGACCCCCCGTCCTTTGCGCGGGATGTCCCCACAGAGCTTCTTTCTATGCTGTCAAGACGGCCATGAAGGGCAAAAAGACCATCTTCTGCGGCGACATCGGCTGCTATACACTGGGCAATGCCATGCCTCTGGATATGGTTGACACCTGCCTGTGCATGGGCGCCGGCATCAACATCGCCCAGGGTGTTTTCCGTACCGAACCTGATACCAGCGCCTTCGCCTTTGTCGGAGATTCCACCTTCTTTGCCTCTGCCATTACAGGCATCGTGAATGCAGTCTACAATCAGGCCGAGATGACTGTCATTATCCTGGACAATTCCACCACGGCCATGACCGGCCATCAGCCCCATCCCGGCACGGGCCGGACCATGATGGGAGAGGTGGTCAGCAAAGTCTCCATCGAGGCCATCCTGAAGGGAATCGGCCTGGAGTTTGTCGAGACCGTCAATCCCCTTGACCTGGAAAAAGCCGTGGACACCGTCAAGCGGGCTTCTGAGCAGAAGGGTGTCAAGGCCATTATTTTCAAGTCACCCTGCATTGCCATCGTTAAGCCTGACAAGGCGCTCGCCATCGATCAGGACAAGTGCATCGGCTGTAAGCGATGCATCAAAGAGATCGGCTGCCCCGGCATCGTGATCAACGACGGCAGAGTCTGCATCGATCCCGGCCTCTGCACCGGATGCGGCCTCTGCGCCCAGCTCTGTCCGGTCAAGGCCATCGGCGCGACAGGAGGTGACGGCAAATGAGTAATTCTATGAATTCTGATTCTATGAAGAGTGATTCTATGAATAAAAATATCGTTCTCTGCGGTGTCGGCGGACAGGGTACCGTCCTCGCCTCCAAGCTGATCGCGGCGGCCGCCATGGAAAAGGGCCTGCGCGTCATGAGCGCCGAGACCATCGGCATGGCCCAGCGCGGCGGAAATGTTTTCAGCAATCTGCGGATCGGTGATTCCATGCACGCCCCCCTGCTGCAGAGCG
The DNA here is from genome assembly GCA_002390025.1 of Lachnospiraceae bacterium UBA4380. GTDB lineage: Bacteria > Bacillota > Clostridia > Lachnospirales > Lachnospiraceae > CAG-791. The sequence goes on from DGRU01000141.1 coordinate 2,717, forward strand.
GGCAGGCGGATGTGATCCTGGGTTTTGAGCCCGGGGAGACGGTCCGCATGCTGCACTACCTCAAGCCCGGCGGAACCGTGATCACAAACTGCAGGCCGGTCAAGCCCACCACGGCCACCCTGACAGGATCCTCCTATGACGGGACGGAAATGATCGCCTACCTCAGGGAAAATCTTGCCCCTGAAAAGCTTCTGGTTGTCGACGGCCAGGCCGCCATTGACCAGCTAGGCTCTCCCAGGATCCTGAACATGGTCCTTCTGGGAGCCGCCATCCGGACCGGAGAGATCGGACTTACGGAGGACGACATTAAAAAAGCCATGGACCGCCTGATCAAACCGACCTTCATGGAATTGAACCTGAAAGCCTTCGGCTTTTATCAGGCGCAGTAAGACTTTTTCAGGTGCTGTAAGGCTTTTATCAGGTACAGTAATTTTTGATCAGACGCAGTAAGACTGCAGATCAGTCAGGAGATTCACTGCGTACAGCTATGGCTTCGGCTTTGATTTACAGCTATGGCTTACGGCTTGGACTTACAGCTATACTTACAGCTTTGGCTTACGGCCGGTCCATCATTTATTTAAGTATCACCTATTGTTATTTCTTTTTAGTAAATATCTGAACTGAGACAGGCTGAGCCGGATTTATTTTTCTGACAGCGGCGGAATGCATTCGCGCGCTGTAGAGGGGATTATGTATGAAAATCAATGAAAAACAGTTGGCTCAGGTAAACGACAGGATTAAAGCGCTGGTCAGCGCAGGAAGTTTTTACGGAAAAAAGCTGATGGAAAAGAACATTACCAGTGTCCGTTCGGCGGAAGAGTTTGAAAACCTTCCTTTTTCCGAAAAAAATGACCTACGCGATGCCTATCCGCTGGGACTGATGACCGCGCCCGAGGAGGAGATTGTCAGGATTCATTCTTCCTCCGGCACCACAGGTCTTCCGGTCATTATTCCCTATACCGCCAAGGACGTCGACGATTGGGGAGAGATGTTCAAGCGCTGTTACGAAGTGGCCGGCATTACCAATAAAGACCGCATCCAGATCACGCCCGGCTATGGTCTGTGGACCGCCGGCATCGGCTTCCAGAACGGCTGTGAGAAACTCGGTGCCATGGCCATTCCCATGGGACCCGGAAATACCAACAAGCAGATCCAGATGATGCAGGACATGAAGTCCACCGTTCTCTGCTCCACCTCCTCCTATGCCCTGCTTCTGGCGGAGGAGATCGAAAAGCGCGGGATCAAGGACAAGATCATGCTCAAAAAGGGCGTCATCGGCTCCGAGCGCTGGGGCAAGGCCATGCGCGAGCGCATCAGCAGTATCCTGGGGATCGAGCTCTATGACATCTATGGCCTTACCGAGATCTACGGGCCCGGCATCGGCATCAACTGCAGCGAGAGCGAATACATGCACTACTGGGACGATTATCTCTATCTTGAGATCATCGATCCCGTTACCCTCAAGCCGCTTCCCGACGGGGAGTGGGGCGAGATCGTCATCACGACCCTGGTCAAGGAGGGCGCTCCCCTGATCCGCTACAGGACCCACGACCTGTCCAGGATCATTCCCGAAAAGTGCACCTGCGGACGCTGCTGGCCCCGCATCGACATCATCAAGGGCCGCACCGACGACATGATGAAGATCAAGGG
>DGRU01000141.1:4415-22589 GCA_002390025.1 Lachnospiraceae bacterium UBA4380
AGATCAAGGGCGTCAACGTATTCCCTGCCCAGATCGAGGAAGTGCTCAACCAGTTCCCCGAGGTCTCCAGCGAATACCAGATCCGCATCTCTCACCTGGACGGCAAGGATACCATGCGCCTCTATGTCGAGACCACCGGCGACGTCGAGTTCCTCAAACTCGCGGAAAGCATCGCCAAAAAGGTCAAATCCGTCATCGGCTTCACACCGCTTGTCAAAGTCGTCGAGGTCGGCGTCCTGCCCAGAAGTGAGAAGAAGACAAAACGAGTCATCGACGAAAGATATGAATAAACAGCGAGTCAAGCGGACGCAAATGCCGAGCTCGCTCGGGCATTTGCGGACATTTGACGAGCGTCCAAACACGAGGAAGGAGCCGTTTTGCGCACGCTTTTCGCGCAAAACGAGCGAAATCCGAGTGTTTGGAGCGATGCGAGAGCGCGGAACGTGCGGAGCAGCGCGTAGTTTATTCATACATGTTTGCGGGCATCCGCCAATGACAGCAGGTATGATGAAAACAGCGAGTCAAGCGGACGCAAATGCCGAGCTCGCTCGGGCATTTGCGGACATTTGACGAGCGTCCAAACACGAGGAAGGAGCCGTTTTGCGCACGCTTTTCGCGCAAAACGAGCGAAATCCGAGTGGTTGGAGCGATGCGAAAGCGCGGAACGTGCGGAGCAGCGCGTAGTTTATTCATACATGTTTGCGGGCATCCGCCAATGACAGCAGGTATGAAGAAAACAGCGAGTCAAGCGGACGCAAATGCCGAGCTCGCTCGGGCATTTGCGGACATTTGACGCAGACCGCTTGCGGTCTGTTGCGTCCGCAGACACGCTTTTCATCTGATTACAGATAGACAGGACAGTTACACATAGACAGACAACGTCAGACAGAGAAAACACAAAAAAGAGAAAGAGACTAAAGAATGCAGTACGAGGGAGATGTTTACAGGCCGCCCAGTGAGGCAAGGAGTCTGATCATACAGGTTACAATCGGTTGTTCGCACAATACCTGTACCTTTTGCCATATGTACACAGGCAAACAGTTCCGCATCCGAAAGAGAGAAGAGATACTTGCGGATCTTGAGGAATGCAGCATCGAATACGGCAAATATGTGCGCAGGGTCTTTTTTGCGGACGGAGATGCCCTTATCGTAAAGACACCGCTTCTGCTGGAGCTTCTTGCCTATGTAAAGGATCATTTTCCCAATGTGGAACGCGTGACAGCCTATGGCACGGCTTCGGATGTGCTCCGCAAATCCGAGGAGGAGCTGAAAGCCCTTGCACATGCCGGCCTGGAGATGGTCTATCTGGGCGCAGAGTCCGGCGATGACGAGATCCTGCTGCAGATCAAAAAGGGGCAGACCGCCGCGGAGCTGATCGAGGCGGGCCGCAAGCTCAAGCGCTGCGGGATCAAGACATCCGTGACCCTGATCTCAGGCCTGGGCGGGCCCGAGGGCATGGAAAAGCACGCCCTGGGAAGCGCAAAGCTGATCAATGAGATGAATCCGGAATATGCCGCGATTCTGTCCCTGCAGCTGCGCGAGGATTCTCCCATGGCCCAGGAAGTGCTGCGCGGTGAGAGAAAGCTCCTGACAGCGGACCAGACCGTGGAGGAAACCGAAATTTTCCTCAATGCGATCGACTCCCCCGGCACCATTTTCCGTTCCAACCACGCCTCCAACTATGTGTCTCTGGCCGGTGTCTTCAATGACGACATCCCCCTGATGCTGGAGCAGCTCGAGGATGCCAAAGCCAGACACCGCTACCGCCCCGAATGGATGCGCGAGCTGTGATTGATTACAGATCATGATCAGATTATGATTTCTTGATTATTATATTTATTGGGTTGCGGGATGGCAGCGGCTGCTGCCATCCCGCTCTTTTTTTGCCTTTTTGTCTTATGCCTGGAAAAAAGCAAAGCGACATATGGGATTCTAGAGTGCAAGGTCACCTATGCCGGAAAAAATAGAAAAGCGACATATCGAATCGGGAAGCCCGAAGTCACCTATGCCGGGAAATGCAAAGCGACATTTCAGATTTGTATTCCCGAAATCACCCATGCCTTCTCGGCAGACAGCGACCGGGCGAAGATTTCAAGAAAAGATCACCACTGCGTCCCCGGCAAATCAGCGACAGTCAGCGACATATGGGATTCGAGAGCGCAAGGTCACCAATGTTGTGAAAAAAGAAAAGCGATATATGGGATTCGAGAGCCCGAGGTCACCTATGCCGTGAAAAAGCAAAGCGACATATGGGATTCCAGAGTGCAAGGTCACCCATGCCGGAAAAAATAGAAAAGCGACATATCGAATCGGGAAGCCCGAAGTCACCTATGCCGGGAAATGCAAAGCGACATTTCAGATTTGTATTCCCGAGATCACCCATGCCTTCTCGGCAGACAGCGACCGGGCGAAGATTTCAAGAAAAGATCACCACTGCGTCCCCGGCAAATCAGCGACAGTCAGCGACATATGGGATTCGAGAGCGCAAGGTCACCAATGTTGTGAAAAAAGAAAAGCGATATATGGGATTCGAGAGCGCAAGGTCACCTATGCCGGAAAAAAGCAAAGCGACATATCGGATCCCAGAGCCCGAGGTCACCTATGCCGGAAAAAATAGAAAAGCGACATATCGAATCGGGAAGCCCGAAGTCACCTATACCTTCCCAAAAGTCGGCGACCGTGATTGTGACACAGAAAAAACAGCGCACACCTGGTGGTTCACCAGATGTGCGCTGTTTAAAAAGACTTGATTTTAGCTCAAAATACTTAGCCTCAACTCAAAGTACATAGTCTTATCTGCAGCAGATTTTTATGTTTTATTCCCTGCGCGATTCTCTGCTTATTTCCCTGCCCGTTTTGCGGCAAGCTTCTCGAGGAACTCATCGCCGTAGCCGTACTGTTCTACGACGAAATCAAGGTCTTTGTCGCCGCGGCCGGAGAGGTTGACCAGGATGGAGCCTGTGACACCTGTCCTGGCGACACGGATGGCATAGGCGAGGGCGTGGGAGCTCTCGATCGCGGGGATGATGCCCTCGTGTCTGGAGAGAAGGTAGAGGGCTTCAATGGCGTCATAGTCATCGACCGTTGTGTATTTGACGCGGTCCATCTCCTGGAGCAGAGCGTGCTCAGGGCCTGCAGCGGGATAATCGAGGCCGCTGGCGTTGGAGTAGACGGGTGCGGGGTCGCCGTTTTCATCCGCCAGCATGATGCTCTTGAAGCCGTGCATGACGCCCTCTGTACCATAGGTGATGGAAGCGGCATTGTCGCCGAGTTTGGGGCCTCTTCCCAGGGGTTCTACGCCGATGAGCTCAACGGGATCCGCCAGGAAGGGAGTGAACATGCCGATGGAGTTGGAGCCGCCGCCGACGCAGGCTGCGACCTGATCCGGGAGATGGCCGGTCTGCTCGATAAACTGCGCCCTTGCCTCTTCGCCGATGCAGAACTGGAAGTCGCGGACCATCAGGGGGAAGGGATGGGGGCCTGCGGCAGTTCCGATGCAGTAAACGGCATCCTTATATTCTCTGGAATAAGCCATAAAAGCAGCGTCAACTGCCTCTTTGAGCGTCTTGAGACCAAAACTGACCGGGACGACATTGGCGCCCAGCAGCTTCATGCGGGTCACATTGGGGGCCTGTTTGGCTATGTCGACTTCGCCCATGTAGATGTCGCACTCGAGACCGAAATAGGCGGCTGCCGTTGCCAGGGCTACGCCGTGCTGGCCGGCGCCTGTCTCTGCGATCAGTTTCTTTTTGCCCATGTATTTGGCCAGAAGGCCTTCGCCCATGCAGTGGTTGAGCTTGTGGGCGCCCGTGTGGTTCAGGTCTTCCCGCTTGAGATAGATCTGCGTTCTGCCGAGCAGGTTGGACAGGTTCTGGCAGTGATAGACCGGTGTGGGTCTGCCCTGGAAATCCTTGCGGATGCGGCGAAGCTCTGCGATAAACTGCGCCGACTGTGCGATCGTGTTATAGGCTTCTGCATATTCGTTGAAGGCCTTGATCAGCTCAGGATCCTCAAGATAGTTCCCGCCAAATTTTCCAAAATACCCGTCCTGGGTGGGATATTCCTTCAGATAGTTGTCAAAATCGCGATATTTGTTCATGTCATATTACCTTTCTGAATGGATAATTCTCCGAGATTATACCACAGATTTTTGGAACTGCCCATTTGTTGAGAAAAAATTGTATATGAAAACAGAATTATATTTGCTGATTATATTTTTTGGAAAAAGAATGTGCATGTTTTCGTTTTTTCACATGTTCCTCAGGAAAGATATTTACAGATTTGATACAAGTAACAACATTTACCCGCGGTTTCCTCTTGGTACCGCGGGTTTTTTAATCCGGAATCATTTTAACTATATGTACCAAACTATTAGAATCATTTTAACTATATGTATCAAACTATTAGAATCATTTTAACTATATGTTCCAAATCATTAGAATCATTTTGACTATATGTTCCAAATCAGGCATAATAGTATCACCTAAGGATTTTCTTATTTCAGACAGAATGTACAAGGGCCTTCTCGGGTCCTTGTTTTGGCGCATAAAAATGCTGACATAGGGCATGTCGGCAATATCTTGGGAAGGCATTTGGAAGGTATTTAAATGAATCAGAAGCAGGAATACCTGATCGGCATGGATGTTGGTTCAACAACGACAAAGATTGTTGTTCTGAGGCAGTCAGATGAGGAGATTGTCTATAGTGAGTATGCAAGGCACCACGCCGAGCTGGCGAGGAGTGTCTGCACGCTGCTGGAGCACGGAAAGGAATCTATTCCTGCCGGCAGCAGTCTGCAGATCGCCTTCACAGGATCGGGATCCAAACCTCTTGCGGATGCGGCCGGCGTGCCCTTTGTGCAGGAGGTCGTGGCCAACTCGCTTGCTGTCATGAAATATTATCCGACCGCCAGGACAGCCATTGAGCTGGGCGGCCAGGACGCGAAGGTCATTTTTTTCCGCCGGAGCAGAAAGGCGGGAAGATTGGAAGTCTCGGATATGCGCATGAACGGAAGCTGTGCGGGAGGAACGGGAGCCTTCATCGATGAAATCGCTGCACTTCTGCAGGTAAAGCCCGAGGAATACGAGGCTCTGGCGGAGCGCGGCACACAGCTCTATGACATATCCGGGCGCTGCGGCGTCTATGCCAAGACCGATATCCAGCCGCTGCTGAATCAGGGCGTGCGCAAGGAAGACATCGCCCTGTCGGCTCTGCATGCCATTTCCAAGCAGACCATCGGCGGCCTTGCCCAGGGACTCACCATGGCGCCTCCCATCATTTTTGAGGGCGGTCCGCTGTGCTTCCATCCGACTCTGGTCCAGGCTTTCCGTGAAAAACTGGAACTCAAAGACGAGGACATTCTGATCCCTGAACAGCCTGAGCTCATGGTAGCGCTGGGTGCTTCTCTCTATGCCGGCACTCCGGCAGCAGCGGGCGGAAATTTTGATATTGACAGATGCATCTACAGGATCCGGGCTCTGATCGGACGCAGGGATGTAGACGAGGAGAGTTCCAAAGCAGGTCCCTTTTTTGCGTCGGAGGAGGAGTATCAGGCATTTCTCAGACGCCACCCTCTGTACGAAGACAAGCATATTTTCCGTAAGCTTGACACGGGTACCAGTGCGGACTGCTATCTGGGCGTCGACTGCGGTTCTACTACGACTAAATTTGTTCTCCTGGATGAAAAGGAGAGGATCCTCTATTCCTTCTATGCCAACAACGGCGGCGATCCCATTTCGGTCCTGAGAAAGGGCCTGCTTGAGATGGAGGAAAAGTTCGCCCGGGAGGGCGTCACACTCCATGTCAGAGGTATGGCGACCACAGGCTACGGAGAGCTTCTGGCAGCCAAAGCCTTCCGCGCGGACACCCATATCGTCGAGACGGTGGCTCATGCGCGGGCTAGCGCCAAATACCTGGAGGATGCAACCTTTATCCTTGATATCGGCGGCCAGGATATGAAGGCGATCTGGCTCGATGACGGTATCATCACGGATATCGTGGTCAATGAGGCCTGTTCCGCCGGCTGCGGTTCTTTCCTGGAAAACTTTGCGAAAAATATGGGTGTCTCCACGACGGAGATCGCGGAGCGCGCCTTTAAGGCAGAACACCCGGCCGTTCTGGGAAGCCGCTGCACGGTCTTTATGAACAGTCGCATTATCACCGAGCAGAAAAACGGCAGGGAGGTCAACGATATCCTTGCAGGCCTCTGCCGCTCGATCATCGAGAATGTTTTTACAAAGGTCATCCGCATCAGCAGTCTGGATTCTCTGGGAGACAGGATCGTTGTCCAGGGCGGTACCTTCTGCAACGACGCGGTCCTCTGCGCCATTGAACAGTATATAGGACGGGAAGTCGTCCGCGCTCCTTATCCGGGACTCATGGGGGCCATCGGCGCCGCACACACTGCCATGGAGAAAGTCCGCAGGACCAATGCGCAGTCTTCCTCCTTTATCGGATTCGAGGCACTGCATGCATTTACCTTTACCCAGGTCAACGGCCTGGTCTGCAATGGCTGCGAGAATCACTGCCGCCGCAGTGTGGTCACCTTCTCCACCGGTGATACCTGGATCACGGGAAACCGCTGCGAGCGCGGCAGTATCCTCAACCCCGGAGAGCTGGAGGCCTTCCTTGCCTCTCAGGAGCATGCGCAGGAGGAAAAGCCTCTTCAGAGGACCCCTCCCGCCCACAGAACGATCTCCAGGCAGAGTGCCGGAAGCGGAGAGAATGAATCCGATCCCGGATTCGAGGCAGGGAAATCTGCAGCTTTTGACCCGGCGCAGAACCGGACGGAGACCGCCGCGGAGCATAGAGCACCCGAATCCGTTCTGGACAAGGTGACTCTTGCAGTGAAGGATACGGCGGCCGGTGCCGCAGACAGTGTCTCGGCTGCAGTGAAGGACACGGCGGCCGGTGCCGCGGACAGGATCACTTCTGCAGTGGCGGATACCGCCGCATCCGCAGCTAACATGGTTGCGGCTGCAGTGGCGGAAACAGCGGCCACCGCTGCAGATACTGCCGTCTCTGCCGCAGACAGGGTGACCGCCGCGGTGAAGGATACAGCCGTTTCTGCCGCAGACAGGGTCACCGAAACAGTGAGAGTAACAGCCTCATCGGCGGCGGACAAAGTGACTGCCACGGTGAAGGACACAGCGGTTTCGGCCGCGGACAAGGTGACCGCCACCGTAAAGGATACAGCCGCATCGGCAGCGGACAAAGTGCCCGCTGCAGTGAAGGATACAGCGGCGTCCGCAGTGAATAAAGTGCCTGCTGCGGTGAAGGATACGGCGGCGTCAGCAGTCAATAAAGTGCCGGCCGCAGTCAAGGATACGGCGGCATCAGCGGCGGACAGAGTCACAGCCGCTGTCAAAAACACAGCCACGGCTGCCTCGGGCGTCAAAAAGGCCGTCTCTGACCGGGATGCAAAGAAGAATGCAGCTGCAGCATCAGGCGCGCCGAAGAAAAAGAAAAGAGGAACGGACCTCTTCAAGGTCCGCAAGACCTTCCTGCTGAGAGAATACCCCTTCCAGCCGGTGGACCGAAGGAAGAACATCACGATCGGCCTGCCGCTTGTCCTGGCCTACTGGGAGACCCTTCCCTTCTGGAGGACTTTCTGGAGCGCGCTGGGATTTGATGTCCTGGTATCCCCGGAGAGCACCAGGCCCATTTATGAGAAAGGCCTTCACGCGGTGACTTCCGACACCGAGTGCTTCCCCGGAAAACTGGTGCACGGACACATCCGCTGGCTGGAGCAGAACGGGGCGGACAGGATCTTTTTCCCGTCTATTTCAACAAGAAAATCAGAGAATACGGAGACCACCAGCGTCTCCATGTGCGGGATCGTCAAAGGATTCCCGCTGGTCATCAAAAACTCCGATAATCCCGAGGACCGCGGGGACGTCAAATACGACGTGCCGGTCTTTTTCTGGTACACGGACGCAGACCGGGAGCGCCAGCTGTCGGGCTTTATGAAAGATACCTTCGGGATCCCTGCAAAGACTGTACGCAGAGCCATCCGGGAGGGGCAGTCCGCCCAGGATGCCTACCGGGAAAAGCTGCTTGAGCAGGGAAAGAAGGTCCTTGACGGGATCCGGAAAGCTCCGGCGGAAGCGCCCGGCGCAGTCGTTCTCGCTGCCCGGCCCTACCAGAATGATGACCTGGTCAACCACAATATACCCGAAATGTTTACCCAGCAGGGAATCAGCGTGCTGACAGCGGATTCCATTCCCGGACTCGACAGGATCGATCTGTCCAGGAGCCGCCTCGACGTGGTCAACAATTACCATGCCAGAATGCTGGGCTCAGCTATTTACGCCGCACAGCATCCCAATCTGGAGTATGTCCAGATCGTCAGTTTCGGCTGCGGCCACGATGCCTATCTCTCCGATGAGATCATCCGTATCATGAAGGAGATCGCGGGCAAGACACCCCTGATCCTCAAGGTGGACGAGAGTGATATCCGCGGGCCTCTCTCCATCCGGGTCCGTTCCTTTATTTCCTCCGTGAAAATGAAGCGCAGGAAAGCCCTGCAGCTGCAGATGATCTCTGCCCAGAAGCGCAGGGAGAATGCGGATGCGGTGCCTGTTTTCCCTGCCCAGAGACAGGATATCTCCGAACTGAAAAAGGGCGCTCCGGCGCCCAGGCCCTTCCGGCCCGGAGAGGTCAGGGATCTGCCGGATCCCTATCCGCAGAAATTCCGCAAGGAGGACATTGAAGATTCGGTCGTCTTTGTCCCCAACACTTCCCATGCCTTCAGCAGGCTCATGGCAGCTGTTTTTGCAGCCCAGAAGGTTCACACAGTACCCCTGCCCATCGGCCGCGAGCGGGCGATCGAGCTGGGGAAACGTTATGTGCACAATGATATCTGCTTCCCCGCCCAGGTGGTCATCGGCGAGGCCCTTCAGGCCATCGAGGATCCCCGGTACGCGGGAAAGAAAAAAGCAGTCATGATGGGCAAGTACATCGGCTGCTGCCGGCTCACCCACTACGGCGCCCTGCTCCGCAAGGCCCTGGACGATGCCGGACACGCGGATGTGCCGATCATCACCAACGATGATGTCGATTACCACAATCTGCATCCGGGATTCAAGCTCAATCTTCAGGCTTCGATCAAGATCGCCTTCGCCCTTCCCATGATCGATGCGCTCGAGGACCTTCTGCGCAAAATGCGCCCCTACGAGACCGTGGAGGGAATTGCCGACAGGACCTTTGAAAAAGCCCTGGACGTGCTCATGGATGCCATCGAACACGGCGGCGTCGGAAAGATGAAGAAGGGCTTTGAAAAGGCAATCCGCCTGATGAAGAAGGTGCCCTATGACCGCTCCAATCCCAGGCCGACGGTCCTGATCGTCGGAGAGTATCTGCTCAATTTCCACCCGGGCGCCAACCACGATATCGAGGCGTATCTGGAGAAAAACGGCTTTGAGATCATCGAGGCCAAGATGGCGGATGTCATCCAGAAGACCTACTTTGTCCGCCGCGAGCAGGCAAAGGACTACGGCGTCAAAAAATCCATCGTGGAGAGAGGCTATCTCGATCTGGTAGAACAGATCTTCAATACCTCCCACGACTTTGTCGCCTCCGTTGCGAAACAGCATCCCCTGTTTGAACCTGCGGCAAAGCTGACTGACGTCGCAAAGGCCAGCGACCCCATTATTCCGCGCGCCTACGACTCCGGCGAGGGCATCCTGATTCCTGCAGAGATCATCGAGCGCGCCCGCGAAGGCTGCCGCGCCTTTGTCATTCTGCAGCCCTTCGGCTGCATCCCCAACCACGTGGTCGGCCGCGGTATTTCCAGGCGCCTCAAGGAGATGTTCCCGGATATCCAGCTGCTGCCCCTCGATTACGATCCCGACGTCAGCTTTGTCAATGTCGAAAACCGCCTGCAGATGCTGATAATGAATATGCAGGCATCGTCTGTATCCTGAAACGCGAGGTGTTTTGCGCGGTTTTTGGCGCAAAACCCGAGTTGAACGGCGCGCGTTGAACGCAAAGCGTTTTTGAATCAACGCGCGTAATGTTACATGTACACGCCCATCACGGGGGCGTGTACTGTAACAATATGCAGGCATCGTCCGTATCCTGAAACGCGAGGTGCTTTGCGCGCGTATTTACGCGCAGTGCCCGCAGGGATGTGATACAATAAATACGTAATGACTGCCGGACAGTGGGTCAGGCCTGACAGGCAATTTGGTCAGAAAGAGGTTATCATATGGGATTCAGGATCATAACGGATTCAGCGAGTGATATGCCGCAGGAGACGGCTGCAAAGCTGGGAGTGACGGTAATGCCCATCCACACCCGCTTTGGCGATGAAGAATATCTGGACGGCGTAACGTTAAAGCCAAGGGAATTTTTTGAAAAGCTGGTGGAGACAGACGAGATTCCCAGAACATCGCAGATCACGCCCTATGAGTTCGGGCAGGAGTTTGAAAAATGGATCTCGGCCGGGGACGGTGTGCTGTGCATCACCATGTCGGCGGGGGTCTCCGGTACCTATCAGAGCGCTTGTGCGGCTGCCGCGGAGTATGGGGACAAGGTCATTGTCATCGACAGCCGTCAGTTCTGCATTTCTCTCTATGTACTGATCGTTTATGCCTGCCGGCTTCGCGATGAGGGAAAGACACTGGAGGAGACGGCCGCCGCTGTGGAAGAGGCCAAAAAGCGCGTGCATGTCATCTCTGTGTTTGCGACATTGGAATATCTGAAGCTGGGAGGCAGGATCTCTGCGGCTGCCGCCATGGCAGGCAGTATTCTCTCCATCAAGCCCGTCATCACGATCATTGACGGAGTCGTAGAGGTCATCGGCAAGGCGCGCGGATCCAAAAAGGCCAATAACATGCTGGTGGAATTTATTGACCACGTCGGAGGTGTGGATTTCGACATGCCCTACTGCCTGGGCTATACCGGTTTTTCAGAGGAAGTCCTGACCAAATATATTAATGACCATGCGGCCAGATACAAAGAGGCGCTCAAGGGGATCACTGTCGTCCCGGTCGGAGCGACCGTCGGTACCTACGCGGGTCCCGGTGCTGTAGCACTTGCATTTTTCAACAAATAGATTATTATCAGATTAGCTGCAGACAGAGAACCCGAAGGGGAAAATACAGCCGACTGCGGTTCAATTGACCGGTTTTGCCGGTTCAAAATCGGCGATATGCAGTTCGGAACGGTTTTGGAGGAAGAGTCATGCTGACAAAAACAGGACGGATCATTGCAATCATCATGCTCTCGGTATTACTGACTGCCTGCGGAGCGAACAAAGAGATGGTGGAGACACCTGCCGGAATCCATCTGGAACGGGGAAGGAACTATAAGGAAGTGATCGAGGACTTCGAAGATAAGGGATTCACCAATATCAAAACAGAGACGATCCCGGACCTGGTCTACGGAAAATCTTTCAGAAACGGAGAAGTAGAGCAGATCTCTGTAGGCGGAGATACTTCCTATGATACCGGCGTCCGCGTCCCCGCAGATACCGAAGTCATCATTCGCTATCATACCTACAGCCAGAAGTCGATCGATGATGCCGAAGCCAAAGAGAAGGAAAAGGCCGCTGCGGACGAGGAGAGCAAAGAAGAATAACAAAGCATAAAATAAAGCAGTAAAGAAAACCATGGGTGATTATGATCGGGGGTTTTCGATGCATACTGTCTCTGAAAGATTTATGGAAAAAAGAACAGACAATATCAGCCGGATCGACCGGCTCCGTGCGGACCGCACACTTCCCCGCGAGCAGCTGCGCCTGCTCCTTACGACCCTGAGCGAAGAGGAAGCTGCCTATCTGTATAAAAACGCTGATGAGGTGAGAAAAGAGCACTACGGAGAGGATGTATTCCTCCGCGGTCTGATCGAGTTTACCAATTATTGCAGAAATGACTGCCTGTACTGCGGGATCCGGCGCTCAAACAAAAACGCGGACCGGTACAGGCTGACGACAGAAGAGATCCTTGACTGCTGCGACAAGGGATATGTACTTGGATTTCGCACCTTTGTCCTGCAGGGCGGCGAGGATCTTTTTTTCACGGATGAAAAGATCTGCGGGCTTGTGTCAGAGATCAAAAAGAGGCATCCGGACTGTGCTGTCACTCTCTCCATAGGCGAGCGGCCCAGGGAGAGCTATGAGGCTTTCTTCAATGCGGGAGCAGACCGCTACCTTCTGCGCCACGAGACGATCAATCCCGTCCACTACAGACAGCTCCACCCCGAGGAGCTGACCATTGAAAACCGTGTGCGCTGCCTCAGGGATCTGAGAGAGATCGGCTTTCAGGTCGGCTGCGGCATGATGGTGGGAAGCCCTTTCCAGACAGTGGACTATCTCATGGACGATCTGTATTTTATGGCAGAATTCCGCCCCCATATGATCGGCATCGGCCCCTTTATCCCGCACGGGGATACACCCTTTCATGACCGGGAAAGCGGCACGCTGCAGGACACCCTCCATCTGCTGTCCGTCATCCGTCTCATGAACCCCCGCGTCCTGCTCCCCGCGACCACGGCGCTGGGGACCATCCATCCGCTTGGCCGCGAGATGGGGATTCAGGCGGGCGCCAATGTCGTCATGCCCAATCTCTCCCCGACCGGCGTGCGGGACAAATATATGCTCTACGACGGCAAGATCTGCACGGGAGACGAAGCAGCCGAGTGCAGGCGCTGCATGGAGCTTCGAATGGAAAAAATCGGCTATCATGTCGTCGCGGCCCGCGGCGATTCAAAGGTATAAAGGGCAGCAGCCGGTGTTCCGGGGCAGTGACCTGCATTCCGGGGCAGCAGCCGTCATTCTGAGGCAGCACCCGGCGTTCCGAGGCAGTGACCTGCCTTCAAATACACAAACATACACGAACATCCATACACTGAAAAATATACGGAAAAAAGAGGAAAAAATTATGTCCTGGGAAGATAAGATCCGCAAGGTGGAACCCTATGTGGCGGGCGAGCAGCCCAAGGAGAAAAATATCATCAAGCTCAACACCAATGAATGCCCCTATCCGCCTGCACCCGGCGTAGAAGAGGCAGTCCGTCAACTTGCCGGAGACAGCAGTGCCCTGCGCCTGTATCCGGATATGGACGCGACACCTCTTGTGAATGCCCTGGCTGCGCAGTACAAAGTGGACCCTGATCAGATTTTTGTCGGTGTCGGTTCTGACGACGTGCTCGCCCTGTGCTTTCTGACCTTCTTTTCCGCAGGAAGCCGGGAGCAGCCCCTGCTCTTTCCGGATATCACCTATTCCTTCTACGATGTGTGGGCCAATCTCTACAGGATCCCTTTCCGTCAGATACCCCTGCGGGAGGATTTTTCCATCGATCCCGACGACTATCTGCCGGCAGTGACCGGACAGGAAAACTGCGGCATCATTTTCCCCAATCCCAATGCGCCCACAGGCCTTGAACTGCCGCAGGCGGATGTGGAGAAGATTATCGCGGGCAACCCCGACAGCATCGTCATTGTGGACGAGGCCTATGTCGATTTCGGCGCGCAGACAGCCCTTCCCCTTCTGGAGAAGTACGACAACCTCCTGGTCGTGCAGACTTTCTCCAAGTCCCGCGCCATGGCCGGCGCGCGCGTGGGCTTTGCCATCGGCAGCAAGAAGCTGATCGGCTACCTCAAAGACGTCAAGTTCTCCTTCAACTCCTACACCATGAACCTGCCCTCCATCAGGATCGGCACGGCGTCTGCCCGGGACGCAGCCTGGTTTGAAGAGACCACAGGCAAGATCATCAAGACCCGCGAGCGCTTCAAGGAAGACCTCCGCGCCCTTGGTTTTGTCTTCCCGGATTCCAAATCCAACTTCATCTTTGCAAAGCATCCCGACTTCTCCGGTGCGGACCTGCAGGCCGCTCTGCGCGCCCGTAAGATCATCGTCCGCCGCTTCAACAAGCCGGTCATCTGCGACTATCTGCGCATCACCATCGGCACAGACGAGCAGATGGAAAAGGTTGTCGAGGCTCTCAAAGAGATCCTCGGGCAATAAGTCCGGAGACTGCAGCTGCTGTCCCGAGCAGCGGCAGGTCGGCAATCGGACAATAAGGCGGACGCTTTCTTCACATACACATACGTGCATGTGTCATCAAAGGCATAAAAAGGCATAAAAGGCATAAAAGGCAGGAGAGTTCAGCTCCTGTCTTTTTTTTTCACTGTTTGCAGCGTTTTTTCCGTTTTCCGATTAAAGTCCCTGCTACAGAAATAAAGCGCTGTCTGCTATACTGAATGACATGATAAGATAACTACCTGCCTCAGGGTACCGCTCCGGCGGGCGGCATAGCAGGAAAGGATGAGAGAGAGGGTGTCAATTATGAAGAAAACAGCATGCAGAGTGAAGAAGACACTGTCCGTTGCAATCATTTTTATGCTGATCCTGTGCGGTTTTACCGGTCGCGGGGAAACCGTATCAGCATCGGAAAAGGGTGTTAGGAGTCCTGCGGAATCTGCAGATCTGGTGCGGGAGTATACCGGTGAGAAGGGAGCTTTTGCCATTCCGGAGGGTCTGACGCCTGAAGTGGCATCGGAGTATCTGGAGATCGTAAAGGAAATCTGCAGTGAGTACGGCCCTGAGCGCTTCTGCTGGAGAGACGGGGATTTATTGCCGCACAGAGTCGGATTTTGCGGAGGCCTGTTTGCAAATCTGGATGACGACGGTGTGCCGGAGATGATCCTGCAGTACAGGGCGGAGGATCAGAACGATGAAGATGAAAGCGGTGCCGGAGAAGAACTCTGGACATGGCGGAAGGGGAATCCTTACCAGTCCCTCAAAAGACAGGAGCCTTCCTCGACAGCCCATGGAATCGGATATGTCTGCCTCCTGAAGGGAAAGAGCCGCGATTATATGAAGCAGGGCGGGATCCTGGAAGGTGAAACCAGTAAATCTTATTTCAGGCTTGATGAAAACGGGGATTATATTCTTGAAGAAAAGAATCTTCCGGATGAGAGTAAGTACGATGAAGTCAGGCTTTCGAAGGGAAATACGATTTTTCTGGCCAACAGTGATTATTTTCTCTATACGCTGGCCGGTGCCGCGGCAGAGGCGGACGGCTCGGATCCCATGATGATTCTTGCTGAAATGGGCTATGCCGTCGATCCCTCTTCCATGCGCGGCGAGACGGAGGAATACGATCCCGCAGCTGCTGCAGTGGGAAAGAACGGAGAAGCGGACTGGTACGGAATTCTCCGATCCCTCTATGACAACAACCCGCAGGCTTTTGCGGATTCCTCCAAACTGACTGCCACTGTGCATTCGGACCAGGACATGGGCTGGTATACCCGGGACGGCATTCTGGGAGCAGAATTGCTTGATATGACGGGAGACGGCAAGGACGACCTGGTCCTGTATCGAATACGGTCCTCCAAAGACGGGATTCCTCACGAAGACCTGTATATGAGTATTTATACATGTAAAGACGGTAAGATCATCGGATCCTGGGAGACACGTGTAAATGAAGACGCCATGGTGCCCTTCACCGGTGTGTCCTACGATTCCATACGGGTCGGTTCCGTGAAGCTGGACGGCAGTCCTTATATCTGGACGGAATATGCCCATAACAGTCATTATGCCAACGGATCCACCTTTGTTGTGACCCTGTTCGGCTATGATGAATACGACGGGGAGTGCAGCCTTCGCCGGTACTGGTTAAACGGCAAAACAACAGCGGGGACAAACGGGGTCGTGTTTTCCCTGCAGACCTTCGGACATGACAGTGATGGCATGGAACCTGACAGTGACGAACTTTTGTGGACCGACAATTACGGAAACGGAGACCAGGGTCCCTGCGCAGATCCGTCCGCAGCCGTTGCCGAGGGCTATAAGAGAATAGGTTTTCCGGATACAGCGGTGTACGGCGGCGATCCTTCGACAGAGACCGGGGCCGGCGGAGACGAGTTCAGGGATCAGTTTCCCACCTACTGGAATACAACTGTAGTGAAAAAAACCGTCCAGCTCATTGAGTCCGGCACAGGACCCAATGACAACAGGGAAATGACTTCCAGGATCAATGATTTTACTAAAGCGGAGAGCAGCATTCGCAAGCACGACAGTGTTTTTTCTGAATACATTGAATTTCTCTCTGCACTTGCCTCCGGAGATCCTGAGAAAGTGACTGCAGGAGGAGCAGGACAGAAGTCTTCCTCCTCCGGCGGGGAGACAGGAAAGGCCGGAAAGACAGGGAAGTCCGGGGAAAACGCCGGACAGAAAACGGGAAAGACTGAAAAATCCGCAGGGCAAAAAACGGGAAATACTGACAAGGCCTCCGGAAAAAACACGGGAAAGACCGATAAGGCCTCCGGAAAAAACACGGGAAAGATCGATAAAGATGTCAGAGAAAAGTCGGGCGGACCGGAGAAAGTTGCCAGCGGTACGACAGGGATCAAAGGCGTGAATGTCTCCGGAGAAAAAGGCATTCTCTCTGCGGAAGCCAGGCCCGGAGACACGGTGACACTGGGCTCCTATGCCGCATCTGCGGACGGCACTGAATCTCCTGTTGAGTGGACTGTGCTGGAGAACAGGGACGGTTATGCCCTTCTGATCAGCAGGTATGCTGTGGACTGCCTTCCTTACCACGATTCCTGGGATGACATGACCTGGGAGAAATGTTCTCTGCGCACCTGGCTCAATGTCGATTTTCTGGAAGAGACTTTTTCTCCTGAAGAGAGGAAGTGCATCGTTTCGAGCACAGTTGTGAACCGTGACAACAGCGGAAATCCCGCCGGGGCTGTCACCAATGATCAGGTTTTCATCCTGGATATCGATGAACTGGAGCAGTATTTTGACTCTGATGAGGACCGCAGGGCCGGGGCAACCGACTATGCACAGAGTCAGGGGGCTTACGTGGATGAGAAACGCGACGCCTGCTGGTACTGGGTGAGAAATCCCGGAGACAGTCCCAGATATGCGGTTTACGTAAACTGCCTGGGAGATATTCTCGAGAGAGGCTCTCTGGTATTCGGAAATACATTCGGGGTGCGGCCTGCGATCCGGGTCAGGACCTACTGACAAGCGGCGGAAGAACTGGTACAATAAACAGCAGTATGGCACAGGCGTCCGCAGGCTCACCGGGAGCATCCGACGGACTGTCCGTATATAGCTATTGCTGACGCGCGCAACAAAGGAGAAAAAAGACTTTGGACAGTTACACCAGTTTTTCCTATGTGTATGACACTTTTATGGACCAGGAGCCCTATGACGAATGGGCGGACCGGGTGTGTGATTATCTGGAAAAATACGGCCTTCCGCGTTCGGAAAAAAGCGGAAGCGAAGAGAATATTGTTGTGGACCTGGGATGCGGCACGGGAAAGCTCACCCAGATCATGGATGACCGCGGCTATGATATGATCGGCATTGATCTGTCCCCGGATATGCTCTCCATCGCCCAGGAGCGCAAGATCGAATCCGGCAGGGACATTCTCTACACCCTGCAGGATATGCGCGATTTCGAGCTCTACGGGGCGGCAGGCGCCATGATCAGCGTCGGAGACAGTATCAATTACCTGCTGGAGGAAGCAGATCTGGAAGACTTGTTTGCCTGTGTGGAGCGCGGCCTTCTGCCGGGCGGCGTATTTGTCTTTGATTTCAAGACCATCCACCTCTACCGGGATGTGATCGGCGACAGCACGATCGCTGAGGACCGCGGCGAATGTGCCTTTATCTGGGACAATTACTACGACCCCGAGTCCTGTATCAATGAATACGACCTGGCTGTTTTTGTCCGGGAGGACAGTGAGGACGGGAGTCTCTACCGCCGCTTTGACGAAGTCCACCGTCAGAGGGGCTACACACCGGACCAGCTGCGCAGGGCGGCGGAGAAGGCAGGTCTTGTCTGGGTCGCCATGCAGGATTCCGTCACCGCGGGTGAGATAGACGAAGAGACGGAGCGCGCTATGGCGGCGGTGAGAAAGCCCCGCTGATCATTGTGTTTTGACCGCGCAGCTGCCGGGACTTCATAACAGGCGCGGGAGATGCGCACAAAAGAAAAACCTGATGCATGGCGCATCTCCGCAGGCGGGAAAACCTGATGCATCGTATATCTCCGCAGGCGGGTCCTGTTTAGCGCAGTGTTCATAAAACAGTAAGACTGAAAAATGAGCACTGTTGCTATCGGGTTGGCTAAGAAAAAGTGAAGCGTGATATTCCATACCATTACGGTGTGGCGTATCACGCTTTTATTTTTTGCCTGGATAAAAAGAAGATG
>DGRU01000152.1 GCA_002390025.1 Lachnospiraceae bacterium UBA4380
ATCCCCAGGCTCTGCAGGACGGCCTCCTGTTTTGCTTCCATGCGTGCACTCTCTTCGGGTGTCATATGGTCGTAGCCGCACAGATGGAGCATGCTGTGGGCCACCAGAAAGGCAAATTCCCTGCGGGGGCTGTGGCCGTATTCCCGTGCCTGCTCCCAGACACGGGAGGCGTTGATCACGATATCCCCCAGCTGCAGAAAGCCTGTATCGGGGTCTATATAATCCATCTCGTTCTCTTCAACTGCGGAAAAATCCGACTCCGCCTCAAAGGGAACAGCCGGGAAGGACAGTACGTCCGTAGTCCTGTCGATCCCTCGGTAGTCCAGATTCATGCGGTGCACTTCCTCTTCGTCCGTGACCATCAGATAGACACCGGCGTCATAGGGACATTCCTCCGAAGCGAGCACAGCCTCACATACCTGCTGAGCCACCTCTTCCGCGTCAAAATCAAAACTGATCCCGTCCGGACCCTGGGTGAGGATTTCTGCTTCCAGCCGGTAAACAGGTGTCTCGCCGCCTTCAGGGGCTGCAGCCGTATCTGCAGTGAAATTGTCATTCATCATATTACTCTCCATGCCGGGCACCCTGCGGGAGACTGTGCACGGGAAATCCGCAAAGGCAGTTTCTCTCGGCACACCGGAGTCTGTTTGACTCCGGCACAGACAGCCGTGTAAAAAGAATGCATCAGCATTATTTTTACGCTGTTTTCCCTCGTCTGCCCGTTTTCAGGAGCGCTCCTTTTTTCAGGTTCAGTCCTTATTTTCAGGCTCTGTCCTATTTTCAGGATCACTCCATTTTTTCAGGATTGCTCCTAATCTTCAGGCTTTGTCCTGATTTTCAGGCTCTGTCTTGTTTCAAGACCACTCCATATTTTCGGAATCGCTCCTTATTTTAGGTCTCAGTCCTTTTTTTCAGGATCAGTCCTTTTTCAGGATTGATCCTTATTTTCTCTTATAGCGGTCATGAAAATCCCGGTCTGCACGTCCCTCATACCTGCCTCTTCTGCTGTCCTGATCATTAGAGGCCCCGTAACGCTCCTGTTTTTCCTGCCGCTCCCGACTGCGTCTTGCAGCCGCCAGTTCATAATTCTCATATGCCTTGACGATCTTCTGCACCAGGGGATGGCGCACGACGTCACGAGCATCCAGGGTGATAAATTTGATGCCGTCGACATGCTTTAACACCTGCATGGCAACATCCAGTCCCGAGCGTCGGTCAGGCGCAAGGTCCTTCTGGGAGGCGTCTCCCGTGATCACCGCATGAGATCCGAAGCCGAAACGGGTCAGGAACATCTTCATCTGCTCCGGTGTTGTATTCTGTGCCTCATCCAGGATAATGTAGGCGTTGTCCAGGGTGCGGCCACGCATATAGGCAAGCGGAGCTACCTCGATCAGTCCCTTTTCCATATTTGCCTGGAATTTCTCCGCGCCCATGATCTGGTAGAGAGCATCGTAGAGAGGGCGCAGGTAGGGGTCGACCTTGCTCTGCAGGTCGCCGGGCAGAAAGCCCAGTTTCTCACCGGCCTCGATGGCGGGACGTGTCAGGATGATTCTCTCCACTTCACCGTTCATAAAAGCCGTGATCGCCATGGCCATGGCCAGGAAAGTCTTGCCTGTTCCAGCAGGACCGTTGGCAAATACGATCAGATTGTCCCTGATCGCATTGATATATTTCTGCTGTCCCACTGTCTTGGGGCGCACGGGTTTGCCGCTCACAGTGTGGCAGATGATATCGCCGTCCATCTTCTGCAGCATGCCGGGCTCCGCGTCTCCCTTCATTTCCAGGGCGTAGTCCACCTGCTGGGAAGTGACCTCGGAACCGTGTTCCGACAAGCCCGCCATATCCTCCAGCAGTACAACAGCCGCTTCTACATTATCCTCCTCGCCGATCACCTTCATGGCACCGTTGCGGGAAACAATACTGACCTGCAGTTCCTTCTCGATCTTTCGCACATGCGCATCCTGCATTCCGAAAATATCGCGTTGGATTTCAGCGCTGAAATCCAGTTCTTTTTCCATATATAACCTCCTGCGGAAAACAGCTTTGCGGCGAAAATGCCGCTTTTCCTATAATAGTCAAAGCATGGTCCGCATGCAAGCATTAAAATTAAGGACGAGCTATCGCGGTAATAGGACGAGCTATCGCGGCATACATCCTTTGGAGTTCAGGATTTGTTCGCATGGAATTACTAAGGCTCGCTGATGCAAATAGAGGGCCGGGCCAAACTCGTATGTCGCATTGAAGATGCGACATACTCAGACAGGGTGGCCCTAAACCGCCCGTCTGTGTGAGACGGGCGGTTTACCCTCTCTTTGCATTCATCTTCGCCAAGTAATTCCAGATGCTCACAAATATTCACTCCTCCAGGATGTATGCCGCGATCGCTCTGTCTCCTGCTCCTCCTAAGTATTCTTGCGGCGCCTCCGTCGCTTTACTTTTCCGCTGCGTGTGTGAGCTTGGGTTCCCGGATTTGAAATATCGCTTCTCTTTTCCCTGGCATGGGTGAGCTTGGGCTCCAGCATCTGATATATCGCTTTGGTCCCGACAACATCCCGCCTACACAGTGGTGATCTTTTACTCTTGCGACGCCTCCGTCGCTTTTCTTTTCCGCGGCATAGATGACCCCAGGCTCCAGGGTCTGATATATCGCTTTGGTCTCGACAACATCCCGCCTACACAGTGGTGATCTTCCACTCTTGCAGCGCCTCCGTCGCTTTACTTTACTACAGCATAGGTGACCCCATGCTCCGGGAACCGAAATATCGCTTCGCTTTTCTGCGGCATAGGTGACCCCGAGCTCCAGAATCTGATATATCGCTTCGCTTTTCCCTGGCATGGGTGACCTTGTACTCCCGGATCTGATATATCGCTTTGGTCCCGCCAGTATCCCTCTAACACAGTGGTGATCTTTTACTCATGCGGCGCCTCCGTCGCTTTTCTTTTCCGCTGCGTAGGTGACCTTGGACTTCCGGATTTGAAATATCGCTTCGATTTTTCCTGGCATGGGTGATTCTTGGCTCCCGGATTCGAAATATCGCTTTATTGAGCGGGATGGGTGACCTCGAAGCTCCAGAATCTGAAATATCGCTTTATGGAGGGGGAAGGCCGCGATCGCCGACATTCTCACCCCCTAAGCGAAGGCA
>DGRU01000103.1:0-61449 GCA_002390025.1 Lachnospiraceae bacterium UBA4380
ACTGAGTACATCTTTTTAAGGTCATCCTTCTTCGGATGTGTTGGCGGGATCGTAAATTTCAATGTCCCGGTCTTATTAACTTCGAGTTCACAGGAAATGTCTGTAAGCGCCAGGTCCGGGATGCGGGGGTCATAGAAGAGCTCATCATCCAGAAATATTCTGTACATTACAAACACCCCCTCCGAAATGAAAATGTGATGCTGCTCGCTCCAGTCACTGACACGTTATTGTCAAAAGGATGAAGGACCAGCCCCGGCACCACCTGAGTACCAGCATCCAGCTCATACACCCTAGAGTCATGGAATAACTGACAGGCTACAGGTACAGTAACTGTTGGGCAGACAGGCATGCGCAGGTTCTCAACTGTTCCGAAGACTGTTGAAGTGGACCCTGAGAAAGTCTCCACATGCAGCGCATGCTCATACCGGTACGGCTCTGCGTCTATCGTTATGGTAAGCTGGCCGGCTATGCCGAGCCTCTGCGGATCAGATATGCTTGCCCTGCCGACATAGTAATGGCCGGGATCCTCATCGAAAGTGACGTGGACAACCCGGCCGTGGTATTTATTGAAGATATGGAGACAGGTATCTACCCATCTGTCTTTATCGGTTCTTGCCGCAAGCTGCAACTTCAGTTCCCGATTCCCGTAAGAGATATCCCCCGTCAGGACTTCGGAAAGGTCCAGCCTTCCACTCCTTCCCGGGACTTCCAGAAGGACTGTTTTGGGTTCCGGCATGGCAATGACATCACTGTTTATGATGACCGCACCCCAGTCCCGGAGGGTGTGTTCATCACCGATCATAGCGCCGGTAAATATGCTGTTCATCGGTTCCCGCGCCCTCCTCTCATGGAATATCTGGCAAGACCGGAATCAATGGAAGGAAGTAGGTGCCCCACGAGAGTCCCGTCCTCCAGGTAGATCCCCTTGCTGCTGTTGTCCGCAATGATCGCCAGGTAACGCTCCATCCCGGCCATGTTTAGCCTCTCGTCGAGCATACTGGCAAGCTGATCGTAAAAGCCCTTTAGCGGCAGGATCGCCTCTGCACCGGCTTCTCCTCCTGCCATGATGCTGGACCCGTTGATTCCGAACATCGTGGGTTTTGTCATGATGCCGCCTTCTTTGTACCAGTCTACAGAAAAGTGCGGCACAGACGGAGGCCTCAGCGAAAAGTGACCGCTGATGTGCACATGAGGGAGTTTTAGACGAGGCAGGCTCCAGGAGAAGTTGAAATAAGATCTGATCCTGTCAATCAGGTTCTTGACCTTGTCCCTTGCCGACTCGACTGGTTTGATAATGGCATTTTTTATGCTGTTCCATGTGCTCGTTGCCTTGGATCTGATCCCGTCAAAGATGCTGGCGGCAGTGCTCTTTACAGAATTGAACACGTTGCTGACAGTTGTCTTTATGGCATTTACCACTGTCTGGACTGTCGATTTGATGTTATTCCAAACCGTGCTGACAGTAGATTTTATGCTGTTCATCACAGAAGATACAGTGGACTTGATACTGTTCCATACGGAAGTGACCGTCGATTTGATCGCGTTCACGACAGTAGTTATTGTCTGCCTGATCGTATTCCATACAGTAGTGAAAGTCTGTTTGATTCCATTTAGGGCTGTCGTCAGGACTGTTTTTATGGAGTTCCATACTGTCTGGATCACACCCTTGATAGTGTTCACGACAGTACTGACAACTGTTTTGATGGAGGTCCAGGCTGTTTTAAACAGAGTCTCTATGGTGGCCAGGATTGGGGTAAGGAAGGCTGCGATCGCATTCCATACGGATTCGATCACCCCCTTCACCACATCCAGTGCAGCGGAGACGATAGATTTGATGTTCTCCCAAGCATCCGTAATGACAGACCCGAAATTTTGCCAGATAAACTGCCATGGCAGTGTCAGTATATTAAATGCAGCGGAGAGAAGTTCCTGAATAAAAAGAATCCCTACCTGAACGACACTTTTGATCGTCTCCCACACAGTGGTCACTACCCCGGAGATCGCGTTCCAGACAGAGCTCATTGCCGTCTGGATAGCAGTTAGGGCACCGGTTACTACACCGGAAATTGCCTGCCAGATGGAAATGAAAAAGCTCTGGATTCCCGTCAGGACAGATGTGACTGTCGATGTGATCCCCGCCCATATATTCGAAAAGAAAGTGGCAATGCCGTTCCAGATTCCCTCAAAGAATGATCTGATACCGGTCCACACCTGACTCCAGCTTGTGCCAAACCAGGAAAGGACCACATCCGCTACACCCACGATTGTCTCCATGACTGTGGAGAACACACCCTGGATACCTGTCCAGATGGAGGTGAAGATTTCCTTCACCCCAGTCCACACCTGGCTCCAGTCACCGGTGAACACTCCGATGAACACGTCAAGTATTCCCGTCAGGACACCCAGGACTGTTTCGAGGATGGTAGCGATGTTGTTAAATACCCCTTCAAATACAGGTGCCAGGACACTGCACAGTCCATTCCATATCCTCTTCACTGTCTCCGCAATGTCTGAGAAGCTGATACCCAGTGCACCCAGGCGCTCTTTGACTTCATCGACAAAAGAACTGATTGCGGTTTTGATCCGCTGCCAGGTCCCGATGATAGCTTCCCGGAATCCATCATTTGTTTTCCATAAATGAATAAACGCAGCCACAAGGACTGCGATGATAGCAACGACAGCAACGACAGGGGCGGACACCCCTCCCAGGGCGGCACCTATCTTTCCAAGGATACCCTGTGCCCCGGATACAGCTGTCTTCATCTTTCCAAATGCCCCAGCAAGCTTTACAAAGCCCTGCATGGCGATGCCGATCTTCGATATACACGTCCCCAGTATCACCAGGAACGGTCCCAGGGCAGCGACGAATAATCCCACTTTCAGGATCGCGTTTCTCTGCCCTTCACTCATGCCGTTAAGCTTATCAACAAATCCCTGAACAGCAGAAACTGCTTTACGGATCATAGGCATGAGCATGTCGCCAAAAGAAATGGCCAGCTCCTGCAACTGAGATTTCAGTATGGTGAGCTGACCATTTAAGTTGTCCTGCATGACGGCAGCCATCTTTTCTGCCGTACCGTTATATCCGTCGATTTCATCCGAACAGGTGGAGATCGCGGTCTCGAGTTTCTCTATATCAGCGGGTGCAGCATTCATCAGGGCAAGGAACCCGGACATGGCGTTCTTTCCCACCAGGGATTCTGCAGCTGCAGCCTTTTCCGACTCTGTCATCTGGCCAAAAGCGACACGACAATCTGCCAGGATATCAGACAGGCTCCTCATGGATCCATCGGCATTTGCCGTTTTGATCGTCATATCTCCGAACGCGGCCCCGGAGAGCTTGAGGTCCCCCTGGAGCTTTGTCATGATAGTTCGGAGGGCTGTACCGGCAGACGAAGACTTAATACCAGCATTTGCCATAAGGCCGATTGCTTCTGCCGTATCCTCTGCAGAGTACCCCAGGGCACCGGCAATCGGAGCACAGTACTTGAAGGTCTCGCCCATCATGGATACGTTGGTATTTGCGTTGGAAGATGCTGCAGCGAGGATATCTGCGAAGTGCCCGGAGTCCTTTGCCGAGAGGCCAAATGCAGTCAGCGCGTCAGTGACGATGTCAGAGGTCGTCACCAGATCCTCACCCGAGGCGGCTGCCAGATTCATGATGCCCTCAATACCGGAAAGCATGTCGCCTGTCTTCCAGCCGGCCATGGCCATGTAATTCATTGCATCGGCTGCCTCGGAAGCACTGAACTTGGTCTTGGATCCCATCTCTCTGGCCTTATCCCGGAGAGCATCAAAGTCTTTTCCCGTTGCGCCGGAAACTGCAGCCACCTGGCTCATGGAAGAATCGAAGTCAGCGGAGGTCTTTACTGCCGCGACGCCGAGACCTGCAACAGCCGCAGAGGCCGGCATCACTGCTCTTCCTGCCCCGGCGATCGTATTGCCGGCATTTTCGAACTTCTTTCCTGTCTCATCTATTTTGGAGAGAAACGTGTTGGTCTTCGAGGCTTCCTGCTGCAATCGCTGCAGTTCCTGCTCAGTCTCCACGATCTCCCTCTGCAGGGCATCGTATTTATCCTGCCCGAGTGTCCCGTTTTCCAACTGCTGCTTTGCCTGCTCCTGGGCAGTTTTTAAGGCATCCAGTTTTTCCTTCGTTGCGGAGATGGCATCCTTCAAAAGTTTCTGCTTCTGGGTAACGAGACTGGTATTGGCGGGATCCAGCTTTAGCAGCTTGTTGACATCCTTGAGAGACGTCTGTGTCGTTTTGATCGTAGAATTGACACTCTTTAATGCCTTATCGAGACCGGTTGTATCACCGCCGATCTCGACGGTTATTCCCTTTATCCTGCTGCCTGCCATGATCCTCACCTCCTTTCAGGACATGAAAAAAGCATCTCCGAAGAGATGCATATTATCCTAAGCCCATAATTTGAAAACGACAGGCCCCTGCTCATATTAAAAAACCAATAACGCCTACAATAACTCCAATTACACCAACGATTAGGCTTAGTACAGTAATTCTATCCTTCTTCTCAGCTTTATGTCTTAGATATTCTCCGTCTTCAATCGCCCCATCTAAATGGCTCTTAAAATCTCCAGCCGCGCAAAATGCATCTTCGTATTTTTGAAATATTTCATGGAATGATAGTGGATCTCTCATTTCCATTTCTCTGGCTTCCTTTAGTCTTTCTTTTGCCACAGCATAATGATTCGTCACTTGAGATAAAAACGTGCCTTTCTGAATCAGGGTTAAATCAACATTTTTATACTTTTCCATAAAAGAGTCGTACCGTTCCAGCACACTAACAGTATCTGCTTTCAAAGCTTCAATTGCCGCCAAATCCATTTCATAACTGGCTTTTTCAATTAATTTTACCCTTTTGTCATCGCTGTCGCTTACCATTGCTACACCCAAAAATCGAAATGCATTATTTGATCTATGCGTAATAAAAACAGGATATTCCCCTTTTATTACTTGATAATGCACTGATAATGGAAAAACGACTTCATTATATGTTTCGAATATATCGTTAACTAAATCTGTATAGGGTATCAATTGTTCTATATTTGTTTTATTCTTTTCCATCAGATCTCCAATTAATCCTTATCTCGCAAACAATATTTTTCCAATTACCCTTGTGTTTCTAATCTATTATAACATATGCCAATTATTCTTAAAGCTTCTCAAAACATATCAAAATCACTCTGCTCAGCAATCCGTCTATATTTCACGCCGTCATTGGACTTTTCAGTCCAGATATCGAGCACGAGCCCGATTGTAAGAAGGTCGAGATCCCGGATGGAGATCCCGACCTCCGTGCAGCGCAGAAGGAACAGTGGCGTGGTCATCTCCCGCTCACTTCTGCCAATCCTTTTTTTGCCTGGACATCCGTCATGAGGTTCTCTCCCCACAGCTCCAGGATCTGAGGAAGCACCTGGTAGATGGAGAACATCTCAAACTGGTCCAGCCACTCGTCAATGGTCTTCGGAATGGACGGATCAGCGTGGTACGCCATGATGTAGGCCACGTTCTCGAAGATCTCCAGGTCCTCGATCTGCAACTCATCACCATCCACGGTTTTCCGGGTAAATGACTTCTCGAGCTTGGTCAGGTCTTTGAAGATATCCCTCTTGAACTTGGCCCGGTAAAGGCGCGGCACCGTTGCCGAGGACCGGAACTGTACCGGCTTTCCAGAAATCTCAATAGTGCGTTCGATCATGTTTTACTCCCCCTCTCCGTTTGTCTCTGTGGGCAGATATACGGACTTATACCAGTTGGCATAGGTCGTTGCATCTGTCGTATCGCCAGTGCGGGCTTTCACCAGGCCATCGGCCCTGGGATCCGCCGTAATGGACAGGGTCTCCGTACCAGGCTCGATAGTATCTTCCTTGGTCTCCGACTCGATGGACGGACGAGAACTGGTGCAGTTGTAAAGCACGTGACGGATGCAGTTCACGTCACCGTCAAACTCAAAGAGCAGCGCAAACTTCACGCTCTCCTTGTTGTCGCTCTTTTCGATCAGCACGCCCTTGCCATCCAGCGCTTCCTGCAAGATTTCGGTACGGAACCACTCAGGCACCAGGGCCATCTCCAGATCACCGGAGTAGCCGTTGTTGGTCACCGAGCGGAAATACACGATACCGTCCGCATAGAAGGGACTGGACTCGCCTTCTGCATCCAGGGAAATACTGACAGCTCCCGGGATCGCCTTTGGCGTACCATAAGAAAACGATGTCACACCATCAGTCACGGTCTCTGTGAGCTTGGCAGCGTGCACGTTTTTCAGGTTAAACTTAACCTTATTTTTCATGTATCAATCCTCCATTTCAAAAGAATAAAGAACCTCATATAGCTTCTCGGATTCGATCCAGACCTCCGTTTTGTCATAAAAAATGCCGTGCTCATCCAGCACAGCTTCAACCTGCCGCTCCACCTCCGGGTTCTTTTCGTCGGTGTACAGCTCGATATGGACCTCCGTAATCCGGAAATAAACCTTTCCATCTGCAGCAAAGTTATCGCTTCCCGGCAGCAGGTATGTGATAAATGGCGGCGCCGGTGACTCACCTTCTGCGAAATGATCATAAGCAGAAGGAAACGGTATCTCCGCCATCATTTCCAATATCTTATCCATTCTGTAACCCCCTCATGATTTCCTGGGTGAGCTGCTCCTCACCAGCCGCTTCCGCAGGTGCGATATGTGGAATAGCCCGGACCCTGCCGCCGTTTCTCTTTGCGTGCCCATGCTCCAACAGATGTGCCAACATATATCGTGATGGAGAGTATACCGTCACCTCGAGGGCTGTAGAGCTCTCTTTTGTTTTCCTGGCAGTCCAGCTTTTGGCATACTTTCCTGTCCGGACCGGAGCGCTCCCTTTGATCTGGTCACGAACTGTCTTGCCGGCTCTGTCCACAGCCTTCTTCATGGTATCTGCAGCAAGTTTGTTGTACTCCTCCATCTCTTGCATGACTGCCTCGGCCAGGCCATCAATCGATACTTTCTTTCCAGCCATCCCGTCACCTCTCTACCAGCTCCGCATGGAACTTTCGGCTGTTATGCTTAAAGCCCATGTCATCCACATGCACAATGTTATAGATCCTGTCTCCCAGGAGGATCCTGTACTTTTTGGAAGTAACTGCAGCAGTCTCCGTACAGTAGCGGACTGTGAAATCAAGACGGTCCTCTTCTTCCGTATGCGCAGCCTCCTCTCCCTCCTGTCCTGTCTGAGTAGAGGGTGTGGCCCAGCAGGAGAAGTAATCACTCCAACCAGATTTGTGATTACCGTACTTGTCGGTGATCGTCTCCTGCTTCTGAATCTTGATCCGGACCCTGAGACCTTCGATATGCATCAGACCACCCCCTCCCGGACCGCAAAAAGGATGGACCGCAGCGTCAGCGTCAGACCGTGGTGATCCGCTTCCTCCCTGTGCTCAAACAGGTAGCCGACCGTATAAAGGACCGCCACCTTCATCGTCTCCCGGATGGGTGCGAGGGAGGCATCCTCCGTCTCAGAGTTTACCTCCTCCCACTTCTCATCCGTGAGCCTTGCCACATCCGCGCACAGCCTTCCCGCAGTGGTAATGAGGGTGCCGATCATGGCATCCTCATCCGCCGTATCCACCCGGAGATATTCCTTAGCTTCCGCAAGCGTAACAAGTGCCATGATCAGTCACCTCCCTCCTCAGGTCCCGCTGCTGGCGGTACCGGAGCCCAGCGCCATGACCTGCACTGCTTCGGGCAGGATCAGCTTTCCATCCACGCGCTGCGTGCCGATGAAGCCGACCTGATCGGTGACGGCGTACAGCTCGTTCAGACGCTTGAGGGTCCTGTTCTGACGGTCGGCAATCCAGTAGTAGGAGAAGTCTCCGAAGAGCAGGACCTTCTTGCCCTTATCCTGCGTCGCGTTGCCCGTGATCCCCGGCATGTAGCCGCTCGTGTGGATCGGATGTCCGAGTATGGTATCAGGCTTGCCCACGGCCAGCCCAGGAGCCCAAATATACCGGTCCTGCTTATCCTTGATCAGCATCAGCTGCAGGAGCAGGGTCTCATTGCAGAGGAAGGACGCCTTCCTGCGGTAGGGGGACTTCAGGCTGTAATACAGCCTGTAGATGTTATCGAAATGGACTGTCTGCGCGTTGGCGGTGGTGTTCCCCGCTGTCGCGGTCAGGGTCGTCAGGATGCCTGTAGGCATGGAAGGCGTGGTCTGCGGATTGGCGGAAGGGCCGGTGCCGTTGATGAAAGCATCCTCCTCCGCGTTGCCGAAACGCACGCCAAAGCGCTGTGCGATATAGGAAGAGATGTCGAATGCGGAGTCATGCAGCAGCTCGTTCGTCACCTTGACCATGCAGCCCAGCTTAAACGCGGACAGGGTCTCCTGAGAGAAGCTCATGTCGGATTCCTGGATTGCCGCGCCCTCTTCGATCCAGGACGCGCTGCCGGTGTCCATGGCGATAGGGATCGTACGGGTACCGGAGTTGGTACGGATGGTCTTTGCCATCCTGCGGAAGACGTTGTTCTCTTCCAGTCCCTGGATCAGCTGTCTCTCAAACTCATCCGGGACAGTGTAGCCGCCGTTCTGGTCTACGCCTACGGACAGCGCGTCACGGACCTCCAGGGTGTTGTTGCCGCGCATCATGTTCCAGAAGGCCTCGCTGTATCTGGCAGTCGCGGTAGGACGCGCGGGGACGTCGCGCTGCCCGGCTTTGGGGTCCGCGTGTACGGGAACAGAGGTCGCCGCGGAGAGCTTGGCGTCCATCTCCATCTGGTCTTCCAGGCGTTTGATCTCATCACCCAGCGCTTTTACGTCCGAGGCCATCTTCTCGTACTGCTCGACGGCAGATGCCTCGACCAGGCCGTTCTCATCACGGTGTTCCTCCAGGAATGCCTTTGTCTTTTCCCAGAGGGCAGTTCTTTTGTTACGAAGCTCTATGATCTTGCTCATGTGTTTTCCTCCATTAAAAAAAGCCGGGTTCCTCATCTGAGGAATTCCAGCTTGTCTCTGAGTATCTGATAGGGCACAGCCCCGTCTTCCGTTTTTCCGTCCATGCCGATCACGGGAGAAGGCGGCTGCTCCTCCTCCGTTCTGCCGGAGATACACAGCCGGTTCAGGATCGCCCGGTCCATCATGCGGCTTGAATATATCCGTGCCTCCACTGCGACGGGTTCAGACTCTTCTGCCTCCCCGTCTTCATTGGCTTCAGGCGCTTTCCCTTCAAACAGCACCTCGTCCGCAAAGCCGAGTTCAACGGCCTTTTTTGCGTTCATCCAGGTCTCATTGCTCATGAGTTCCGCGATCTTTCCGCGGCGAAGTCCCGACTTGGCGGCGTATGCGTTTATGATCGATTCCTTTACTTCATTGAGCGTCTCGATGGCCTTTTCCATGTCCTTCGCGTTGCCCATGGCGATAGTAGAGGGATCGTGGATCATGAGGAGCGCCGTCGGGGACATCTCCACCCTGCTGCCCGCCATAGCGACGACAGACGCCGCGGACGCCGCGATGGACGCTATCCGTACCGTCACCGTCCCGGCGTAATCCTTCAGCATGGTATAGATCTCCGCAGCAGCAAACACATTGCCGCCGGGGGAATTGATCCATACCGTGACGTCTCCTTCCTCAGCCTCGAGATCCGCCCTGAAATCATCGGGCGTGATCTCATCGCCCCAGAAGGACTCCGCGTCGATCGGGCCTTCCAGCCGGAGCACCCGGCCTCCGCCGTCATCACGGATCCAGTTCCAAAATTTCTTCATCTCTTCCTCCTGTTTTCTGCCTGCGCGTCCTCCTGCCCGCTCTCCTCAGGCTTTTTCTGCGCGGTCTGCTGCTTTCCGGCGTCCTCCAGTTTGACGTAGCCTCCGTTCAGGTAATAATCATCCCCTCCCTTTTCCGCGGGGATGAGGTCCATGTTCTCAAGCCGGTGTATGTCATTGGGGGACAGAAAACCGTTGCTTATCCCGGTGGCGTATCCCTGCATCCTGGACTGGTAATCGCCCCTGAGCAGTCCGTCCACGTTGAATTTCGGGAAATACACATCCTGCTCATCCGGCAGCAGGAGGTCTTTCACGACCGCCTGCTCAAAACGGACCAGCCAGGGAGTAAGGGTATGGACCACAAAGTCTATGCTCTGGTGTTCAATATTGGAGAACGTCGCATGTTCCATGTCCTGCACAAGGTGCGGGGGCACCCGGAAGATGCGGCAGATCTCGTTCACCCCGAACTGCCTGGTCGACAAAAACTGGCTGTCTTCCGGAGGGAGCGAGATGGGTTTGTACACCATGCCTTCTTCGAGCACCGCCACCTTGTGGGCGTTGTTCGCTCCGCCGTAAACATCGGACCAGTTCTCGCGTATCTTCTCCGGATTCTTCAGCACGCCGGGATGCTCGAGGACGCCCGACGGCTGGGCGCCGTTCTTGAAGAATGCGCTGCCGTATTTTTCCACTGCCAGAGTAGTGCCCAGGCTGTTCTTCATCATGGCGATAGGGGAGAATCCCACAAGGCCGTTGAACCCAAGGCCGGGGACATGGAATATCTCATCCCTTCGGAAGAATATATCTTTGTTGTTCTCGCCCGGCTTCTCATCCGTGTACGCGTGATAGATATAAAAAATGGATCCGTTCTCGTCACGGTCTGTCTCCACGTTTTCCGGGAGCAGCGGATACAGTCCCAGGATCCCGTTCTTGCCGTCCCGGATGATCTGCGCATAGCAGTTTCCCCACAGCAGCAGGTGCGTCATCATGACTTCCCGGAATGAAAAGCTCGTCATCTCGGGGTTCGGCTGCCTGTAGAGGATCTTATAGAGCGGATGGTCTCTGGCTCTCTCTTTTCCCTTCTCATCCGCATCCGTGTACCGGTACAGATGGAGGGGAAGGCCCGCTACCGTTTCCGCCAGGAGCCGCACGCAGGCATACACCGTCGCGATCTGCATGGCGCTCTTCTCATCCACCCTCTCGCCGGAATCCGCCCTGCCGAAGACAAAAGTCTGGCCGGAATCGCGGACGTTGTCTGCGATCTCCGGAAGCGCGGGCGCGTCACGGGACTCAAATCCCAGCCATTCAAGAAATCCCATCTGTCATTCCTCCCATCACTGAAAAAGGACCGCCCTGCCTTCGCCGGGTGGTCCTGCATTTTTTCACGGTATCAGAGTAACACTTTTTACAGGGGAATCTTACATGAAACTGGACATCACCGTCCTGTGTGACGGTCATGTCAGCCGCTGCATAAACTCCTCTATAATGATTTATTAAAATTCAGCCCTAAAGGGGGTTTTATAGGAGACTGACATGAGTGTCACTCAGAACACATACAGCCCCCTCTCGTCATATACGCTGCCCTGCTGTTCATGACGGATGCACCGGTCCAGGGCCATGATGGCGGCAACGATCCCGTCGATCTTCTCCGGAGATTTTGCCTTGGTGCATTTGATGTTTCCGGCAGGGTCTGTGTCTACGACTACGTTGCCGCTCATCCAGCGCATCACGGGATGCCCTCCGTGGATGATCCTGCCTTCCATCAGCAGCTTGTAGAACTCTTTTGTTGGCGGGGACATATCCTTGTAGCCCTGGCCGAAAGGCACTACTGTGAATCCCATGCCTTCAAGGTCCTGGGTCATCTGCACCGCGCCCCACCGGTCAAAGGCTATCTCCAGGATGTGATACTGTTTCCCCAGCTCTTCGATAAACTTCTCGATGAAGTCGTAGTGGATGACGTTGCCCTCCGTAGCCATGATGTAGCCCTGCTGATGCCAGACATCATACGGAACTGATGCCCTGCGGACCCTTATAGGGATCGTGTCCTCCGGGATCCAGAAGAACGGCAGCATCACATATCTTTCCGTATCGTCCCGTGGCGGGAACATAAGGACAAAAGCGGTAATATCTCCAGTACTGGAGAGGTCCAGCCCGCCGTAACAGTCGCGGCCTTTTAAGGACTCCATATCGATAGGGATGTTCCCCAGGTCATAGATCTGCTCCGGGATAAAACGCGTCAGGGAGGACACCCACATGTTGAGCCGGAGCTGCTTAAAGACATTCTCTTCCGCAGGGTTCTCCTTTGCCTCCCGGAACATGTCGCGCACCCGGTCGATCTGGATTGTATATCCCAGGGATGGGTTTGCTTTATACCAGTTCGCCTCATCAGTCCAGTCTTCATCATCGGTAAGGCCGTATACCACTGGATAGAAAGAAGGGTCTCTCCTCCTGTCATCCAGTATATCTACTGCTTTCATATGAAGTTCATAACAGATCGACTCCTTGTCTGTCCCGGCGGTCGTGATAAGGAAATACAGCGGCTGTTCCCGAGAGTCACCGCTGCCACGGGTTAGGACTTCATACAATTTCCTGTTCGGCTGCGCATGGACTTCATCAAGGACCAGCCCCGAGACGTTCAGGCCGTGCTTGGTACCGACCTCCGCGGAAAGGACCTGGTAGAATCCAGCATTCGTATAATTGACGATCCTCTTCGTTGCTGCTGCGATCTTAGAACGTTTAAAGAGTGCCGGGGACATATCTACCATGCGCTTTGCAACATCAAAGACGATGGACGCCTGTTGCCTGTCCGCCGCGGCGCCGTAGACTTCCGCGGATGGCTCGTTGTCGGCATACAGAAGGTAGAGGGCGACTGCCGCGGCGAGTTCCGACTTGCCGTTCTTTTTCCCGATCTCGATATAGGCTGTCCGGAACTGCCGGTTCCCGGCTTCATCCACGATGCCGAAGATATCCCGGATGATCTGCTCCTGCCAGGGCAAAAGCCAGAACCGCTTCCCGTCCCATTTGCCTTTCGTATGGCGCAGGTTCTCGATAAAACGTACAGCCCGGTCCGCCTTCCCCGCATCGTAGTGTGAAGTCTCGAGCATGAACCGTGTAGGTCTGTAATCTTTCAGTTTCGGATAATCTGCGGGCCTTTTTTCCACTGCCATCAGCCGTCACCTCCCAGAAGAGCTTCCATCTCATCCCTGCTGTCCCTGCCTCCGGTGTCCGCGACGATGCGGGAACGGGAAGAAGGCGTCAGGCCGAACTGCTCTGCAAAACGGTTCATGATCTTCAGATATGTCTGGGCGATGGAGACCTGCGGCACCTGCTGCCAGTAGCCGGAGGGAGTTTTGACGATAGTACCGTGACGGGTGATGAACTCCTCCGCTTCCTTCCACCTTGCGTAAGCCTGGCAGTAGCCCGCAAAAGCAGCCATATCGACTTCCGTCAGGATTCCCATGAGTTCCATCTTTTTTGCAAGCCTCCGCCACTCTTTCTTTGCCTCCGGTTCCAGCCACTTCGGGCAGGAGGGGGCCTTTTTCTCAGGCTTCGGTTCCCTGTCGTTCAGTTTCCTCTTCCCCGGGTTGCCTTCCAGCTGTTTGATCGCTGTCGGCGTTGGTTTCCTCCCCCTGGTAGCCATCGGTCCTCACCTCCTTCATGGCAAAATAAAAAGACCGCTCCGGCGATCCTGTCATCTGTACGAGAAAAAGGGCTTCCTCCGCCCTGTTTCCCGGTGTGTTTCATGTTTCTTAGATCCGTTTTTAGATCTCGGTGTACTCCATCCTGAAAGCATCGCGCTCTTTGATGAGCTGCTGCATGTCGTGTTTTCTGATCCTGACCCGTTCGCCTTTTCTGCCTTCCGGCCATCCCCAGTTGCTCGTCATTGTCTCGTTGTAGGTGTAGATCCAACCGTTCATCCTGAAAGTCGTCTTTGTGGTCTTCTTTGTCATGGTCTTTTCCTCCGTTTTTGCTTTATGTGTCTTCCCTTTCGGTATGTACACATTAACTCTGTACCAGGTATATATCCACTTGTTTCTGACCATAAAGTACACAAAGATCACCGGGGAATCTGTGTATATCACACACGACAGACAGAGCCTTTCGGCTCTTTGGTGTCTGTACGGGGAGGCTTCAGCTCCTCTCAATCCGGCAGGTCATCCCGTCCACTTCGATGATGTCGTAGCGGGATCCCCGCCAGATTACTTCCCGGATCCGCATTCCGCAGAAGGCGCTGCTGTGCTTCCGGTCTTTAAGGAGCTCTCCGTGCTTAACCATCCAGTCTGCAAGGTTTCCGAGGAGCCTGCACTCCATCTCCATCTTTTCTGCGTAGTTCATCCGGCCCTCCCTTCTCACTGCTGCATCGCCCAGGCGATCGCGTGTCCGTCGTCGGAAAACTCGACCTCGCTGACCGCTGCCAGCCCGATGGTCCCTTCGCAGGAAAGGTCGTCGTCGAGGTGCTCGTAGACCGCTCCGAAGTAGCTGGGCTTTCCCATCCCGTTGTAGTAGTGGCCCGCAAGGAGAACTTTGTCTCCAAAGTTCAGGATCTTGCTCCAGCGGCATTCGAGGTCTTCTGCAGTGGTGGGGTTCGGAAGTCTGTAGGTTCTCACTGCTTCGTTGATCGTCATGGTCTTTTCCTCCTGGCTATGTGTTTTTTGTTGTGACTATATATCACTCTAACCGGCACATATAGCAAGTTATTTCTGAGGAAATATCTGACAATTTTCCAGCGTTATGACTCCTCTCCGGAAAGCAGACCCTTCGCTACATCACCGCATTCTGCCCCCAGCTTTTCCGCGGAAAACGACAGGAACTCGAAGAGCTCCCTGCGGACCGGCTGATCATTTTCCAACAGGATGCGGAACAATTCGCTCATCCCGTTCAGCTGTGTGGAAAGTGCTGTGAGCCGGTCAATGGCTGATAACTGTTTCATTTCAATCCTCCTTTTCTGGATCAGGTTTATTTGCAGTCCGGCCATTATATCAGCTCACAGCATAAAGGAGATGGTTTTAGCACAATAAACACTAAGGCTTTTATCAGAGGTCAACATCCGCGGAAACGCAGCACCCGGCGATGCCCTTCTCCGTGCAGAAGGCGCTGATCCTGAGCTTCAGGTCATTGTCCTTCGTGTATTCCAGAAGGAAAGCCTGCATCTTATGACGGATGCATCGTACCAGATGGGACTGGTAATCCGAGGAATCTTTTGCGCTCTGGGCGCCGAATTCCCCCGTGCCTTTGTAACTGGTGATCCGTGAGAACACCTCCTCCTGGGTCACACCGTCTATGTTACCGGGGCCTGCATGGCCGGAGTCTGCGTCCATGGCTTTCCGCAGATATTCCATCCCGCCGTTTACCATCACATATCCGCCCAGTGCCTTGATCTTCGTAAGGACCGCACTGACCGCTTCATACATCGCGGAACTCTTATATTCCTCGTAGACGTCAAGGTTATCTATCCACCAGCCGTCAAATCCCTGAGCCTTAATCTCCCTGGCTCTGGCCACGCACCAATCACGGACGGCAGTGCGGCGCAGGTCGAGGTACTTCTCATGGGGCCAGTCCGGGAGGGGCTCCAGTGTATAGTCTTTGAGAGTCTTGTAATAACTCCGTTCATCGGATACAGCCCCAGCGGACAGGTACCCGAGGACTGTCGCTCCCTTTGCCTTCAGCGTCGCGATCTCCGCTTTCGTATAGTCCTCCGGCTCCACCGCAAGGAGCATCCCGGAGGTCACATCCTCCGGCTGTACCTTCGTGGAGAGGGAGACCTTGTAGGAGGCCCATTTCTCCGGGAAAACACTGACTGCCCTCGTGAAGGTCTTTGACAGATTCCCTTTGGAACAGGACAGCTTCATCACGCCAGGCATACAGTCTATATAGATGTCCCCGTTCTCATGGTTACGCGCCACGACAGCACCCACATTCTGCAGGCGTTTCCTGGTGGTCCCCCTTCCGGAGCCTTCCTTATGGTGGTAGTTCGAAAAAGCCACCAGGGGCCTTACCGCTTTGCAGATCGTCTCGTTGCATGCATTGGCGTCCCCATGCCACTGCGCCTTATAGATGTCGGCTTTGAGGTCCTTCACCGCTTTCACGAGAAGATTGTTGCCCTCGTTCTGGAGATCCCCTGCCGTGTGATAGAGCCATCCGTTGAGGTTTATCCGCATGACCGCAGACTGGTTGTTGACGAAATGATGCGAGTCGTGTTCCTTCAGGGATGAGGCGGGGCAGAGATAAACACACTCGAACCTCATGGAGCCGATTGTAAATACCGTCCCGGGCTTGATGTAATGGCCTTTCGCCTTTTTGTACTGGCTGCGCAGAGCGTTTCCATAGGTCTTCTGGTACCTGTCCAGCCCGGCAGGATCAGGAACATAGATGTCAGCTGTAGGAAAGGTATTCTTTATGTTCGTGACCCCGCCGTAGTGGTCGCCGTGTGCATGGCTGATCACGATCGCGTCGAGTTTTTTCACGCCCAGGGCTTTCAGCTTTTTGATGACATTCGCGGAGGACTTTGCCATCGCAGTGTCTATCAGCACCGCGTGCTCCACTGTCTTATCGTCCTGCCCATA
Source organism: Lachnospiraceae bacterium UBA4380 (assembly GCA_002390025.1). GTDB lineage: Bacteria > Bacillota > Clostridia > Lachnospirales > Lachnospiraceae > CAG-791. Next base: position 16,304 of record DGRU01000103.1, read on the forward strand.
CTGGATCAGGGCCGTGCAGTCGCCGTACTGCTGCGCTTCATTCCCGGTGTCGAAGAAGGCAAGCGCCGCGATACGGATGCGGTTTGATGTCGTTACAACAGGTGCCGGTGCTGTCTTCTCTGTCCCGGGCACTGTGATGAGGACCGCGTTCAGAAACCCCTTCTTCTTCACCTCCGCGAGCCTCTTGTCCGCGTTCGCCTTCACCGAGAAGGCTCCACACTGCACTTTCATCAGGTCTCCCGCGGTGATGATCGTCGCGGGGATCCCCGCTTTCTTCACCTTCGCCGCCATCTTCTGGGCATTGCTCTTCTGCCTGTACGCGCCGATCTGGACCTTATACATTGTCTTAGCCATTGATCATCCCTCCATGATGACTGCGTCAAATCCGACAGCCTTCAGTTCCCTTACACGCTTCTCCGCATTGCCCTCACTGGAAAATGCTCCGCACTGTACCCTGTACAGCTTTGCTGTTTTCTCCCGCTCTGCCGGGGCATCCTTCTGCCCAGTGCCGGACAGCTGTGCCGTCACCTCATCCGCCAGTTTTCCAAGCCTGTTGTAGAGCCAGTCTCCGGGACACGACTTGCTGGCGAACCACCGGTGGACCGTGATGACCATCTCGTCCTCCTTCGGTTTATAGGCAAGGGTCCTGTTCTTATCCGCAAACCAGAGGAGTTTCTTTTTCCCGTATCTTTGGCAGATGTCCACGCATAGCCTGACCAGCGAGGCATAGACTTTGCTGTTCATCGCATAAGGACTGCGCGTATCAGATGCGCACTCAATGGTGACCGCCCTGTTGTCGTTGTCGGCACTGGAGCTGCACCAGGATCGTTTTCCCTCGTCAACGTACAGGCCGATCTCGCCGTTTGTTCCGATGCCGTAGTTGGACGACGCCTGCCTCGAGGGGTTCTTGAACAACGCCCCGCAGGCCTGCGCGCTGAGCTGTCCCACCATACAGTGGGGAGTGATCCGTGTTACCGGATATGCCCTCTTCCCCGAATTGTTCGGGGACAGGACTGTGCATGTGACAAGTGTGCTGTTGCTGCTCATTTCTTTGATCCTCCTTTAAAACCTGTTGTGTTTTAGCCACGCAAAAAGGAGCCTCCGTACGGAAGCTCCCTGTCTGTAAATTATCTGCCCCTCAGGGCTTCATGCTCCTGTGGATCGTCTCGAGTATCTTTTCCTGCTCCTCGGGTCCCACTCCGATGCTCTCCAGCGCCTCGCGTGTCCCACAGTCGGGGCATATGAGGGTCCGGCTGTCCTTCCGGGAAAGCGCCGGCCGCTCACTGTAGGTTTTTCCGCAGAGCGGGCATGTCCTCATCCTGCTGATATCCTCTTCCATACCTCCTCCTCGCTGTCTTCATACGCCTTTTGCAGGCACCAAAGATCAAATCCGAAATCCGCGTAGCCCTCACAGCAGATGTCCATGTACTCCTGTGAAGGGATCCCGTAACCCCTCCGCTCATTCATGATGTAGACGAAGGCTTTCCTGCGGGCTGGCTTTCCACCCCTCATCCCGCTGACCGTGAGCGTCATGTCCTCCTTGTGATAGAATCTCGGGAACCCTTCGTACCGGTCCAGGGCAGCCTCGTCATCCTCCGTGACCGAATAGACCCCCACCGGCACCCTTCCTCCGTCGCAGGGCTCGATCGTGAGGTATGCCCCCGTCCCGCTCCCTTTGAAGACCAGCCGGTAACCCTCGATCACTGCCTTCCCAGCTGCCTTTGAGCCCGGGCACCGCAGCTTCATCTGTCTGCGGTTAAGGTTGCTGCCGTATGCGATGTAGTAGCGTTTCTTCATATCTTTTCCATCCTTTCTGAAGGGAACACCCTTCTACCACCGAAAGCCCGCCGTGATGGCGGGGTCCGGGGGCCTGAGGCTGTCTCCTTCAGGCTGTCCTGCCGTTCCTGAAAGCGGTGTCTCCGGCAAGGTTCCTCGTGAGGATGTCCCGCGCCGTCGCGAATTCGTCTCCGATGAACCCGAGCCTCAGGAGCCATGTCCTCATCGCGTATTTCGGATTCTCGTTCTGCTGCGGTCTGGGGCTTGCGCTCTTCAGGGTCTTCGCCGTCTGGCTGAGGGCAAGGCAGAGCTGGATGTAGCTTTTGAGCTGGCCGGCATGGAGGCCGCCCTTCCGTTCTTCCGAAGGGTTGTCGAACTGGAAGAGCCTGAACTCGACCGTGCCCTTGGTGAATGTGGCGTGGTAGTTCAGCATATGGTATCTGCTCTCGTTGTAATGGCGGCTCCTTCCATAGTCCGCCTCCTGACTCGTGTACCAGATGTCTGCAAGCCGGCTCATGGTCGCGGGTTTCTTTTTGTTGACCTCCTCCAGGAATCTGGGGTCGACCGTCCTGCAGAATCTGTTCAGGCGCCTGCGGTCGATCTTCAGGGCATCGGTGATCAGATCCTCATGGCCCGCCATGATGTTCGCGAGGATCCTCAGGCTCTTCGGCGTGTGGCCGTTCGCTCCGATGTGGATGTGCACCCCGCACATGTGCTCAGGATCGCTCTTCGCTCCCCTGTGCCTGAGCTGCCGGATGAGCTCCTGCAGTGTCCCGATGTCCTCGTAAGTGAGGACCGGTGTGACCAGTTCGCATTTCTGGTCGTCCCTTGCCGCGAGGATGCTCGAATCCCTCTGAAATTTCCATTCGCGTTCCTGCGCGTCCCATGCGCTCCAGGCTCTGTAGCCGTTCGCCGCCGCTGTGTCTTCGTACCTTCCGGTCCCGAAGAACTCTGTCGCGGTCTTTGCCGCCATCCGGCGGGTGATGCCGTACATCTCGACCTCTACCCCGATGGTCTGCTCTTTCATCCCTTCGATCTGCTTTCTTGTCGCTTCTGTCATGATCCGGCCTCCTTTGTCGTGATGTGTGTTTCTCTGGCGTACTGTATATATCACTCTGAAGGCCTTTAATAGCAAGTTAATCATCAAATAATGAGAAACATAATGTGCACAAGGATCCCCGGCGGGATCTGTGCACATTTATGCCCGGTCATTCCTGTCTGACCTTCCTGCAGGAATCTTCTCCGTAAGCAACTCCAAGTCCGCATCCGTTGTCCCATCGCACATGGATGGTGCCGATGTCGTCAACACCGGTCACCGTCCCTTTTGTTCCCGCGGGCGGGGCCTGCGGATCATCCATTTGCACCAGTTCCACACGGCACCCTGCGGGATAATTCTTTCTCAGCTGTTCGATGATCTCTCGTCCGGGAAATCTCATTCTGCGGTCACCTCCTCTGCTGCTCTCCTTTTCTGGCCCTGCCGTTCCATCCACCTCTGTTTGTCAGCTTCTGTGCGGAACGCTGCGTTTCCGGAGAGGTTCTCCATCAGGATCCTCCTCGTTTCTTTGAACTCAGGGCCGTTCATCCCAAGGCGTGTCAGCCAGATGCGGAGCGCGTATTTCTCATTCTCTTCATTCACGGCTTTCGCCTGTATCCGCTTCTGCTCCAGGGCCTGCCGGTTCATCATGGAGACCAGCTCAGTGAACGCCCTGATCTTTTCCGCTGCGGAGTCCTCCGGGAGGGTCGAGAAGGTGATGCGCTCAGGTGTGAACGCGATGCCGGAGAGTGCCGTGCCGTTCTCTTTTTCATAACCTGTGATCACTCTCAGGAAATCTTCTGCCGTACTGATGCCCTCGCTCTCCGAGAGGGCATCGCACAGTCCCTTCTCCGCAGAAATGTCCGTTCCGAGCGCCTTATTGATGAGGCCTGCCCTTGTGAAGACCAGGTTGACAAGGTTCCGGAGGGTGGCTCCATTGTGTCCCCCGACGGGAAGGCTGACTGTGACCTCAGTTCCTTCCTCCGCTGTGCTTTCCTCAGTATCCTCCGGCTCCGGAAGATCCCCCTCCGAGGCCGTGTACCCCGCTGAGGAAAGCGCATCGATGATCTTCCGGATGGTGCCGTTGTCTGTGAGCCCGTCCCAGATCATCTCTCCGTCCCTGCTGACAGTGATGTTCCCGATCTTATAGGCGCAGGTCGGCACCTTCATGTATACCGGCTTTATCCCCAGGGTCTCGCCGATCACCTGTACCAGTGCCTTCCGGCCGCTTCCTGTCACGTTGTAGCTTCTCTTCATGGCTTCTGCCTCCTTATGTGTGATCCCGCGGGAGATTCCCTCCGGGTCAGTACATTACTCACTCTGAACGGCACATAATTCAACTCATTTCTGCGCATGTCGAAAGAGAAATACCGCCTGGAGACTTCTCCCGGAACTGGTCATAGTACACAATTCCCGCGAGTACGAACCATACGCACGGGAGCGCCACACCGTTTCCCCAGAGTTTGTACTCGGAGGAATCCAGATGGGGGTTCTTCAGCCATTTCACGATCTGGTTCCTGGTCTTCGGCTTCTTTGCGTGAGTGACGAGTCTCCGGTGTTCTTCAAATACTTCTGCCCAGAAATCAATTTCCTCCTCTGTCGGCTCTTCCGTTTCCAGCCCGGAGCACCACCAGTCGGGAAACCCCTGGAGCCTCGCGCACTCGGTCGGGGTCAGCCTGCGGACGGTATAGTGCGGTTCCGCGCTCACCACGGGAGGATCCTTGTACTCGCTTGCCACAAGCGTGTCAACAGCGGCATCATCAGAAAAGCGGGTCAGATGCGAATTCTTTGTCCCGTGGTAAACAGAGGAATGCTCACTCCCGGCATCTGATCCGGCGGCATTGCCGCAGTGTTTCAGAGCATCCGGTGTAAACGGGCCGTCAGGCGTCATGAGGAGAGGCACGTTGTTTCCGCCCGTTCCCATGCGGCCTGTAAGCGTCTGGATAACACCTCCCCTTCCTATCCTTATCCTGTAGTCGGTAGGGTGATGTTCCAGGGCGATCGTTCCCGGAACCACCCCCGCCCTGAGAGTGGGTGACACCTCTTCCTCATATCCTATGGAGCGGGATTTTGCGGAATGCTCGGTGCAGAAACCCGCGGCGGCAACAAGAGGAGGGTGGCCGTGATCCTCTGCCCGGAGAGTTCCAGCCACTTCATCAGACACATCCATCCGCTCCCCGCCCTGGTCGTTCAGGCAGATGCTGCCTGCCTCGCCAGAGCCTCCTCCAGTATTTCCGGCAGTTTTTTTCCACGCTTCAAAGCTCTCCGCAGAATACCCTGACAGGCCCTCGGACTTAAATAGTATGTTTCCGGCACGTTCTCCTCCAAAATCTGCGACAAGAAAGATCCTTGCCCTTCGCTGGGGGACACCCCAGTATTGAGCGTCAAGAACTCTGTATGCCACGCTCCATCCGCTGCCCAGGTAAACATCCGCGCGGGGCCATCCGTTCTTGTCAGGCGCAGGCACCTCGGCCCCCGGCTCTCTGATTCCGATGACCGCTTCGAGGACCGCTCTGAAATCCTCTCCTCCGTTACTTGAAAAAGCGCCCGGGACGTTTTCCCAGACGCAGTATCTTGGTTTTTCCCCATCAGTCTTCTTCCTCATTTCCTTTATAATGCGGACAGCCTCATGGAAGAGCACACTCCGTTTCCCGTCGAGTCCTGCCCTGAGACCTGCCACGGACATGTCCTGGCACGGGCTTCCGAAAGTGATGATATCCACGGGTGGCAGTTCAGCCCCTGAGAGCTTTGCCACATCTCCGAAGTGCCTTACCTCCGGGAGTCTTCTTGTCGTCACCCTTATCGGGAACGGTTCGATTTCCGAGTTCCATACCGGCCTTATTCCTGAAAGAATGCCCGCAAGTTCAAAACCCCCGGATCCCGAAAAAAGGGAACCGAGGGTCAGCGTTTCCTTATTCATTTACAGCATCCTCCATCTCAGTGGCAACTTCCTCAAATGTGAGTTTCTGCCCGTCACGGACCACAAACACATCCGCATCTTCTTCGTGCTCCCTGCACCATGCCTGGTAGCGCCTGACGATCACATCCATAAACCTCGGGTCGAGTTCCACTCCCCGGCAGACCCTGTCTGTCTCGCAACATGCTATGAGGGTACTGCCGCTGCCAAGGAAGGGATCGAGCACGATGCCGTTGGTCATGCTGCTGTTGCAGATCGGATAACTCATAAGAGAGACCGGCTTAGTGGTAGGATGGTCTTTTGAGGACCTTGGCCTGTCGTACTCCCAGACTGTCACCTGTTTTCGGTCCGAATACCACTGGTGTCTGCCGGTCTGTCTCCACCCGTATAAACAGGGTTCGTGAATCCATTGATATGGACTTCTTCCCAAAACCAAACTATTCTTTTTCCAGATGCAGCATCCGGAAAGGTAAAATCCCGCATCCTTAAATGCCCTTCTGAAGTTCAGACCCTCTGTGTCCGCATGCCATACATAAATGGATCCGTCATCAGCAAGATTCTCATGCATACACCGGAATGCTGACAGGAGGAAGCTATAAAATTCCTCATCAGCCATGTTATCATTCATGATCTTCCCAGCGGTCTCCTCAACATTCACATTGTACGGAGGGTCCGTAAGGATAAGGTTTGCCTTCTGTCCTTCCATGAGCCTGGTATAGGTATCTTCAAATGTACTGTCCCCGCAGATGACCCTGTGCCTGCCCAGGAACCAGAGGTCACCCGGTCTTGAGAACACGGGCTTTGCCAGCTCGGCATCAACATCAAAATCATCCTCCTGCACGTCTTTTGAATGGACTTTGTTAAACAGAGTCTCGATTTCAGGGGGATCGAAGCCGGTCTTGCCAAGGTCAAAGTCAGAGTCAGCGATATCCTTCAGAAGGTCTGCCAGCATGTTCTCGTCCCACGCACCGGTGATCTTGTTTAGCGCGATGTTGAGAGCCATTTCCCTGGTCTTGTCCACATCGACCACGGCGCAGGGTACTTCCGTCATACCGAGGTCCGCCGCTACGGTCAGCCTCTGGTGGCCGCCGATGATCGTCATATCCGCGTTCACCACCAGAGGATCGGCAAACCCGAATTCCTCGATAGATGACTTTATTTTTTCGTATTCCCTGTCACCAGGCTTCAGCTTTTTGCGTGGGTTGTATGCCGCCGGCTTCAGGTCCGAGACCGGGAGCATGACGAGTCTTGCTGTCTTCATCCTTTTTCCTCCATCAAAAAAGGCCGCCTTTCGGCAGCCTTGTCAGTAAACGATATTCTCTCAAATGGTATCCAAAAATTCCTTTAACCTGTCTGTGTGGTCTATGGCAGCCGCACCGTACTCAGCAATCATACGGCGGTTCCCGCTGAAGTCTCCGAAAGATGTGTCCGCGGGCATCCAGCACCCGGTCTTTCTTCCGAGCCGGTGTGCGGCTTTCACTGTGTGCATCGTTCCTCCCTCTTCCCTGCACTCGACAGCGATGACCGCGGAAGCGATTTCTGCCATCAGCCGGTCCCTTACGATGAACTTCCATTTCTGCACATCCGAGCCGGGGCCGTATTCGGAGATCAGGCATCCGCCCTTCCGCACGATCTCTTCGACGAGTTCCCAGTTGCTGCGGGGGTATATGTCTGTCAGAGAGGAGGGCAGCACCGCGATGACCGGGATCCCTGCATCGAGCGCCGCGCGAGCCGCGATCGTATCGCACCCTATGGCAAGGCCGGTGACTATGGGCATTCCGGTGAGCTCACAGATCTTTTTCGTCAGCCTGTATCCCACTTCCCTGCTCCTCTCTGAAGGATGCCTCGTCCCGATGACCGCTATCGACGGTCTTTCCAGGAGGGTAGGATCTCCGCGGTAATAGACCTCCCGGTCTCTGAATGTGTATGTTCCTTCCATGATAAAGTCCTCCTCTTTTACAGCATATTCACTCTGAAGAGAACATTAATCAATACCCATACTGCACAAAATCACTGGTTCCTTATCGCCGCTATGACGAGCACGTTATGGCCTGCCTCCATCAGCAGTCTCCTCGTCTCCCTCATGGTGATGCCCGTCGTAAGGATGTCATCATAGAGGATGACGTTGGGCATCTCCGGGTCCTTCACCATCTCAAATGTCGGCTCGAGCCTCCCCCTGGTCCTCGCGGTGACGACGTCTTCATAAAAAGGAATCCCCAGGTCGCTAGCAGCGGTCCTGCAGACCTCCGTGGCGAAATGGAATCCGTCTTTATGCCTCCTCCTCGGGGTCGTGCAGATGCACCATCCTCCCTTCCCCAGGCTCTCCCCAAGGACCTTGTCCAGATAATCGGACAGGTTGTCCGCGAAGGACCGAACGTTGTACGCGTCGCCCTTGATCTCCTCGAGGCTCTTCCCGTTCTTCCCGGTGTTGAAGAAGCTCGTATACATATAGCCGCATTTGGTCCGGAGCATGATCCTGTTGACGAGGCCGCACTTCTTCTCCGTGGTCTTCCAGCTCTTCCTCTTCCGGTACTCCGCGGAAGTATCGAAGCCGAAGTCAGCCATCTCGAAGGCCATGTCGTCACTCTTCAGAAAATCGAGTTCCCCGATGAGCAGTTCCTCGTCCCATTCGGATCCTTCGCCTACCTTGTTGTCGGCGAGCCTGTAAGCCCTTGCCTGCTCCGGGGTCAGGTCTCCGGCATAGAGGACCGGGACCGTCTCAAGGCCCAGGCTCTTCGCCGCTGCATACCGTGTGTGCCCGGCAAGGATCACCCCGTCACTGTCGCAGACGATCGGCTGCAGGAACCCAAACTCCTTTATGCTGTTCGCGACTTTTTCTATGGACTTCTCATTGTTCCTGGGATTCTTCTCATACGGCTTTATACTGCCGATATCCGTCTCCACGATATGGTCTTTTCGGTCAGTCATCTGTCTGCTCCCTCCATCTCTGCGACCTGCCCCTGTTGGCGCAGGCACGGCTGCAGTACTTCCGTTTCCGTCTGTTCTCCTTCTGGGCGGAAAACACCCTCCCGCACACCGGACACACCAGGCTCTCAAATGAGTCCCATTTTTCGGACTCCGGATGTGCCTTCCAGAAACGCCTCCTGCACAGGTCTGAGCAGAACTTTCTTGGCCTGCCAGCGGGCTTCTGGATCACGGGCTTTCCGCACTGCGGGCACAGCCTCTTCACGCATCCGGAGACGAACTCCTCCACATCCTGTTCTTCAAAATCCGGCTCCATCACGCCCTCCTCCATGCGGCAGCAAAAGTCTCCTCTTTTCGCGGAATACAGAAAAAATGCGCACAAAAAAGCAGAGGCGGTCTTTCGTCTGCCTCTGCTTTCGTAAATTGTATGTAATTTTATGAATATTCAGATAATTATCAGTATTTTAAAGGAATCCGGCTGTTCCGGCGTCTCCCGCCGGGCAGTCGTTTCGTACCCGTGCGAGATCCCTGCACCCCCGGCCTGCGAATTTTGCGGATTTTTGCGTTTGAGGGGGCGGCGGTCATGGGAAACTTCACCGTAGAGAAGTGACCCCGGCCCCCCCCATTTACATTGTCGTGTCTCTCAAAATACTTATTGCCGTCAAAATTTCAAATACAAGTATAAAATATTTGACAAGGTATAAAAACGTGTTATACTGGTCAAAAAGGAGGACTGTTATGAGCACCGATGAATTGCTGGAAATCAAAAAACTGCAGAGTAATCTATCTTCACTCCGCAGACTTGCCGGCTGGACTGCAGAAGACCTTGGCAGGAAGGTTGGCGTGACAAAGCAGACTGTCAGCAATCTGGAGAATAACCGAACTCGGATGAGCAAGACTCAGTACATAGCCCTTCGAACAGTATTTGACTACGAAGCTCGGAAAAACCAGAATCTTGCGCGTGCCCTTCACCTGGTGCTTGATGACAGGGACGCAACTAAAGCTGAACACAAAGCCAATGAGGACAAGGTCAAGACCGTAGCCGCAGCAATGGCAGCAGGGGTCAGCAGCGCCGCTCTTGGTGCTCTGTTAGGGGCAGCATCTGTAGCACTCGGTGCCTGGCTGGCAGAAATCATGGACGATGACTATTAAAGGAGGAAAACAAATGAATAGCATTTTCGACATCATCACAAAGCATGGCGACAAATTAGAAGTTTTTGTATCGCCTAAAGGCAGACAGGTCGTCAAAATCATCAAGGATGGCGTAAAGGGCAGCGTTGTCAAGTATCCTAATGGCCGTATCGTTAAGACCATATCCTATATTGCCGATGCGAAGGCTGGAACCAAATTACTCGATCTCTTATCGTAATCAATACAGATGCAGGAAACGAGGTCATATTCAAACACCGGGTGCCTCTGTAAGGGGTGCCCTTTTTCTTTGATATCCAATCACTGCTGTAAAGGTACTTTTTATGTTAGGAAATACTGATATCCGGTTAATCGATACAGGTTACTTCGACATTATTGACGTGAAGGACTTCTCACTCGCCATCCGCTCGAGGATTACGGGACATGAATGGTACCTGTTGGAGCAGGAGTGCAATGGACACCGCACCTTCCAGATTCGTCATCGTCACCACGGTACTGATCCCTATCATCCACAGAAGAACAGGCCAACCATCGAGTCATGCTGTGAGTACATCATGGAGCATGATGCCTTCCACTTGGAGAGAATCCGGAAGAAAGAACAGCGCAGGCTCCGAAGGTTCCGTTCTGCGTAATCAGTAATGATACACAGGATACTGGTCATCTTGTCTGGTCTTCTTGTCATGACACCGTTTGCAGAGCCCCTGCCAGTTGTTTCTGTCCCAGAACAGATTTGGATCTCCGCGGTGCGGAACGATGTGGTCAACTACTGTTGCCTTCACGTACCGACCTTCCTTCAGGCACTCCCGACAGAGTGGATGCACGTCACGCAGGAATGCTTTGCTGGCTTTCCTCCATGCCGCGGTATATCCACGGCTGGCGGCAGACCGCACCTCCTCGGGGTGCATAGCCTTGTGCTTCTCACAATACTTCTTTCCCCTGGGCACCAGCTCCGGACAGCCGGGGTGCGCACAGGGATGATCCGGCGTCCTCGGCATTGCCATCACTCCTTCCACCATAAAAGCCCCGCAGGCTGAAAACCGCGGGGCTCGTTTAGTTTTTCGCTGATTATACTATATCACAAACGCGGGGTGCTTATCTCTGCTCAAAAGTGCTCATTTGGGGCGGATTTATGAGATCTCTATCGGATGATCCGGCAGGACCACATGGATGAGCGCGGAACCATGCCACCTCCGCACAGTCGACTTGTCAGCGTTTAACTCACTTCCTATCTGTTCCCAGGTCATGTTATGGATGTAACGGTACCTCAGTACCATCCGCTCGTCAGTATCGGGGACGGAGGCGATCACATCCCGCATCTGGCTCTTGAGGCTTACCAGCGTGTCGATCTCCCGGTCGATCTTTTCCTCCAGCCGCAGGATCTTCTCCATCCCGCGCACAAAGGGCGCGTCCCCGTTACGGGATGTCTGGACCTTGTCGCCCATCAGGGGGGACGAGATGCTCCCGGCCATTTCCCGCAGTCTCGCAACCTCCTCGATGTCGCTGTTGATCTTCTGGTCAAGGCGGTAAGCCTGCCGGAGATATTCCTTACTCGTCATGTTTCCTCCTTCATTCCAGTACCGCCTTTACGGCGTCGATCAGGGCGTCCTGCGTCCCGTCTTTGTCTTTCAATGCTTTCACGATCCTTCCGTCGATAGTGTCCTTCGCGATGATGTGGATGACGGATACCGTTTTTGCCTTCTGCCCCTGGCGGAAAAGACGGTCCACGGTCTGTGTGTACAGTTCCAGCGACCAGGGTATGGAGAACCAGACGATGGTGCTGCCTCCGTTCTGGAGGTTCAGTCCATGTCCCGCGGAGGCCGGGTGTATCAGCATCACGGGATACTCCCCGTTGTTCCATGAACGGATGTCTTCCGGTCTGTCCAGCTTGCCGAAAGGGATCCTCAGCTTATGGAGCCTGTCCGCGATCCGCTCCATGTCGTGCCTGTACCAGTAAGCGACCAGGACGGGACTGCCGTTAGCCGATTCGACGATATCCTCCAGCGCGTCCAGCTTCCTGTCGTGGATCGCGGTCACGGAGCCGTCATCCGAATACACCGCGCCGTTCGCCATCTGGGAGAGCTTTCCGGACAGGGACGCCGCATTCGCCGCCGTGACCTCTCCTCCGGGAATCTGAAGGATGAGATCTTTTTTCATGGCGTCGTATTTCTCCCGCTCGGCGGCGTCCAGCGTGACTGTGTATTCTGACTCGATCAGCTCGGGCATATCCAGGAAGTCCGTGGACTTCATGCTGATGGTGATGTCCCCGATCCTGCGGTAGATCTCGTCCTCCGCTCCCGGCAGGGGCTTGTAGGAATACACGATGCTGCCGTTGCGCCTGTCCGGGACGAAGTAGTCGGCGCGGTACCTGCCGATGAACCTGCCCAGGCGCTCGCCCATGTCGAGGCATCTGTATTCGGCGAAGAGATCCATCAGGCCGTTGCCGCTGGGAGTCCCCGTCATGCCCACGATCCGTTTGAGCCGGGGCCTGACTTTCATGAATGCCCTGAACCGTTTGGACTGCCAGTTCTTGAAACTTGAGAGCTCGTCCAGGACGCACATGTCGTAGTCGAAGGGCAGGCCGCTCTGCTCCACGAGCCAGGGGAGGTTCTCCCTGTTGATGATGTACACCTCCGCGTCCGCCTTCAGCGCGGCGAGCCGTTCCTCCCTCGTCCCGACCGCGACGGAGAATCGGAGGTCTGACAGGTGGTCCCATTTCCGGATCTCATCCGGCCAGCTGTTTGTGCAGACCCTGATTGGAGCCACCACAAGGACCTTCCTGATCTCAAAACTGTCGTGCAGCATATCGTCAATAGCTGTCAAGGCTATGCTCGTCTTGCCAAGGCCGCAGCCAAGTAAGATGGCAGCGACCGGATGCGTCTTGATATAGTCGATCGCGTACTCCTGGTACGCGTGGGGCCTGAATTCCATCACCTGCTGACCTCCCTGAATGTAATGATCCCGATATTCCCGGCTGCCGCTGACAGGGCTCTGCGGTCGATCTCCCTGCCCCGGATCAGCTCTGCGATGGTCTCGGACTCCTTCCGCAGCTCTGCCATCACTTCTTTATGGTGTTCGCGCAGACTGTCGGCTTCCTTTTCCATGCAGATGGCGTATTCAAGGTCGCTTTCCTTCTCCGCCAGCCGGTCCTCCAGCCATCCTCGCGCATCGCATCCCATGCATTCTTCCACAAGTCCCAGGAAATCCCTGTCGTTAAATATGGTTTCAATCCTGCCGTCAGTCAGGAATACTGTTTCTGCCATTTCTGCCTCCTATCTCGTCAAGGATGTGAGGGATGTCCTCCGCGCTGTCTAGGACGTATACCTTAAAGCCAAGTCTCCGGAGGAGCCTGTGCCGCGATGCCTGTATGGGGCGCGGCTTCTCGCCCGGTGCCTTGACCTCCACAAAGCCCATCCTGCCGTGAGGAAGAAGGACAAGTCGGTCCGGCATCCCGTCAAATCCGGGGCTGACCAGCTTGGGACATATCCCGCCGCGCCCTTTCACGGCGCGCACCAGTTTCTGTTCGATGCTTTTTTCCTCGCCCACGCCGTCACCTCCATCAGTGGTATTTGTTTGAAAAAGTGACACTCATGGCTGTCGTTTCTAAAACTCTCTATATAGATATTTTTTATATTTTTCCCTATAGGGACTTTTTAGATAAGAGAGACATGAGTGTCACTAAATCTGCTTAACAATTAGAAAACTTTTCAAAAATGATTGTCATGACAGGCACTTTTGCCCTCTACGCCTTATAACAAACACAAACGACCGCCATGACCGTCACTTCAAAAGACTCATGTTTTGCCGTTTATCGCGGCACGACCGTCACTCCAGAAAATCCTGCCCGCTCTTCAGCCGGAGTCCCACAACCATCCGGCCCGCGTTTGTACGTCTGCGCTGGAACCCGGCCTTCTCCAAGCTCCCATAGAAGTCGGAAGTGCTGCGAGCATACTCTCCAGTCATCATGCAGACGTTGCGGTATGCCTGGTAAAGGTCTCCGGATTTTTCAGACAATGACTTGTCCACATCACAGTGGTCTTCTATGAACTGTCCGAGCCAGTCGTTCTCCTCGCGGTATGCTTCGATGGCGTTCTGCACCACCCCGGGCTTATCAGTGTGAAACCCCGAGGCAATGGCCTTGCCCGCTCCCTCGATGATCCACTTCATGATGGCCTCACCGGACTCGTTGAAGAGGTGGTCCGCGAAGTTCTTAATGTCGGACTTCCCGGTGATCTTGGCGTTGAAGGGGATGACGATGAGCCGCCGCCAGGTGCCGTCGTCGTTAGCAGACACTTTGGGGAGGTGGTTCGTGTACAGCACCAGTGTGTGTGACGGATCGAAGCTGAAGGGATCTTTATACTTCTTCTCCGCCTGAATGGGGTCGGTGGAACACAGCTGCTTTACCATGCCCGTGTTCAGTCTGGTGCCCTCTTCCAATTCTGAGGCGATGATGAGGCGCTTTCCCTTCAGTTCCGCCATCTCGGGCTTCACGTTCCTCTTGCAGTTCATGGTCAGGGCCTCGGCGGAGATCTTGCCGCTGTAGTTCCCAAGCACCCTGGCGATAGTGTTCCAGAACGTACTCTTGCCGTTGGCGCCGCCGCCATAGGCGATGATCATATGCTCCTCATGGACGCGCCCAATGGCTGCCTGCCCCACGATGCGCTGGACGTAATCGATGAGCTCATCATCACCGCAGAAGAACAGACGCAGTGTATCCAGCCAGAGATTCATGCCCCGGTCGCCGGGAGCACAGCTTGTGATCTTGGTGATGAGGTCATCGGGGTCGTGCGGCGCGAGTCCGTCAAGGCCTTTCGTAAGATCATAAGTCCCGGCGGGAGTGTTCAGCAGCTCAGCATCATAGTCCAACTCCGACACATCGATAGCGACCATCGGCTTGCATGCATTCATGGTGTTCACGATGTTCTTGTAGTTGCGGTATTTCATGACGAACTTCTGGTAGGTGACCGCTCCCAATAAGGCATACAGCAGACTGAGCTTATCGTCCGGCACGGCCCTGGCCAGTTCCCTGCCATGCCCCTTGACGATGCCCTCGTCGATGCCCAGGGCGATGAGCGCATCCTCTGCGGCAGCGATGGCCTCCTGCGAATCGGAAAGCTGCGCGTCCAGGAAAGACTCGACCACTCCGAGGGACTTTTCCTTGTTCTCGTACCAGCGGTCACCGCCAAAAGCCAGATAGTCCGTGGCGCTCGTGTACCTGAGGGTCCCGGCGCACTCGGCTGCCAGAACCCTTGCCTCGCCGATGTCTGAGTAGTCCTCCGGTTTCAAACGCCCGGAACCGAACTCGTCGTTATACTCCTCCGGGGGGATGTAGTTTGGATCGGCCTGAACTTTCTGGGCAAACCTGACGGCGCTCTTCCATATAGTATTCAGTTCCGGAGAGGGGAGCGGCGGCTCACACTTCGCCGCGCGTTCCAGGAACAGGTCGTAGGCTTTGTCGCATACGCCGTACTTCTTCAATACCCTGCCGGCGAAGTGGGACATGGTATTGTTCCTTGTACCTTCCAGGATCGCGCCTCCTGCCGGGAGCCTCTCAACCGGGTCCTCAGGCGTATAGTCCAAGTCAGTGAGTATCTCGTCCACGGTCAGGAACCCGTCATGCCAGAAGACTTCGTCCTCCGTGACGCAGGCACCGTACATGAACCGTCCGGCATCCAGGGCGTTATCGTCAAAGAAGGGATACTTCTTCTGGAGCGCCGTCTTCATGGCTTTGATCTTCTCCGCGCTCTCACATCTTTCAATGGGAGCGTGGAAATGGAAACGGGGGCGCGCCGACTTGTCCTCCTTTGGGAGCATGTTGTGGCGGCTCGGCGTTGTCGCGAACTCGACGTCGCCCAGGTCTTCGTCCTCCGCCAGCTTTTCCGGGGTGATCCAGTCCGCGGGATCCTCCGAGTGGTCGTTGTCGCAGTCCATCTCGATGACCGTTGCTTCCATAAAATTGTCGTTGCTGCGGTAGCTGTTCATATATCTCGCCGCGACATGGTCGTGCGCGACCGCCGCCGCAAGCTCCGCGGTGCTCGTGGCATCGACCTGATGCGGATACAGGCAGTTGGTCTCATTGCCCGCGCAGTCAGCCGTATAAATGGTCAGCTTCATATCTTACCTCCGACTTATACATTCCTTTCAGTTATCTCTCCGCAGTCGTCCGCGAAACGGCGGATGGGGAGATCCAGTTCTCTCGCCCTTACCCATTCCCAGGCCATTCCGTCCGTGACCGTGTCCCCGAACATCCAGAGCTCGTCACATCTGCCAAGGAACGCCCTGTTCATGAGCATGGCTGCTTCCCGCTCGTTCTTCTCAGATATGAACTGCGGAAGCAGCAGGTGCGGAGCCAGGGGCACGGCGCCATTCTCCGCCGCGAACCGGCAGTAACGCCTCGCGTTCATGACGTTCCTTTCCACATCCCCGGAGAACGGAGAGGCCACATACACCACAGGCATGTCTTCCTTTAATAAGGAAAGACTGCCCGCGGTTCCGGTTTTTCTGGTCTTGCAGTCGTTCATGGATCCTTCCTCCTTTCTTCATATT
This sequence comes from Lachnospiraceae bacterium UBA4380, assembly GCA_002390025.1. GTDB lineage: Bacteria > Bacillota > Clostridia > Lachnospirales > Lachnospiraceae > CAG-791. Next base: position 32,647 of record DGRU01000103.1, read on the forward strand.
TGAAGGGCATATCCCTTCCACTTCCTAAAAGAGAACGGAAGCCGGATTTGACGAAAAAAATTTCAAAAAGTTTTCGGAAAAACAGCCTGTTTTTCTCTTTCAGGAAGTGGAAAGGGAAACGGGCTGTTTTTTCATAAAAAAATTTTCAAAAAGTTTTCGTAAAAACACCCGGCTTTTCTCTTTTAGGAACCAGAGAGACAGAAACGCATCTCAGAAAGGAGGAGCGGGCGTGTACAGGACGCATGACATGCCGCGCTGCAGGGGCGAGCCCCTCACCGCATAGCGGCAGACAGGGAAACTTGTAAAAAGATGTAAAAAAGGAGTCAAGACATGATCAAGGAAGGTTACAGGGACAGGCATTACGGCCTGACCGGCAAGACGGTCCGGGTAAAAGCCAGAAACGAGAAGACGGACAGAAATTCCTGGTACGGAATGGAAGTCCAGGTGAAGATCACCGCGGAATACCCCGCGTTCCTCTGCGGGCTGGTGATGCCCCACAGGAACCCCTACGGGATGGGCGTTTCCAGGCCTTATCCCATTACCATCACCAAGCACGATATCTACATCGGAGAAATGATCATCAACGGAGGTTCGATAAGATGAGCAGGATGAAGGAACTTTCGCAGGCGCTCGACGAGCTTGTGGCCTGCGGCGAAGCCCTGATCCAGACGGCGAACGCCATCAGGGATATGTTCACAGGCGAGCCGGAGCCGGAGGAGACGCCTGCGCCGGTGGCTCCCTCGGAGCCCGCCCCGCCCCGGGCAGAGGAGACAAAAAAGTACACCTTCGCGGAGGTCAGGAAAGCGTTCTCGGCCAAGTCCCACGCCGGATACACCGCGCAGGTCAAAGAGCTGATCGCCGGGTACGGAGCAGAAAAACTCTCCGGCGTGAAGGAGGAGGATTACCCCGCCCTCATGGCGGACCTGGAGGCGATCGTATGAGCGCGCACAGTATTTTCTCGCCCTCCGCGAGCCACCGCATCCTGAACTGCCCGCCGAGCCTGATGCTCTGCTCCGGAGCGGCTGACCAGCCCAGCCCCTACGCAGCCGAAGGCACCTGCGCCCATGAGCTGTGCGCATACCTGGTGGAGAAGGCCCTGGGTAGGGACGTAAAGGATCCGACAGAGGATCTCGACTACTACAGCGCCGAGATGCAGTCCTGCGCCGAGGGGTACGCTTCCTTTGTAATGGAGGAGTATGAAAAGGCCCGGGAGACCTGCCCGGATGCCCGGGTGTTCATAGAGCAGAGGGTGGATATCTCCCGGTGGGTCCCCGGCTGCGGAGGCACAGCCGACTGCATCATCCTGTCAGATGGCGTACTCGAGATAATTGACTATAAAAATGGAACAGGGATCCCTGTCAGCGCGACTTCCGAAGAATACGGCGGGAACACGCAGCTCATGTGCTACTGCCTGGGCGCCCTGGAGATGTTTGACGGGATCTACGACATTGACAGCGTGAAGATGGTCATCTATCAGCCCCGGCGGGATAACATCAGCACTTACGCCATGAGCAAAGAAGACCTCCTGGCCTGGGCGGACGGAGTGCTCGCGCCTACCGCCAGGCTTGCTCTTGAGGGCAAGGGGGAATTCAGGGCAGGGGACCACTGCCGGTTCTGCCGGGTCAAGGCCACCTGCCGGAAGCGCGCCGAGTACAACCTCGAAGCCGCGAAGTATGACTTCAAGATGCCCGCGGAACTTGAGGACTACGAGGTCGACTCCATCCTTATGATGGCAGACCGCCTGACGTCATGGGCAAACGACGTCAAAGAATACGCCCTCGCGGAAGCCCTCAAAGGGAAGGAATATGAGCACTTCAAGATTGTCGAGGGCCGCAGCAACAGGAAATACACATCTGAAGAGGATGTGGCAAAGACGGTCGAAGCCGCCGGGTACGATCCCTGGGAGCGGAAAATCAGAGGCGTCACCGCCATGACCTCGATGCTGGGGAAGAAGAAGTTCGAGGAACTTCTCGGCGGCCTGACGTACAAGCCCCGCGGAAAGCCTGCCCTTGTTCCCAGGACAGACAAACGTCCCGAAATGAAAAATACAGCAGAAGAAGATTTTAAAGAGTAAAGGAGATTTTATTATGTCTAAGTTCGTTAATCCGACCAAGGTCATCACCGGCGTGTGCACTTTCAGCTACCTTAACTGCTGGGAGCCGAAAGCTATCGAGGGCGGCAAGCCCAAGTTCTCCGTCAGCCTGGTCATCCCCAAGAGCGACACAAAGACCGTGGAACGCATCCGCGCCGCCATCCAGGCCGCCTACGAGGAAGGCGCGTCCAAGCTTAAGGGCAACGGCAAGTCCGTCCCCGCGCTGTCCGCGATCCGCACCCCGCTCCGGGACGGCGACAAGGACCGCCCGGATGATGAGGTCTACAGGGGATGCTGGTTCATCAACGCCAACTCCGATACCGCGCCCGGCATCGTTGACGCAGACCGCCAGCCTATCCTGACCCGCTCCGAGATGTACAGCGGCGTGAAGGGCCGTGCGTCCATCAACCTGTACGCCTACAACGTGAACGGGAACCGCGGTGTCGCATGCGGTCTGAACAATTTGCAGAAGATTGCGGACGGTACTCCCCTGGGCGGCAAGTCCCGCGCCGAGGACGACTTCGCCACCGAGGAAGACGAGGACTTCCTGGACTAAAGACAAAAAGGGCGGCAGGAACCTGTTACGGGGCTCCCGCCGCCCGGGAAAGAAAGGAAAAGGATAATGATTGAGATTTTTGCTTATGAAAGTATTAAGAGGATCCTTGTTTACTGCGCATTCGGCTGGTTCGCAGGGATGTCCCTCTGCGGATACGTCATCATTGTTACCGCCGGGGTGAAATGGATCGTAAAGAATCTGAAGAGACATATCGGGAAAAAGAATGCTGAGGAGGAATCCGACCATGAGTAAGATCGTCACCTGCGAACAGGTATCCCGCGGACACGTTGACAAGATCTGCGACCAGATCTCCGATGCCGTAGTCACTGACTGCATCCGGCATGACCGCGAAAGCCGGGTCGCTGTGGAATGCCTTATAAAGAACAGCACCATAGTGATCGCCGGGGAGATCACCAGCAGACATGAACCTGACTATGCCGGACTGGTGCAGGGGGTCTTGGACCGGATCGGCATCACAGGCCAGTATGACAAAGTAAACGTCCGCACCCTCATCACCCGCCAGTCCCCGGACATCGCCCGGGGCGTGGATACGGGCGGTGCCGGCGACCAGGGCGTCATGTACGGCTACGCTACGAACGAGACGCCGGAGCTGCTGCCCATCCCGTTCGCCGTCGCCACCCGCTTCCTCGAGCTTCTCTGGGATGTCAATACATCCATGCTGCGTCCCGACGCGAAAGCCCAGGTCAGCTACGACTACGATACCGGTCGCATCACCACTTTCCTCTGCTCCGTCCAGCACACTCCGTGCAGCGGAGTCGATGACTTCCGTGCCGTCATCGAGAGCCTGATGATTCTGACCGCTGTGGAGTACGGACTCAACTGTGACTTCGAGAAACTCGTCAACCCCACAGGCAAGTTCACGGTCGGAGGTTCATCCGCGGACACGGGCGTTACCGGACGCAAGCTCGCCTGTGACACATACGGAGGCGTCGGCAGGATCGGGGGCGGTGCGCTGTCTGGGAAGGATCCCAGCAAGGTCGACCGCTCTGCCGCGTATATGGCTCGCAGGATCGCCACCGGCCTTGTGAGGAACAATTGCTGTGACAGGTGCGAGGTGCAGATCGCGTACGCCATCGGCAAAGCGGAACCCGTATCTGTTTCTGTTGACACCTTCGGCACCGCACGGTGCGGCCTCGAATTAATAGACAAATATGTCGGTACTTACGACCTCACTCCCGGGGGCATCATCAGATTTCTGCATCTTTTGGATGTGGATTATAACGAAGTATCTTTCGGTGGCCACTTCGGAAAGCCCTGGCTCCCCTGGGAAACCGGGACCATTTGAGACTGAGACTATTGACCGGAACCGGGATGGCGGCAAAACCGCCGTCCCTTTTTATAAAGAGGAGGCAGATTTGGATGGAACTGATAAAGACTCTTTCCCTGGACCTGGAAACATTTTCCAGCGTCGACCTGGTAAAATGCGGGGTCTACAAGTACGCGGAAAGTCCGGACTTCGAGATCCTGCTATTCGGCTATTCCGTCAACGAGGGACCGGTGAAGGTGGTGGATGTAGCATGTGGGGAAGAAGTGCCGGAGGAGATCCTCGCCGCGCTGACGGACGATGCAGTTGAGAAGTGGGCATACAACGCGCAGTTTGAGCGTGTATGCCTGTCAAACTGGCTGCGGCGGCATCACCCGGAGCATTTCAGGAGCTACGGTGTCCCGGAGGACTCGGTCGGGGGATACCTCGATCCCACTTCATGGAAGTGTTCCCGTATCTGGGGAGCATACATGGGACTGCCGCTGTCCCTCAAAGGTGTAGGTGCGGTGCTGAAGCTGGACGAGCAGAAGATGGAGGAGGGCGCGGACCTCATCAAATATTTCTGTAAACCCTGCCGCCCCACAAAAAAGAACGGGGGCCGGACGCGGAACCTTCCGCATCATGCCCCGGAGAAATGGGATTTGTTCAAAAGATACAACGCAAGGGATGTGGAAGTGGAACTTGGAATCAAGGCTCGGCTTGCGAAGTTTCCCGTACCGGATCTCGTCTGGGACGAGTACCATCTCGACCAACAGATCAACGACAGGGGGATCCAAGTTGATATGACGCTGGTCAGTCAGGCTATCGACATCGACGCGAGGACAAAGCATTCCCTTCTTACACGGATGCGGGAAGCCACAGGGCTCGAGAATCCCAACAGCGTCACACAGATGAAGGACTGGCTCTCTGGCAGAGGTATTGAGGCGGAGTCCTTGGACAAAAAGGCTGTCGGGGAACTGCTGCACGATGCGGATGCGGATGTGGCAGATGTTCTGTCCTGCCGTCAGCAGCTTGCCAAGGCATCCGTGAGCAAGTACCGCGCCATGCAGAACGCCGTTTGCACCGATGGACGCGCCAGGGGGATGTTCGCCTTCTACGGAGCGAACAGGACCGGCCGCTGGGCTGGGTGCATCATTCAATTGCAAAATCTTCCGCAGAATCACATGGATGATCTGGCTGAAGCACGGAGCCTTGTCCGCGACGGGAACTTCGAAGCACTGGAGCTGTTATACGACAATATCCCGGGCGTCCTCTCAGAACTGATCCGCACGGCGTTTGTGCCAAAGCCCGGGTACAAGTACATCGTCAGTGACTTTAGCGCCATCGAAGCCCGTGTGCTGAGTTTCCTTGCGGGGGAACAGTGGCGTATTGACGTATTCAGGGAAGGGAAGGACATCTACTGTGCCAGCGCGTCAGCCATGTTCCATCTTCCGGTCGTGAAAAATGGTCTGAACGGACATCTCAGGCAGCGAGGCAAGGTCGCAGAACTCGCTCTCGGTTACGGCGGCGGCACCGGTGCTCTGCGCTCGATGGGTGCCCTTGAGATGGGGCTTGCCGAGGATGAACTCCAGCCGCTTGTCGCCGCGTGGCGTCAGGCTAATCCGCATATCACCCGTTTCTGGTGGGACATAGATGCCGCTGTGAAGAAAGTGGTCATGTACAAGACTTCCGTTACATCACATGGCTTTCGTTTCTACTACCAGAGTGGAATGCTGTTCATTGACCTTCCGTCCGGCAGACGGCTTTCCTACGTCAAGCCCCGCATCGGCACGAACCGCTTTGGCTCCGAGTGTGTGACCTATGAAGGTATCAGCCTTGGGAAGTGGACCCGACTCGAAACTTATGGCCCGAAAGTCACGGAAAACCTTGTGCAGGCAGTGTCCAGAGATATCCTCGCCTACGCCATGAAGACTCTGCAGGACTTCTTTATCGTCGGCTCTGTTCATGACGAGTTGATTATCGAGTGCCCGCCTGGCGTTGACCTGCAAGCGGCCTGTGATCATATGGGACAGACGCCTCCCTGGATAGAGGGATTACTGCTCAGAGCGGATGGGTATGAGTGTCAGTATTACAAGAAAGTATGATCCTCAGACAAAGAAGAAACACTATCAAATATCAACAAATAGCTTTAAAAGGATTTAAAATCGTGATATTGTATCTTTGCTAAAGTTTTCCTATATTTGATCTAAAGAAGTAACCTACATGAGCGAAGTTATTACAGAGAATATATTAGTTTATAGGGCACCTTCACATACCTGGATATTTGATCGGTTACTTTGCGTAAATGGCACAAGATAATAAACGATCTACCTTCCCCGCATAATCGTAAAACATTCGAAAAAAAATGTTCAGGATTTGACAAATAGGTAAGTAATGGAAATAATGATTTGGATTAATTGTTATGTTGGGAGTAGTGCTATGTTGCGTAAATATTATACTGTGTATCGCAAGAAAGACGATGAGATTATTGCACAAGGCACATCAAAAGAATGCGCAGAGCAAATGAACAGACCACTAACGTCTTTTTATAGTTGTGTCAGTAAAAATAGGCTTGGGAGGGTTAATACATACGATATCTTGGTTGAAGAATTGGGTGATATTGAAGATGAATTCAATGAAAAATCTCTCGAATAACTGTTAATATTATATTATATCGTGGCCGGAGGAAATAGTAATATATGTTTTCAACTGTAGATTTGTTTGCTGGAGCTGGTGGAATAACAGAAGGCTTCAGAATGCAAGGTGATTTTAAGTGTGTATGCGCAACTGACTTTGACGAAGAGGCAAGGCACACTTTTACTTATAACCACCCAGAAGTACCATTTATTCTCAAAGACATAAAAGAACTGGAACCTGAAGAAATACTCGAGATGATTCCTGGAACTGATAAAACAGTAGATGTAATAACAGGAGGCCCCCCATGTCAGGGATTCAGCTTGCTTGGGCCAAGACTTGCAGATGATCCGAGAAACCAATTATTTAAGGAATACATTCGTATCGCCAACGTTCTCCAGCCAAAAGTTATTTTCTTCGAAAACGTATACGGGATAATGACTATGCAAAAAGGAAAGGTTGTAGAGGCGATACTCAACTCCTTTGCTGACATTGGATACCGATGCGAGTATAAACTTGTAAATGCAGCTGACTATGGAGTTCCTCAAGCACGGCCTCGCTTTGTACTTATTGGCGTAAGAGACTCTAATGTCAGCATTTCATTTCCTCAACCAACGCACGGGAAAATTGGCGAATTTACTCAATTAAACATGTTTCATGATGCATTATTACCATATGTAACTGTTGATGATGCTCTCTCCGATCTACCTAAGTTGAAACCGGGTGAAGGCTCTGAAGAACAAGAGCATACCCAGGAATATCTAAATGAGTATCAAAAAAGTAGACGTGGAGTAAGAAGCCCAGGAATGCTCTATTGCCATAGAGCAATCAACCATTCTGAAAAAATACAAACTCGTTACGCTCTCATACCACAGGGTTTCACAAGCAAAGTATTGCCTCCAGAGATGAACAACAAAAAGAACAACTTATACCGACTAAAGGGTGATGAGCCTGCAAGAACGATAACCTGTTGTTTCAGAATGGATCTGATACATCCGCATCTTAACCGAGGACTTACCACACGAGAAGCCGCCCGTCTTCAATCTTTTGACGATGATTATCGCTTTTTTGGTAACTTGACCAGAAAAGCAAAGTTCCTAACACAAGATGATCAGGTTGGGAATGCCGTACCACCGCTTCTCGCATATGCTTTTGCAAAACACATCAAAGATTATATTTTGCCACAATTTGAAGACGAAAGGAGTAAGTCCAATGGCTAAATCACCATCTCATCAAATAGGAGAATTCATTGGAGATTTTTTTGAGTTAGCAATCATTAAGTACTTATCCCCCATCATAAGTAAAAAGTCCTATTATCTTGATTATAAACATCCTCGTCCCGCAAGAAAGAATAATCGTGAAGTCATTGGTGTAGACCATTACGGTAATAAACACAAGCTTGATATTGTTGTCGAAGAAGATGGATCTGAGGTTAGATTTGGTACGCCAAAGGCCTTTATAGAAATGGCTTGGCGGCGATATGTAAAGCACTCCAAAAATAAAGTTCAAGAAATAGCTGGTGCAATTCTTCCCTTAGTCGAAACACACGCAAAACATATGCCTTTTTATGCCGCTGTCTTGGCCGGAGACTTTACCGAGAATTCTATTGTTCAGCTTCGTTCTCAAGGTTTTTTTGTTTTGTATTTCAGCTATGAGGAAATATGCAAAGTGTTTGATACAGCCAAGGTTTCTATTAGATGGGAAGAATACACGAGCGACTCCGAACTGAAAAAGATTGCTGTAAAATTACAGGCTCTGACTGACAGAGACAAGGCTAAACTTCTTCAAACTTTTAACACCTTATATAAAGATCGGCTTGAAGAACTGTCTAACGCGCTGATAGAATCCCTTGAAACTAAAATTACGGAAGTTCTAATTGTTCCCATTCACGGTGTCCCTTACACTGTCACATCGATTAATGACGCTGTTTTGTATATAACGAATTACGATGAATCCTCAAACAACTCCCTTCCTGTTTTACGCTATGAAATTACTGTAAGATGCAGTAATGGGGATGAATATACTATGAAGTGTGCCGATAAGATCAGGGCAATACAGTTTTTAAGGCAATATTTATAATCCCGCCCACATTTATTAAGCCCCAGTAACGGTTTTCCATTTCACCGTTGCTGGGGTTATACTAATCTATCATAACGGAAGACTCAACTATTGAAGACATATAAACAGAGTAACTATTACTTAAACAAATGAAACTCTTCCTTGACAAGACCATAGTCTAGGGCTCTATACAAATACCTAGATGCGAGGGAACTGTACGGCTTCCACTTTTGGCATCGCTTCTTGACCGCTGCTGGACTACAGTCTTCGGTCTTATACATCCATCTATAAGACCGCAAAAAAGCACCATCTTCATAGGGGAGGACATCTGGTCGCTCTAACACAAAGAGCAAATACATTTTTGCTGTCCATGAACCAATCCCGTGTATCTGCGTCAGCTTTGCTATAACCTCTTCATTTTTCATAAATTCTAATTCTCTAAAGACAATGTCACCCTCCAGAACTGCCTCGGTTATGCTTTTAATGCTACGAGCCTTCGAAGCAGATGTGCCTATTCCGCGCAAATCATCAACAGTGAGCTGCTCGATGATTTCCGGGCAGAGGTTTCCATTACACAACTCTACCAGGCGATCAAATATCTTCTTCCCAACCTTTATGGAAAGCATCTGCTCGATAACTTCATGGATAAGAAAGCTGTATGCATCATCAACCTCCCGTTTTTCGTAGCTGATGGGACCCACCATAGAAATCACTTTTGCAAGCCGCCGATCCTTTTTACAAAGATATTGAATTTCTGGAGAATTCATATCATAGGTTATTATTGTAGGCATACTGTAACTCCACAGTCATCGTAGGTTTTCCATTTTGTCATAATCCCAATGATGTGCAACATACATAATTTGGTATTATTACAGTATAGAAAATCCTGTCTGTTTTATCTGTTGCCCATTGGTTGGATTTCGACATCCAACTACACATACCCCAACTGCAAGAGTGCTGGTTGGGGTATAAGATGTAGTAGTTATATCAAATAAGAATCAAAAAATCTATACTTTCACAAGAAATGCTTTATGTGTAAAAAAATATTCAGATGATAATAATACTTGAATACGCAAAACGCCCCGACAACAGCATGGTGGTTGCCGGGGCATTTTATTTAATCACGGTTGAATATTTACGGTTTTAAGACCTGTTCTCTTAAAGCGATTCCGTTCACTGCTCCAAAAACAAACGCCTTGGTAGCGTAATCCGCATGGGCATCATTCAGCATATCCATAAGCTGATTAAATTCCTTCTGCTGCGCTTCATTAAGACCTTTACGAAATTCGACCATTTTCTGGTTAATGTCAGTCTTCTGTGCCTGATATTCATCGGACAGGATATAAGGCTGTAAGGATTCTTCCATAGAATCCGCGATGCCGTTCTCTAAGGGTGTCATAGATTAACTCCTTTGCTCATAGTGATTCTGTCGAAAAAATAGTTGTGAAAACCAGTTTATTAGCATCACTATCGGAGTCATCATCGGCGCTACGATCCTGGGACCGGTTCACCCAAATCTCCCGAAACACATGCGCGTGCTCCAGGAAAGATGTAGTAAGGATTTTTACCAAGATACTAATGACGGTCGTCAGCCAGTCAACCCAATCAATCATATACGGGTCATGGGAGACAACCTTTTTGATCCGGCTCTTGATTTTGAAAAAAGTGTGGAATGCCCAATGTGCCAGCGAATGTGCTTTGCTGATTGCAATCTGCGTAAGGCTGTTGATGACTTCTTCAGCCATCTCACTGATACCTTCCACGGCTATAAAGGCTTTTGTAATGGCATCGGTGATTTTTGTGATATCGTACTCTATGATCCTCCCTTCTCGTCTTCTTATCACATTGACCATTATTCTTCTCACCCCCTTTCATGCAGAAATGTTTTTATACAAAGAGCCAGTTATCTCAATCGAATGTACTTTCGAACATATCACAATGTTCTGTTAAAATCAATATCTCGTATATTGTAATTGTATAGACAATTAGAACTTATGATGAGATCTTGTTACCAAGGACCCACCATAAGTCCTATGTTGTTTATGCGGCCAAAAGATGGAACAGCTTCAAGAGCTGTATTTCGTATGGCAAATACCTGGGTGGACCGTAATAAAACCATGTCCGGAAATACTGAAATGCATAGTCAGCAAATTGATTGGATGCTCCGAACTTGTCATAAACATCCTGTGGACATTTGCATTCAGCAGCATGCAAGAGCGGTGGCGGGCACATGGCGTACTTGGCGAAGAAATTCGCCTCGTCTTCCTCCTGCTGTTCATTACCGGGAAGATTATCATGGTGCCCAAGAAAGATATGACCTATTTCGTGAAAAATCGTCCAACGGATGTTTCTGATACCGTGCCCTATATCATTGTAGTAGATAACATACCGATTCATTCCCGTGGCAGGGTCTTTCTCCACCCTGGAAAATCCTTCATCGCTTATCCCCATCGCATCAAGTAATTCCTCAAGCTCAAGCGAGGAGTATGAGCGCAGAATATAATGCAGTTTCCTGGCTATCTCGAAACAGTCGATAGGGAAGGTGTCAGTTTCTGTTTCTTCGAACATGTACAGAACTTCTTGTTTGATTTCCTCATAACGGGCATCGCTTAATTTACCTCGTCGAGCCATTGGCAGAATCCTTTCTGGAGTCAGTCGACTTCAAAGAGAGCATTGACCAAATCGGCCTTTTGTTTCCGACTCCAGTTCTTGGCATTCCGAGCGATTGCACGCTGGGTGCGATAGTACACGATCTCGGAATCCTCGTCGGCTTCTTGCCCAAGCAGGTAATCCGTAGTGGTGTGTAATGCGAGCGCAATGTTGGCAATAATTGGCCCTCTCGGGATTCTGCCGCCCTTAATATACCTGGACATACTGACTTCAGTCACACCGACCAGATCGGCCAGTTCTCTTTGCGTCATTCCATTTTTTTCGAGCAGTTCTGAGATCCTTTCTCCTAATGTGTTATTCATATCATTTTTCCTCTTTCTATATAGATTTGCATATGCTCTGCATGGCTCTCTTGGTTCCAGCGTTCCGGCATTAGCAGTATATGGCTTACTTGATTCTTTTATAAGGGTTCTTTGCCTCAATACCGTCCCGTCTCACAGCGGATCCCGCCTGCGTCAGTATATGTTGAACGACCGTCCCTTCTGGTTTTCCTGTTTCAGCGCCAACTGACTTGCTCTATAGCTCACCACTTGCCCTGTGTTGTAGCACGCAAATTACTCTGCTTGGGGGTTGTAGTAATTGTTAAATTGTAGAAGTCGAAGGATCTCTTTACTACTAACCGAAAGTATAACAAAACTTACCATATATGTCAATGCAGTTTTTACATAGCCATTAAAATTATCCTTATGGTTAATATATGGAAAGTTTTCTCTAAAAAAGCTGTATAAACCCTATTGACGAACACATCGTCAGATACTTATAATTAAAGATATTATCCGTAATGATTGGAGGTGTTGCAGTATGAATGTAAGGCTACTCAAAGCCAAGCGGGTCGAATATGGGCTCCGGCAGAAAGACCTGGCTGACTCCCTGGGCATAACAGAAAAGACAATGAATCACAAAGAATGTAGTCGAACAAACAAGTTCAAAGCAGATGAAATGCTCACCCTCACACGGGTGTTGCATCTCACGCCTTCAGAGTTTAATAGCATTTTTTTGATAGCAACTTACCATTTTTAATATAATTTATCAAAAAACTTATCCGAAAGAAAGGAGGTTGAAGCCTATCGAGGAAGTGCGGAACTTAGCCGGCAAGCGTGTATGCGACATAAGTGCCGACCGGAAAACCGCGGTGATTGAGATAAAGGGCTGCATTACTCGCATCACCGCTAATCCCGATGGAACTCTGAACATCGAGAACATTACCAAAGCAGCGTAACAAAACAATATTGAGCAGAGGATCCGCCAGAACGCTCGACGGCAGTGCGGAATCCATTATCCCCAAACGGGGGGATAGTGGGTTCGTACTGCCGTTTCTTTTTGTCTTCTGACGGATAGATGTCGGCTCTGGCGGATTTCGCAAAACGAAATGCAAAGGAGACGACAAATTATGGCAAATAACGTTCGCATCAATCCCATTACCAATGAGCCTGATTACTTCTTCCCGATGGAAGTCACGGATGAATCTATCATCACATATGCCAGGGAGAACGGCCTTGAGGTCGGCTGGGCGCGCCTTGGCTATCGCAATTTCCGGGCGGTCTTCGTACCCTGCCGGAAGCAGATAGAGGGGTCTCACGGAAAAATCACATTCCTGCACACTTCATCTGATTCCCAGCGCCAGATCTACCTTAATCTCATCAAGGATGAATTGAACGAGCAGGCAGATGCCAAGCAAGATGGCAGATGCCAGATTCCCAACGGTCATGGTGGCCTCAAGAGATGCCCGTGCCGGATTGCCAATCCTGATTATACTCCGGGTAGTAATCTGCCTAAGACTATCCCTGTCGAATGCGAAGGCTGCGTCTACGAACCCTACCGCCATGCGCATACCACTATCACAGTTTCGTGCCTTGACCAGGAAAACGAGGAGGGTGAGATTGAGAACTTTGAGATTGCATCGCCTCCTGGGTATTATGCCGCCGACACGTACATTGAAATGAGCGACAGGTTCGTTGCCTTTGTGGAGGAGAGAAATCCCAAGCTGGCATCCCTTGCACAGCTTCTGGTCGATGAATACTCCAAGAGCGAATCCGCGAGGGAACTGAAAAAAGCGACCAGCACCGTCGGATCGCAGACAAAAAAACTCCAGGAACTCGTGACTGAATTCCTGGATAATACCCCTACCTTCTGATAAGCTTACCCATCCCCGCCCCGGAGTCAGCATGGCTCTGGGGCTTTTCTTCTGTCAATGGCTTGATGGTAAGACAGTCTTTTTCGCAACAGACCTTGACGCGGCTCCCTGCCTCAAATCCAAAAGCCGACAGCCACTGCCCTTTGAGCATAATCGTAGGCGTAGGTTTGTAGTGGTATCCGCTCATCTCGTGGATCTTAAGTTCTCGTTCTGTCCTCATATCAGTCCTCCGTAACAAGATAACGATTTAACTATATAACGATACCCCCGAGCAATCGTTAACAGGGTATGCAGATACTCTTAAAAAACTCATGCCGGAATAGTGCTTCCTTCTCCGGCTCTTCTGCACACAGGCGGATTCCGGGATTCGATTCTAACTGCCAATCCCAGAGAGCCCTTATTCTAAGGGGTTTACAGCCGTAGCAATACCTGCATTCTGAACCCCTAAAATTAATCCGTATTTACGTTTATGTACTGAGATTGCATGCGCCGAGCAGGATAAAGCGGGAGGGATAGCGATAGCTGCCCGACTGCCGCACGATTGTCACCTCGTGATCTTCCAGAGGCTGGCGCAGGAGGTCCAGCTGCTCCCTCCCGAATTCCGGCAGCTCATCAAGGAAAAGCACGCCTCTGTGGGCCAGAGAGATCTGTCCGGGCGACGGGACCATGCCGCCCCCCACCAGAGCCGCCCTGGTAATGGAATGGTGCGGAGCCAGAAAAGGCCGGCGCAGGACCAGGGGTTCCCCCTGCCCCAGAAGACCCGCCACACTGTAGACTGCCGAGACCTCCATGCTCTCCTCGAAGGTCAGGGGAGGCATGATGCCGGGCATACATTTTGCCAGCATGGATTTGCCCGTGCCTGGAGGACCCATCATCAGCATGTTGTGAAACCCCGCCGCGGCGATCTCCATAGCTTTTTTCGCCACTGCCTGTCCCCGCACATCTGCCATATCCACCTCTGCCGGCTGCCTGGATTCCTTTTCAAACAGGGCCTCAACATCGACCGTTCCCGGCGGCAGGAGCCGGTCCCGCTTCCGGGGTGACGCCGTCATATACATGATCAGCTCGTTTAAAGTCCGCACGCCGACCACCTTGATCCCGTCTACAACAGCCCCTTCCTCCAGATTGTCCGCCGGCAGGATGCAGAGACGGATGCCGGATGACTTTGCTGTCTGCACGATGGGGAGCACACCCCGCACCGGGCGGATCTCTCCGTTCAGCCCCAGTTCGCCCGCGACCAGCACATCCTCAAAATCCTCCTGGCGCAGCATTTCCATGCAGATCAGTTCTCCCACTGCCACCGGCAGATCGATCACGATCCCCCGCTTGGGAATATCCGCCGGGGCCAGATTGACCGTGATCCGCGAGGCCGGCAATGGAATCCCTGTATTTTTCAAGGCAACGCGGACGCGCTCCCCTGCCTCCCGCACTTCACTGCTCATGAACCCGACCATATGAAAGGCTGGAAGCCCGTTGGAAATATTTGTCTCCACCCGCAGCAGATAGCTGCCGACGCCATGCACTGCCCCTGTCATTACCCTGCTGTACATTTCCACCTCATTTATAGAACCCTTGATATTATCTTATTTGTGAATTCCGTATTATCGAATATTATCCATCTAATGCCACAAAATGTCAATGCCGTTTTCTGCCAGGCTGTCTTGCGATTTATAGATTTACAGGAGAATTACAGATTTCAGTCTTTTATCAGGGAGCTTATTTCGTGTGATGATCCGTACTCGTCTAAATTCGAGCCTGGTACACCGTTTTCGAAAACTGTAAAATAAAAAAACCGGCACCTTTCATTTCTGAATAAGTGCCGTAAATCTGTTGTCTCATTATTCTGTTACAACAACTTTTTCACCATACCAACCAAGGAAAGCTATGAAAGCTCAGATCCACCTTTCCTGCTCATTTTGTTCCACAGACAGGCGGCAGTAAGCAGTTACCTTCAGAAGTTTCAGCCCCGTTTCACATCCCGGGTTTCCTAATCGTCACTCCCTGAAAGACGTCAGCGGACTTACAATAATATCTGCATTTCTGCTTCTAATCTTCAGAATCAAAGGGAGTACTTTATCAAAATAGTTTTCTTTCGTTCTCGGGAAAGAAAGCTTAGTCAGAAGAAAAGCCTTTTCATCCACTGTCTTCATGCACAGATTCCAATATGGACTACTGTGTGCACCAATATAGTCACTCCATACATGATATATTTCAACAATATCGCTGTACTTGTATACTCTTCCGGATTCTCTCCTGAAAAGATAGACCTGTCCCAAGACAAGGTCATATTCGAGATACTTTTCCCCACAGGTAAAATCCTTCGTCATCAAGGCAAGCTCGCCGGATTCCGACAGGCGCTTAATATAAAGACGATGAGTAAGAATCGGCTTGAAAAGTAACACAGCAGAGTAAACTACAGATACAGGCATAATCGCAAGAATTATCCATAAACCTTTCTCTCCTTCAATTATACTCTCCTTAATTGAAGGGCTTGTTATGATTGTCGCGATCACAAAAAATGTAAGCAAAAAAGCATATAAAGTTATATCGGGCCTGAGGAACTCTGCCAAATCCCTTTGCAGCTGATCATCATTGTTTATCGCTAAAGATTCCTTTTGTAATATCTGTCTCCTCTGCTCCTGCCGTTCATTAATCTCGTCTCTGCAAATAACAAGAAAAAAAACACAGGTAATAAGGTCGATTATCCTGATTAAACCCTGGAGCACGCCTAAAAAAGAGCCTACCGGGCCAGAGAGTGCAAAATCTCCTCCCGCCCAGGGCATTATGTTCGGCAGTGACATGAAACACAGAAATGACCCGACCGAGCCTGCTCCCGCAAAAAAAACAGCCAACGGGCTGGATGGAAACCTGAATGCCAGAATAAGCAGTATGACTGCTGCAATTGATACTGGCATGCATAGTATCTTTTTTCCGTCCAGGCCTCCTGCAAAGAAAAAAACGACTGACAATGGAGCTGTCAGCATTGCTATGGTAAATTGTGTTTTCAAGATTACTTGTCTGAAATCCATTGTTCTACCTTATATCCCTGATCATCCTGTAATGTGGTTCCAGTTTTTACATAACCGTTCTTTGTTTTGAAATATAAATTATGCCTTTCACTCAAATCGAAAGTCCTGCTGCCGCTGTATCAGCAGGTACCTTTCGGCCCCTGCCAATGCGACTGATCTTCTTCCTGCAGCTAATACGATAATATCATATATTCACAAAACAATCTTCAGGTTTCCGGATACCGTACCTCTTACGAGCACCTTACGAGCGTGCCCCTTATTATGAGCTTCGCCCACAGGTATAAACAACTACTGCCTTTTGCCCCAAGGTGTACTGCTGTACAATCTATATTTATCCTTTGTCAAATATTTTCTTTCCCTTCTGCAGGACAGCTGTTTTCCTTCCTTCCCGCACCCTCCCGGCACCCTCTGCAGGCACATGGTCATTGTGAATTTTCCCCCGCGTTGCTATAATAGATTTGTCTGTAACTGCTGCAAAATCACATGACTCTCCCGACGATCAACAGGTCTGTTTCATATGATTTTTCAGCGTATCAGCCAGTTTTACCAGCAAGGTTTTGTTTCATTTTCGATGTCATGCAGCTGCTGCCCGGCAGGCATGACAGTCACCATTATTAAGGAGGATTTCACAATGGCAAAAAAGGTTTTATTGTTATGCGGTGATTTTACGGAAGATTATGAAACTATGGTTCCTTTCCAGGCGCTGGGCGTCCTCGGATATCAGGTAGACGCTGTCTGCCCTGACAAAAAGGCCGGAGAAACCGTTGCAACTGCAGTCCATGACTTCCTCGGCGAACAGACTTACACAGAACTCAGAGGCCACAACTTTGCTCTGACAGCCGACTTTGACGCTGTCAAAACAGAAGACTACGAAGGCCTGTTCATTACCGGCGGCCGCGCACCGGAATATATCCGCCTGAATGCGCGTGTCCTGGAGATCGTGCGCGAATTCTTTGCAGCCAAAAAGCCCGTCGCGGCAATCTGCCACGGCCCGCAGGTCCTCGCTGCAGCCGGTGTCCTCAAGGGTTATAAGGCAACCGCATATCCCGCAGTCGGTCCGGACGTCACACTTGCCGGCGGAACTTATGTTGAAGTTCCGGTAGACCAGGCTGTTGTCGACGGCAACCTCGTCACCGCTCCCGCATGGCCCGGCGACACCGCCATCGTCCGCGAGTTCGCAAAACTGATGGGTGCAAAGATTGAGATCTGATCCCTGAAAATTGCTGATACAGAACATCCTGAAAATTGTGGTACACCACAAAAGCAGCAAGATATAAAGAGAGATTGTTGCATTAGCTGAAAAAGTTCAATCTTACAACAACCTCTAAAATCGGAATTTTGAAAGCGCGGGATGCCAGCAGCCGTTGGCACCCCGCGCTTTTTTTGCCGTTTGTACTAATTTTTACATACTTCTCCCTAATGTCTGAAAATAATTCCACCGGATATGGGGTGACCCGGCACCTGTTTTCTGGAAAAGATCACCCATGTCTCCCGCAGCAGGGGGTGACCCGACCCCTGTTTTCTGGAAAAGGTCACCCATGTCTCCCGCAGCAGGGGGGTGACCCGGGCACTCCTTTGATGCGTCCTGCACTCATTGCAGTGCGTCCGCCGCCTTCGGTACATCCGCTCCTTGGGTGTGTCGGAGCGATTATTATTCTCCCATGACCTGGAAGACGATGTCTCTCTCCCGGTTTCTGGTGTCACACTCCACCAGTGTGAGGTTCTGCCAGGGGCCGACGGTAATCCGCCCGTTCACAAAGGGGACCGTGATAAAGGGGGACATGATCAGGGAATGGATGTGGGAGGATCCGTTGTCATCGCCCCAGGTGTTGTGATGGTGGTAATAGCGGACATGTCCGTTTTCGTCCCTGTAGGGGGCGATGCCCTGCATGGCTTCCCGCACATCGTGGCCCACAAGCCCGGGTTCGAATTCCAACGTGGTCAGAGCCGCCACACCGCCGGTCGTAAAACCGGTAATGATACCGCTGCGGATCTTCTTTTCCCGGCAGGCTTCGTCAACGGCGCTCTGAAAATCGCCGGTCACATCGATCATGCCCATATTGCCTTTTGTATGATAGGATTTTGTTACTGTATAGACTGCCACCTACTGTCTCTCCTTTGCTGTATCTGTTTTTCTTTTTTCAGTGACCGAAGTCACAGGAATACACCAATTTGTTTTAATCTTCTCACCATATTTGGCGCGCGCCTTCGGTTCCGGGCAGGGTCTGTCTGCCGGACAGCGTCCCTGTGCCTGCCGGCTTCCTGTTTTTACATCCTTGCTTCCATCCATTCCAGAAGGTCCGCAAAAATCTTGTACCGATCGGTCTCATTGAGGATCTCGTGCCGGTCGTTCTCATACAGGACCATCTTGAGGTCCCTGATTCCTGCCTTTTCAAGCATCTTCCGGACTTTTCTCACGCCTTTTCCGTAATTGCCGACTCCGTCATCCGCACCGGAGACAAGGAGTATGGGCAGATCCTTTGGAATACGGTCTGCATTCTCCTGCAGACAGCAGTACTCCACTGTATCAAACAGTGCCAGATACCCGTTCAGTGTGAAGGTAAAGGTACAGGCGGGCTGCTGATAATACCATGCCGCGATTTCCGCGTCTTTTGTCAGCCAGCTGTTCTCCGGGTGCTGACCGGTCATATCAAAGCGCTTATTGGAGCCCAGGGCAATTTTCGTCAGCAGGGTGCTGCGGTGATACCATCCGTACGTTTTTGAGAGGAGCCTTGTCAGGCCGATTCCGAAGGCCGACATGCGGGGAGGCGTAAATCCCGTCCCCATGATGATGGCCCCGCTCAGGCCCTTGCCGCGGGAGGACAGATATCTGCGCAGCAGAAAGGATCCCATACTGTGTCCCAGCATAAAATAGGGGACATCTCCGTAAATCTTCTGCGTTTTCAGCCGCAGCTGATGCATATCCTGTACCAGGGTCTTCGCCGGCCTGCCGTAGGAAAAAAAGCCCCAGTCCTCCTTTGTCCGGACAGATTGTCCGTGGCCGATGTGGTCATGACCTACAACCAGGATATCGTGCTCGTTGAGATACCTGGCGAAGGTGCCGTACCGTTCGATATACTCTGTCATACCATGCGTGATCTGCAGGACTGCCCTGACCTTTCCCGAATCCGGAATATATCTCACCGCATGGATGGGCGTATGCCCGTCTCTTGACATGAATTTAAATTCTACTTTCATCTCATTTCCCGTATATGCTTTATCAATCTCTCTTCTGCTGGTGGAAACGTCCGATGATCCTCGTGGTCGGAATTGAGTTGATAAAGGCGTTGGGATCGATCTTGCGGATCTCGGCGGTGACATGTTTTACATCGGAGCTTGCCACTACAGAATATACGACGTTTCTCCACTCTTCCTTATATCCGCCCTCTGCTGCCCAGATCGTGGCACCGTGATGTGTGGTATCGTGGATCATGTTTTTGACCTCGTCCCACTTGTCTGTGACGATGAACAGCGTCTCCTGCTGGTAGTTGCGGTAGAGCAGATGGAGCGTCTGGGTGGAAGTATACTGGAAAATGATGGAGTACAGTGCCTTGTCCCAGCCGAAGAAATAGCCCGCCGCCAGCAGGATGACCGCATTGAAGCCAAGGATCGTGTTGAAGCTGTCCATTCCTGTCTTCTGTGACATGTAAATGGAAATAAAGTCCGTTCCTCCCGTCGTCGCATTGACGCGCAGGCACATGGTCATCACGGCGCCGTTGATGAGACCGCCGAAAATACTGATCAAAAGGGTGTCATAGGTGATCGGACGCCCGGGGATCAGGTCTGTCATCACGCTGGTCAGCAGGATCATTTCACAGGAAAAAAGGGTGAACTTCTTTCCGATATAGCGGAATCCTATGTAGACCGGGAATGCGTTGAGCAGAATATTGATGATGGAAAAAGGGAGGTCCAGTCCAAAGTACTGCTGTGCAATTCTCTGGATCAAAATTGTCAGTCCGGTCGCGCCGCCGGGGTACAGTCCTCCTGTCCTCACAAATGTCTTGATATTCAGGGCCATCAGAACTGATGCAATCGCGACGACCACAGCCCTTTTCAAATCTCTTTTTTCCCATTTAATTCCGAACATACCACTCCCTTTATGACAATATGATAAAACTATACGTATAACTTTACGATATAACTATGATCAATGATCGTTACTCTAAGATTAACGATGTTTTGACTGCAGATTGCCAAACCGGAAAAACTCAATCCAGGTTGATATGGGAGAAGACCTCACCGATGCTGTCGTGGAAGGCCAGATCAGCATAGCTGTCCCGGCCGGTCCTGTCCCTGTTGACGATCACGAGATATTTGCCGCGGTAGGAGCTTACCAGGGAGGAAGCCGGATATACTGTCAGAGAGGTTCCGCCGACGATCAGAAGGTCTGCCCTGGAGATCAGTCTGCCTGCTCCTGCCCATGCATCCTCGGGGAGCATCTCTCCGTAGAGGGTGACATCAGGACGGATCTTGCCGCCGCAGCTGCAGTGAGGCACAGCCTCCTCGCTCTCATAGATGGCATCCGAAGGATAGGTCTTTCCGCAGCGGTCACAGTAGTTGCGGAGTGTGGATCCATGGACCTCATAGACCACCTTGCTGCCGGCCAGCTGGTGCAGACCGTCTATGTTCTGGGTGATAACGCCGTCCAGCTTTCCCTTTGCCTCCATCTCGGCCAGCTTGTAATGGGCCTTGTTGGGCTGAATGCCGCGCGCATCCATTTTCTGGCGGTAGAACTCGTAGAAGACCTTGGGCTCGCGCTCCAGACAGGGATTGCTCAGCAGATATTCGGGCTGATAGGCGTCAAACCGCACATCGTGCTGATTGTAGAGGCCGTCCTTGCTGCGGAAATCCGGGATTCCGCTCTCTGTGGAAACGCCGGCACCGCCGAAAAAGACGATATGCTTTGAAGCCGCGATCATCTCGTTGAGCGCCTCATACATTTCGTCGCCCTTGAGGCGGCACAGGTGATTTTTTTCTTCTTTAAGTGTCGCAAAGCATCCGATGTGTTTCATCACTGAAATCCTCCTTTTACACACGC
Organism: Lachnospiraceae bacterium UBA4380; assembly: GCA_002390025.1. GTDB lineage: Bacteria > Bacillota > Clostridia > Lachnospirales > Lachnospiraceae > CAG-791. The sequence goes on from DGRU01000103.1 coordinate 54,122, forward strand.
TTACTTGTTTTCTGCCACCTGTTATATGTCAGCCTTTAATCTGCCTTTACAGTATCTGATCCGCTTTTTCAACGGCTACCGCTCTGTCTGTCAGCCTTTTACTTACTTTTAAATATCTAATACGCGCTTTCAACGGCTGCCGCTCATTTCATCGGCCAGTGCCTGCAGTATTTTCAGGACGCCGCCCTCTTCAGGCGGCGCAAATGTATGGGCACATACGGCCTTTACTGCCGGCACAGACCGCTCCGAGCACCAACTGTTCCTGGCCGGTTCCAGCATTGTCAGATCATTCATCGCATCGCCGAAGACCATATACTCATCCTGCCTGATCCCGAAGGTATCACAGAGATTCTTCACAGCGCTTCCCTTATTGACGCCCTGCTTATTAAAATCCATGAACACAAGGCCCGCCGGTGCCACAGAGAAGATTTCCTTAAAGGGATCCAGGTCCGGATCCTCAAAGTGGGCGTCCGGACCGTCCGGATACACGATGCTGAGCTTGGTCAGAGGAACGCCCAGCGCCTCTACATCGTCTACCCTTTCGATCTCAACACCAACACCTCTGATCATATCCAGATAGGCGGGATCTGTGCACTCTGTGTAGGCCTTTGCCCAGGAATCGATATGCCAGGCCTCGTTTCTGCCTCTGGCAAAGTCCAGAGCCCTTGAAATCTCCTTGGGACTGCCGATGGAAATGGCGGCAAGGGGTTTCTCCCCCTCCATGACCACGCTTCCGTTGGAGCACAGATAGGTCAGTCTCCCGCGCAGCTCCGGGAACAGATTCCGCAGGCTCGAATAGGGCCTTCCGCTCGCGAGCACGATCCGCACTCCCAGATCCAGGAGCCTGCCGATCACCCGGGTCACATCTGCCGGCGGCACTGGCATGGCTTCAGGCAGAAGCGTTCCGTCAATATCCGTCACTATCATTTTGATCATGCAGTTCTCTCCATTTTACCGGACAACTTCACCGGACAACTTCACCGGACCGCAATGAAGAACAGCTTCACAGGACAGCAATACAGCCCGTCTCCTGTCCGAAGCCGGATCAGCCGTACTTTCTATCACCACTGCTCAATTCCGGAATCGTAATGATGCTGCCCGATCCCGCCTCTGCGCATCTTGGGGTGTTCCTCCTCAATGACCTGGGCGTAGGCCAGAAAACTCTGGATCTGCTCGATCCTGCCCTTGCAGTCGAAATACCTCCGCTGGCGTCCCTCTTCATCCCACCAGCGGTTGAATTCGCTCAGCGTATGGGTCTGATGGTAGAGTTCCATTGAAATGAGGAGCTGCGTCATTTCCTCACGCAGCTCCGCAATCTCATCCTGATACATCTGATAATCATATTGAGAAATAACCATAGGATTACTCCGGTCCCGAAGGACCTCTCTCAGGCTTTATTTTTCCTGCTCCGTCAGAGAAAGATTTACTCTTTTTGTCAAAAAGGATTCTGTCTCTCTGCCGGAAAAGGATCGTATCTAATAGTATCTGTTTGTCGAAAAAGGATTCTGCCTCTCTGCCAAATAAGAATTATATCTTTTTTTCCAAACAGGATTCTGTCTTTCTGTTAAAAAGGGTCTGTCCTTCTGTCAGGGAATGCTCCTCTGTCAGAATGTCACTTCTCCGTCATGGGACAGAAGCGATACAGAGTGGATCGAGCGCAGACTGGAGAGGTCTGCGGTGAGGTCGTCGCCGGCATTCACACCGAGCTCGATCACGAGATTGAGCTGTCCGCCCGAGATATTCCTGGACTTCTCTGTGTAATAGCGGCTGTATTTGCGGACGATCTGGCGGATCGCCTTATTGGTCTCCTTGTCGTTCTCGGCATTGATGACCAGGATCATGGGCGCGCGTCCCAGCGGGATGCGGTTCAGGACCAGCACTGCCAGGGTTACCACGACTGAGAGTATGATCGCGATCTCAGACAGGCCTGCGCCGCAGATGATACCGACACTGATGGCCCAGTACAAAAATACCAGATCCATGGGCTCCTTGATCGCCGTACGGAAACGGACAATGGAGAGAGCACCGACCATACCGAGGGAGACAACGACGCTCGACTGGATCGTCAGAATGATCGCTGTCGTAATCAGGGACATGCAGACCAGAGAAATATTGAAGTTCTTGGAGTAGAAGGTCCTTCTGGTCAAAAGCCTGTAGCAGAAGAAAATATAGACGCCCAGTACAAGTGAGAAGCAAAGCGCCACGATGATGCCCTTGGTTCCCAGCTCGATTGTTGAATAGCCCTGCAAAAATGATTTTTTAAAAATATCAGAAAATGACATTACTCTTCCTCTCTTTCAATATGTTCTTATTTTTTATCTTCAGCGGATTCACTTTCTGTCTCAAAGCATAAATCCCTGTAAATTGTAAGTCCTGCAAAGATAATATTTTGAAAAAGTCTCCAGCCGCATATTGGTCATCTGGATCGCGTGATAGATGTAATCCGGGAGGTACTCGTCAAACTTGACTTCCAGCAGATGCAGTCCTTTGGAGAGTACCGGCCGCTCATCGATGTTTTCCTCGAAGAAGCGGTCAAAAGACGGAGACGATGTAATATTCATATCAAAGGTCACACGCACGTTTCCCTCGTCGCAGACAAAGGGCCTGCGAAGGTACTGCACGATCACCTTGGGCTGCATCAGCTGCGTGCGCTGCTGCAGGAGCATGCGGTTCAAAAGCGGGGGATTATCCGGAGTGATGGGAATGGGCTCCAGCCTGATCATGCGCTCATACTGCTCACGCGTGATCCGGCAGCTCTTCTTTTGGATCATGCCGTATTCCTTGCGCTTGCACTCCAGCGAGATCCGCCGCTCGCTGGCGTTGTAAATGCGCACCCTCCATTTTTCACGAGGGCTCACGCCGCTCTCATTTTCATTCAGACACCTGTCATAAAGATCATCAAAGTATGTGCTCCGGATCAGATAACATCCGTTCTCGTCTGTATGGGGATCCGGTCTCATCACATTCTGCAGCCTCACTTCCAGCATCTTCAGTTCTGCCGCAGAGCACAGATACTTGAGTTCATGCCGGAATTTGGGCTCAGCTATCACCTTGGCCACACTGCTTTCCTTTCTGTTAATCCATAAATCTGTCAATTCATAAATCTGTCAATTCATAAATCTGTTAATCCATTAATCTGCAAATCTATAAATCTGCAAATCAATAAATCTGCAAATCAATAAATCTGCAAATCACTAAATCTGCAAATCACTAAATCTGCAAATCTATAAATCTGCTAATCGATAAATCTGCAAATCTACATAGTCATATATTCTCACAAAATCAAAACCGGGTACTGTCCGGCACCCGAGGTTTTGAACAGTTACGAGTATTGTACCATATTTAAAGCCCGTCTTCTCAGTTTTTCATCTTACATTCCCTTCGATTCCGCTATTTTCTCTTCTGTCTGGAGGTCAACCTGTGCCCGAAGGGCCTGGAACCAGGGGGAGATCTTCGCCTCCTCCTGCCCATAGGTCATCTGCAGGTCGTACTCCAGCGGAAGCCAGGACTTGATGTCCGACTCATTATGCTGGATGACCGCCTCTATTTTGTCAATGGCTTTATAGAGACGGGCTTCCGGCGTCTCCATTGCTTTCATCTCGGCATAGAGCCCCTCGAATTCCCTGCGCTGTGCCTCGGGAAATCCGCCGACCCACTTATCGAGGGCAGTCAGTTCCGCGTCCGTGTGCTCCGATGTCTTTTCAAATGTCGGGATATCGCCCGTGAAGGCCTCGCCCAGATCATGGATCAGGCACATCCGGATCACTTTGTTCATGTCAAAACTGCGGAAGTCACTGACTCCGGAGAGGAGCATGGCCAGAAGAGCCGCCCGCCAGCTGTGCTCTGCAACGCTCTCCCGTCTGCCGCTGGATGTATCGCAGTGACGTGTGTGGCATTTGAGGCGCTCCGCTACACGCAGTATTTCGAGAAGTTCCGCCGGTGTCATATCCGGCACACCCTGCTCCGGGGCCGCCCCGGAATCTGCTGCTTCAGGGTTCTCCTCATGCTCCGCAGCATCACCGTCCGGCATACCCAGCAGATCCTCCAGCTCGACTTCCTTGTCGAGTGAATTGGTGCAGACGATCGGCTCGCCCTGTGTCAGTTCCACTGTCACCGGCTGTCCCTCCGTGCGGATGACAACATCAAAGGCAAGACCCGGTCCATAGGACTGCATCTGCGGATACTGCTTGAGGAACTCTTCCACGCTGAAGGACCTCGCATCGATCTGCAGCGGATCATCACCCTCAAATACATAGGAGACAATCTCCTGAATGGTCTCCGGACCGGCCTGCAGCCGGCGGATCAGCATGGGAATATCTGTTTTTTCATCCATCAGGTACTCTTTAATAGTAAAAACACCGGATGTGGAAACGCCTGTTTTCTTCATATTTACCTCTCAGTCCAAAGCAGATCAGATGCGGGAATAGACAAATCACTGTTTTCTGCAGTTCACATAAACAGATAATACTGCCGCTAACCTTAGAATTGCCTTTGTTAAAATGTGTTAAAATGCGCGGAGAATAATTACTTCTCTGATCTATTTTTATAAATATCATCTATATATATTTCATTTGTGGTATAATGGCATGGTTCACAATACAGAAGTATGATACAATCACAGTATGCTGCGACCGATTCCTGAAGAGGACCTGCTATCCTTTTAGACATATCCGCAGGCCTGCCGCAGTATCCTATGCCGATACAATATTACGGCACCACAGTACCAGATTGGTATTTTTCGGCAACACCCAAGGAGAGCATTAGTTTATGAATAAAGTTTTCATCGACCTTGAAATGCACCCGATTCCCCACAGTTATGAGGAAGAACGACAGATCTGCACACAGGAAATCATCGAAATCGGCGCTGTCATGCTCAACGACAGCAATGAGGAGATTTCAAGCTTTTGTGAATTTGTGCATCCTGCCTATGTCACAAAAATCTATGCAAAGTTCCGAAAGCTGACCGGTATTACCACACAGGATATCGAAGACGCCGCGCCTCTGACGGAAGTACTTCCCCGTTTCATTGAATGGTGCGGAGAGTCCTACGAAATCTATTCCTGGAGCGACAGTGATATCTGGCAGATTCTGAATGAGACCCGGCTCAAAAATCTTCAGGACATAGCCGGCCTGCCCTATATGCTCAACCACTGGCATGATTTCCAGCAGGAATTCGGCGAACTGCTGCACCTGGAAAAAAGTCTGAATCTGGGCCGTGCAGTCACACTGGCAGGACTCGATTTCTCGGGACGTGAGCACGATGGTCTTGCTGATGCCCGCACAACTTCCCGCCTGTACGTGGAGAGCCGGGACAGCAAATCCTTTGACCGCCTGCGCAAGCTGGTCATCGACGCCTTTTCCGACCACACCTTCACTATGGGCGACATGTTTGATTTCGGGAGTATCTCCTTCCCCAAGTCATAAAGCGAGTCATGAATCAGGAAAGGCGCCGCCACGTTCTGTCTTATGACGCCATTACAGTATAGCAGATTCTGCAGATAATACATTGATCTTTTTTCAACTTATCAACTGACAACCCCTTCATCGCTGCAATATTGTTTTTCGTGCAGTGTATGTCCCCCGCAGCATCATTTGATGCCGCAGGATCCCGACAGGAGCACCCGCCATGATCACTCTTCTACGCCTTCTAATCACCATCGTCCCTACAGCGGCACTCTTCTACGCACGCCGCTTCCTTCCCGCGGGCATGGAGATCAGGTCCGTGAATCTCGGTGCCCTGCCCCTCGCCGACCTGCTGGCCGCAGCTGTGATCGCTCTTTTGATCTGGTTTCTGATCACGCCTCCGGTCTGCCGCTTTGCACAGAACCTGCATTTCAGGCTTTCCACCCAGAGGAAGATCCGGCAGCAGATCCGGAAACAGCAGCGTTTTCTTCTCAACTGGCTCCTGTCCCGCCCCGCACACTGGGGGATTACCGGAACTGCTTCCGAGCCCCAGTACGCCAACACCTGCGAAGGCCTTCTGGCCCTGCGCGGCTCAGGCTATCTCGACAGGAAACGCGAATCCTACCGCAATGCCTTCCAGACGCTTACCGAGGCGGTAGTCCCGACAGGCCTTGCCAGCCGCACCGTGAACCGGCCGACGGTCATCAACACTTCCATGCTGCTGAGCCTGGTCGCCCTGGAAAAGAAGAATTCAACAGACGTCATCGATTCCTTTGACCTCTACGATGATATCGCGGCCAATCTCTGGTTTCTGCATGCTGAAAACGGATGGGGTCCCCTCATCCTCCGCGCAGACAAAAAAGAATGCCGCTTTGTCAACACCTGGTGGGCTCTTCGCGCCCTCTATCAGTACGGCTATCTGGAGCGTCCCGAAGAGGGGGACGCCTTCCGCCAGTTCCTGATCTCTATCTACGAAAAAAACCGGGGCGGCACCTTCGGCTACAGCCCTTCTGATGCCCCCCGCCTGACCGTCACGGCAATGTATCTCCTCCTCTACTATGATCTGCCCCGCGCGCTCCGCAGGGAGATTGCCGGAGACTATGATCCCCGCGCCGCTGCCGACTTCATCTATACCCGTTTTGTCACCGAGAAATGCCAGGTGGAAGTCGAGTGCATCGACGGGACATACGCAGGCGGCTCTTACATAGCCCATACCCCCTGGAAGCACATTGCCTCCGCATACGCCATGCAGGCTCTCGCAGCCGCCCGCAAAAACGGCGACCTCAGCCGCCGCGATATGGACGATATTTACCGCCGCACCTCAGAGATCCTCTCCCGGGATCTTCGTTCCCCGGCGGCAAACGAAAGCTGCTACATTCCGTCCGACATAGAGATCTCGCGCACCGGCCCTTATACCTTTGCGGCAGCCCACCTGATCCTGGGCCTGCAGGCACTGCTGTAAAACATTGCTGTAAAATATTGCTGTAAAGCACTGCCGTAAAATATTGCTGTAAAGCACTGCTGTAAAATATTGCTGCAAAACACTGCCGTAAAATATTGCTGCAAAACACTGACGTAAAACATTGCCGCAATATATTGCTGCAAAACACTGCTGTAAAACATTGCTGTAAGCAGAAAGGAACGCACCTATGCTTCAGCTTCTGGTCTGTTCAGACATCCATACCTACACTGACAATCTCCGCCTTGCGATCCTGAAAATGGACCGTGTCGACGCGGTCCTGATCGCCGGTGATCAGGAAGCGGAAAAAGATGCCGTGCTCGCCGCCGCCGGCAGCCTCCCCTGTTACATAGTCTGCGGCAATAATGACTACTACCTGAACACAGACTATCCCGAAGAGCTCCTGATCGACATCTGCATAAGAACCGACCCACTCCGAAACGATCTCCCCGCCGATCTCCCCGCC